>DASTVV010000166.1:0-3038 GCA_035758925.1 Gemmatimonadaceae bacterium
GATCGTTCCCGCTATTGGCGGAGGGACCAACGGTTCCCGTGCGACATCCAGCTGGTTGCCGAGCCGGTGCTCAACGGCATCGGGAGTCGGGAGCGGTGCGACGGCGACGGCTGTCGCCGGAGTCTGAACCGCGATGCAGTGGTCGCACCCGCATCCGGCAACGACGGAATGGTCCACGCTCGGTTGCATCGTGGGTGTTCCGTTGCCACTGCCTTGTACTGGCGCGTCGTCTGCCATGACGCAGCCGCTTGCCGCAGCGTCGTGATGCACGAGCCGGTCGATGATGACGTCAAGGGACGTGCATCCCAGACACCAGATCGACAGGAGGCCGAAAACGGCGCGACTCACTCGTGTTGGCAGCGACCCGATCATTGAATTCAATATACGGAAGGCGAGAACACTCCGCTCGCTTCAGCAGTCTACGGCGGACCGTTCGCTGTGTTCTCGCTGAGAGGAGTGCGCTGCGGTGGGCGCGATGAACTTCACCACCGCCGCGAGCGCTTCTACGCGCTCGCGGCCAAGGTCGCGCGCGACTCGCAGAGGAGCGGCAGCCGTGGAAGCGTCTCTCCCGCGCCGTGGAGCGCATCCTCACGGGGATCCCGCGCCGTACAGGCGGCCCGGCTGCTCAGCGCCGTGCTGCCGGTAGTCCCTGAGTGGGCACGCGCGTTGAGCTCGACTCGGACGACCGGTCGCCCGTCGGCAACTCGCGACCGCCCGCCTGCCTTGCGCCGGCGTGCCGCTTGTTGAAGCGCCCGACGGCAAGCGCGGCGTCCGCGATGCTGAAGATTTGCGACCCGAGGAGAAGCACGCCTCCGGTTCCGCTCACGAGCGTGTTCGAGCTGCCGAATGCGGCAACGCTCCCCGCCAGCCACACACCGGCGACCGCCAGCCCGCGCTTCGGCTCTCCGGCGTAGGCGTGACCCAGCCCGGGGAGGACACCCAGTAACGCCGCGACGATCGGCTCGCGGCGCGGGGTGGCCGTAGAGTCCCAGCGAAAGATGTCGGAGACGTGAAGCGAAGCCGCTGGACGCAGGGCGATTGGATCTCTGGGGACCGGCTGCGCGCCGGCCGCGAGAGGCAGAAGCAGCGACAGCGAGAACATCGCTGCAACGCGGCATCCATTCACCTGACGGATGCCGCTCATTCGAACCGGCTCCTGCTCGCGACGAGTCCCCACACGCCGATACAGGTGATCGCGACGAACATCAGGAAACCGTACACACACACGGGAACCCCGGCGATCGTGGCCCCGGTCGCCGGGCAGCTGGCGCCCGACGCGAACACTTCACGGTACACGAGAGTGCCAGAGAACGTGGCCCCCGCGAGGCCGAGCGCCGTGACCACCGTGAGACCCATGCGCGCTACGCTCAGAGCGTGCAGGCCGGGATTGGTCGAGATGGTGATTGACATGGCTGTTCCGCGTTGAAGAACGTCCAGCACGGATCCAGGATCGCCTTCTTGCGACCGACACACCGTCAGGACAAGCACGCAGCATCTGTCGCTGATTCCCTCACGTGGTGAAGGACTGTCTGGGGCCCAGGAGGAGAGCGAATGAAAAACAGTCGCGCCGTTCACATCGAGAAACGCTGGCGAGGCCGCCCTCTCCGCGACATTGACTCAACGTTCCACTGCCGACACTGGCTTTCTACGGTCCAGCTGCGCGGTGCTCGAGGATAGATGACCTGGCTGAACGCATGGTGGACGCTCGCGTTCGTGCTGAAGCGTCTGACGGGCACGGAAGCGATCTCACGTACCTGCGATCTCCCGGATCTGGGCCGCGTGGCGCGCCGCGTGGGCTCCGATGAACGCGATCCACTCGTAACCAGTCAGGTTCCCGAGCGCCGCGTGATGCGCCGACACGGATTCCAGCGGCAGTCCCTCCGATGCGGCGATCAGCTCCTGAAGCTCCCGAACGGACGCGTCGAAGTCGGGCCAGAGGCGGGCGGGATCGGTGTCTCTGGGCTGGGCGGACTCGCTCGCGACAAAGCGACGCGAACGGTCCAGGATGCGCGCGATGTCTTCGTTCTCGATGGCAGGCATCGCATGTCCGTGCCGCGGGAGGGTGCGCGCCTGGTCGACCAGCCGGTGCAGCAGCCGCGCCACGGCGCGGTTGACGATGCTCACATGATGCACGACCTCGGCAGGCGACCAGCGGTCGCTGGCGGGCCGGGACATGCGTTGGTCCACTGACACCGATTCGTATGCCGCCCGTATGACAGCGGCCTGCTCATCGAGATAGGCGATGAGCTCTGACAGGCTTGTGATGCGCATGTCGATCAAGCTAGGCGCCCTCTCTGGTTGTGAGATCCAGGTCGACGGTCATTTCGCCTCTTGTACAGCCGGACTTTCGCGTGTGTGCCGCCGACTTATGGTGCGGTGGGCGCAGAGTTCGGCAGAGAACCGCATCTATATGAAGTGGGCGTGAACGTGACTTCGATTCGTGTGGCCGCGAAGCTCGATTGCGATCCTGCGGCCAATCCACGCGGCTGACGCGACGCTTTCAGCTGGCTTTCGCGGGAGTTCGCCATGCCCGCGGTGCAGGTGAGGTGTGACAGGACATCTCACGCCGTGCAGCCAGGGCCCACGCTTGTTCGGCCGGCCCCACCCTCCTTCTGCCGCCGTGCCACCTCGATCCAGCGGCGGACCTCCTCTTTCGAGTCGGGTCCAACGGCCGCAGAATAGAGGCGCACGAATATCAGTCCTGGCGACACGCCTCGCCGACGCCGGCACATCTCGTCGTTTCCCGGACCACGGGCGAAGCGACCGCGGCGCCGTCATTCAGGGCAGCCCACATGGACAACCGGCAGCAACGCACGCTGGGAGCATTCCAGAGCATCCTGATCTCTTGGGAGCAGCATCCCGTGAAGCCCGAGCCGCCACTGCTCACGGGAATGCGCAAGTCCGTGCCAAGCCTCGATCACGCGCATCGAACGTCTGCGCGGCGACCAGTCCGACGCGACACGGGCGATGAACGGCGGCGTCGCGACGCGAGTCCGAAGGCTGCGACGTGAGTCGATGATGCCGCTCGTGCGCATCGC
>DASTVV010000235.1:0-3205 GCA_035758925.1 Gemmatimonadaceae bacterium
ACGAGCCGCCAGCGGTCTGCGCCCAGTGCGGCGCGGATGGCGTGCTCGCGTTGGTGCACCGTGCCGCGCGCGAGCATCAGGTTGGCGACGTTGGCGCACGCAATGACGAGCACCAGGAGCGTCAGCCCCAGCAGCACGGTCGACACGAGCGGCACCGGTTGAGCGATGGCGAGCAGCGGCCGGGCGCGAGTCTCTGGGACCACGAGCGCGTCGATGTTCTTGCTCGTCGCGGGATGGTCGTGACGAATCTGCGCCGCGCGAGCAGCGACTGCCCCGCGCGCACGCGCGATGTCGACGCCCGGGGCCAGGACGCCCACGACATTCAGAAAACCGTTGGCCCTGCCGTTCAGTCGTTGTGCGCGACCCGTGGGGCTCTCGTCCAGCGGCATCCAGGCGTCGGATGCGATCATCGGAGCGAACCCATGGAAATCCGGCTCGGCCACGCCCAGGACCTGGTATGCGTCGCCGTCCAGACGGATCGTCCGTCCCACCACCGACGAGTCGCCGGCGAACTTGAGTTGCCAATACTGGTAGCTGAGCACGATGACGCGTGCGGCACGACCGCTTTCGTCGTCGCTATAACTGCGGCCAAGCGACATGCCTGGTCGCAGCGTCTGGAAGTAGTTGCCCGTCGTCCGCTCGGCCCACAGTCGTTCCGCGCGCCCGGATTCGTTCAGGCTCGCGGTCGTGACCACTGTGCCGGCGAGATCGCTGAAGATCGTACGCAGCGCTCGGTAGTCCTGGAGATCCGGGTAGGACATCTCCGCCGGCACGCCGATGCCCGGGTCGATCGAGCCCATGACGACGAAGCGCTCCGCGCGCGGCAGCGGCAACGGTCGAATCAGGTACGCGTTGACGAGACTGAAGATCGTCCCGTTGAGGCCGATCCCGAGCGCCAGCGTGGTCACGACGACGAGCACGAACCCCGGAGCGCGACGCAGCGAGCGGACGGCGTGTCGCACGTCGCCCCAGGCGTCCGCGAACCACTCGTACACGCGCATGCGTCGCGAACGCTGCTCGTCGATGGTCAGGACGACCTGTTTGACGCGACTCACGTCCCCGAATTCCGCCGTTGCCGCCGCACGCGCCTGGTGCGGGTTCATGCCGCGCGCGATGAGCTCATCGGTTCGCGTCGCGATGTGGAACTCGACCTCGGCCTCCAGGTCACCCGCCAGGTTCACGCCCCAGAAGCGGAGGTAGCGGCGCCAACCCTCTGCGCGCGTCGTGTCAGCCACGGGCGGCCTCCGCCGACGCTGATGACGCGGCGATGATCTGCTTGACGGCGTCCACGTAGCCGTTCCAGACACTCGTCTGCGCGACGAGCTGCTTGCGGCCCTTGGCGGTAAGCTCGTAGAACTTGGCCTGCCGGTTGTTTTCCGTGAGGCGCCACTTCGCCGCCACCCATCCTTTCGCTTCCATGCGGTGGAGCGCGGGATACAGCGCACCGTCCTCGATCTGGAGCCGGTCGTGCGTCACCGTGCGGATCCACCGCGCGACGCCGAAGCCGTGCTGCGGCCCCCAGTTCAACGTCCGGAGGATGAGAAACTCCAGCGTCCCTTGCACCAGATCGAGATTGGCCATGCACCACTCCTCGGTGGAGCGCACATCCCTCAACGGCTTTGGGTAGCGTACGAGAGCAACCCTAAGCTGTCAAGGGGAAGGAACCGGTCTCCACAACCTCACATCGAGGGCTGAAGGAGATAGTAGATGTCGGTTCGCAGCCGGGTCGGATCGTCGGTCCAGTGCCCGTAGACCTCCCACCGCGGCCCGGCAAGCTCGCGCCCGTGCGCTCGGCACCAGGCAATAAGCGCGGCGTGCGCGTCCCCGAGTCGCGCATAGTCGCCCCAGTGTGTTGTCGTCGCGACTTCGCCGACGGGCAGCTCCGAGTAGATCACCGGTCCGGCCGCAGGAAAATGCGACGTGACTCCGACGCCGAATTCGACGTCGATCTCGTCGTCGCGGCCCGTGCTCCGATAGACGAAGATGTTCTGGCCGTCGACGTGAACGGCGCCCTTTCGAGCCGCCGCGTACACCTGGTTCAGGTACTGGGCAAACACGGCGGGAACGCGAGCTGCCGGCATGCGGGCGCGCACGGCGGCGATGCCCCGGGGAGCGGCAACCTGCAGCGAGATGGAGTGTCCCGAGTGCTTTTCCATGGCTGCATGATATTCCCTGTCAGGAGATCCGACGATGGGCTGAATCTAAGTTCCTTGAGCCGGCAGTTTGCAGTTTCTCGAAGCTCGTGTCGATTTTGACCGGTCTCGTTCGACGTGTAAGTAAGGCCGCGAAGGGCGGCAACGGACACGAACCGAGTTCAGGAGAGAACGATGCGTTTCATAGTCATGGGCATGATGAAGAAGGAACCGGAACCGGGCGTTCTGCCGAAGCCCGAAGCGTTTGCCGCGATGCAGAAGTACAACGAAGAAGCCGTGAAGGCGGGTGTCCTCCTCGCCGCCGAGGGTCTTGCGCCGAGGTCGCAAGGCGCGCGCGTGAAGTTCATCGGCGACACCCCCATCGTCGTCGATGGTCCGTTCACGGAGACGAAAGAGCTCGTTGCGGGCTTCTCGATCATCAAGGTGAAGTCGCTGGAGGAAGCGATCGAGTGGGTGAAGCGCGCTCCGTTCGTCTCTCCGAACGGCGATGTGGAGGTCGAGATCCGCAAGCTGATGGACATCGAGGACTTCGGTGAAGGGTTCACGCCAAATCCGGAGATCGCGAAAGTGAAGTTCAAGTGACGGCACCTGTGCACATGCGACTGCCCCGCATGGAAGTGGCCATGTCATCGATATGAGGATCGTGGGCGGGAAATTTGCCGGGCGGGACCTCGTGTCACCCAACGACTTCCGGGTCCGGCCGACAGCGGAGCACGTTCGGGGCGCGGTGCTCGACCGGCTCGCGGACGTAGTGAAGGGGGCCCGCGTCCTGGATCTTTTCGCAGGCACTGGCGCGCTCGGACTCGAGGCGCTTTCGCGCGGCGCGGCCTCGGCGGATTTCGTGGAGACCCGGGGATCGAGCCTCCATGCGCTCAAGGCCAATATCGTGTTGCTGCGAATGCGCGAGCGGACGCGGGTATTCAAGAAGGACGCGCTCCCGTTCGCTGCCGCTTTGAAGACAGCGAGCTATGACATCGCCTTCCTCGATCCACCCTACGAGTCACGGATGCTGGACCGGGTGGTCGAAGGGTGGCAGGTCACGCGGTTCTCAC
>DASTVV010000075.1:0-29767 GCA_035758925.1 Gemmatimonadaceae bacterium
GCGTACGCGCGTGGCGTGTACGCTGGCGTCCGTATCACGCATCGGTGGATGGCGCGGCCCCGGCCCTCTTGTACGTGGCCGAGAGCTGCGGTACGTGCTCCGAGGTGGCGCGCTGGTTTGCGGCGCGGCATCCACGAGGACTCGAGATCGTGGCCGCCGAGCTGCATCCGTCGGGAAGTCTGACACGAATCACGTACGATCCAGGCGATGGCGGGCCTCCGGAGCGCGGAGTGGCCGCCGTGGCGCGAGCGCTGGAGCACATTCATGTTGCATGGGCGATCGCCGGTTGGCTGATGCGGCTCCCCGGCCTGCGCGCGGTGCTGCAGCTGCTGACCGATGCGAGTGGCGGCGAAGCGCGCCTGATTCCGCGACATTCAACCACTGGGTTGACAATCCGCGACGGCTAGATATGTTCAACCACATGGTTGAACATTATCAAGCGCGGCTCGACCTCGTGTTTCGCGCGCTCGGCGACCACACTCGGCGTGCGATGCTCGAGCGCCTCGCCCGCGGCGAGCAAACCGTCGGCGAGCTCGCGGCGCCACACAAGATGTCGCTGGCCGCGGCGTCGAAGCATATCCAGACGCTTGAACGTGCCGGCCTCGTGCAACGCACCGTACGCGGGCGCATTCACTACTGCCGCATCGACCCGCGGCCGCTGGCGCGCGCCGACGACTGGCTCCGCGGCTACGAACGTCTCTGGGATACGCGGATCGAGCGGCTCGTCGAGCTGCTGCGCCATCCCGACAACAACCCTTCACACTCCGAGTGACGACTGCCATGCCGACTGCAACTGCATCAACCGACCGCATCGAGAAGCAGGTGACCCTCGACGCACCGCGTGCGCGCGTCTGGCGCGCGCTCACCGATGTCTCACAATTCAATGCCTGGTTCGGGGTGTCGCTGACGGCGCCATTCGCGCCCGGCGCCGAGATCAGCGGAAAGCTGACCATTCGCAAGTACGAGCATGTGACGCTGCGTATCTGGATCGAGACCATCGAGCCGGAGCGGTTCTTCTCGTTCCGATGGCATCCATACGCCGTGGAGGAGGGAATCGACTATGACGCCGAGCCAACGACGCTGGTGGCGTTCTCCCTCGAGGACGCCGACGGCGGCACCAAGCTCACCATCGTCGAATCGGGCTTCGACGCGATCCCCGAGTCTCGGCGTGCGAAAGCGTTCACGATGAATTCCAACGGCTGGGTCGGACAGACGGAAAACCTCCGGAAGTTCCTCTCCCGTTGAGGCCTGCTGTAGCTTCCGCCGTCGGGGGGCCATGAACTGCTGCGATACAAAGCGGTACGACGCGGTCTTCGGCGCCAGGCGCGCGAGGGCGGATCTCAAGCGCTATCGCAAGAAGGGGCCGGCGCGGACCACGCGGCTGTTGATCGATGCATTGAAATCAGTCGGTGTCCAGCACCAGACGCTGCTGGACATCGGCGGCGGCATCGGCGTCATCCCGAATGAGCTGCTCGCCGCGGGCGCCGAGTCGGCCGTCCAGGTGGATGCCGCGGAGGCGTTCGTCGAAGCCGCACGGGAAGAGGCGGCGCGCCAGGGCAACGCCGGGCGCGTTCAGTTTCTGCGCGGTGATTTCGTGGCACTCGCCGGCGAAACGGAAGCCGCGGATATCGTGACGCTCGACCGGGTCATCTGCTGCTACCCGAACATGGAACAGCTGGTCACGACGTCCCTGGCCCGTGCGCGACGGTCGTATGGCATTGTCATCCCGCGAGAGCGGCGTCTGACCAAGGCCGTGCGGATGGGCATCAACCTCGTATTCCGTATCGGCCGCAATCCGTTTCGCTTCTACGTCCATTCCCCCCGTGACATCGAAGCGCTGGTGACGCGCGCCGGCTTCGCGCGGGACTTCGTGTCGGAGACACAGATCTGGCGGGTCGTCGTTTTCACGCGCGCTGGCCCGACGCCTGCACGATGAGCCGGCCTCAGACATTGTGAGATCGTCATGCAGACGTCAGCGCAGTATGCCGTCAAAGTCCTGGTGTTCGGTGCCTCGCTGAGCAGCAAGTCGCTCAATGGTCGACTCGCGTCGCTCGCCTCCAAAGTCGTCGAACAGAAGGGCGGCATCGTCGACCGGGCGCGCATGGAAGACTTCGATTGCCCGTCGTATGATCTCGACGTCGAGAGCGAGGGTCGCATGCCCGCGGGCGCCGAACGCCTGAAGGACAAGCTGCTCACCAACGACGCGTTCATCGTCGCGTCGCCCGAGTACAATGCGTCGATGCCGGGCGTGCTCAAGAACGTCATCGACTGGGTCTCGCGCTTCCGTCCGCAGCCGTTCACGCGGAAGCAGGGAATGCTGATGTCCGCGTCCCCGTCGATGGCAGGGGGCAATCGCGGACTCTGGGCGCTCCGCGTTCCGCTCGAGCATCTGGGCGCGCGGGTCTATCCGGACATGTTCTCACTGGCCCAGGCGCACCAGGCATTCTCCGACAACGGCACCATCAAGGACGGCAAGTTGCAGAGCTGGTTCGAGTCCAACATCGATTGCTGGCTGCAGCTGGTCGAAGCGGCGAAGCATTATCCGACGGTCAAGACGCAGTGGGTCGAGTTCCTGGGTGAGCATCCTGACAAAGCGGTGGAGCGCGTCGAGGAGACGGAGGTTCGCGCGGCGTAGGACGCGCTCGATGCAGGTTCAACTCGCCGGGACTCGCCTCCGAGCGTCGACAGTCTTCTCCCACTCATCGAGCTTGGCGCTCAGTTGCCGCACGAGATCGAGGTGCTGCAGCGTGACATCATGGTGCTCCGCGGGATCGGTCGCGACGTTGAACAGATACAGATGGGTCCCGTCCTGGAGCAGCTTCCACGGCCCCGAGCGCACGGCACGGACGCCGAATCGCGGCCGCAGTCTCCAGAAAAGCTCGCGCGTGACCAAGGGTGCTTCGCCGGTCAACGTCGGCAGGAGGCTGATGCCGTCGGGGTAGTAACCTGGCGGACGCGAGGCTCGGGCCGCGTCGAGAATCGACGCTGTGAGATCCATCGTGATCGCCACCTGCTGTGACGTCACGTTCGCCGGCAGGTGGCCGGGCCAGCGCATGATGAGCGGAACGCGGATGCCGCCTTCCCACAAGGTGCTCTTCCGGTTGCTCAGCGGCGCGTTGCGCGAGAGCCACTCGCCGCCGTTGTCGTTCGTGAAGATCACGAGCGTGCGTCCACTGAGCTTCAGACGATCGAGCGCCGCGAGAATCTTGCCGACGCCCTCGTCGGCGCGCTCCAGCATCCTTACATAGTCGGCACGCGTCGCCGGATGCTCGTCGGCGGGGCCCTGATACAAGCGCAGATCGCCCGCGGCGCTGGATTGCGGCGCGCCTTGCGGCGTCATGTCCGGCGGCTGGAACGGCCAATGGACGGCGTTGTAGGCCACCTCGAGGAAGAAGGGCGCTTCCGAGTGCCGCTCCACGAAGGTCACCGCGCGCTGCGTGATCTCGTCCGTGAGATAACCCGGGACTTCCACGGGAGTCGTGTTCTCGTAGAGGTCCGGTGTTCCGTCACCGCGACGGTGCGTGTAGTAGTCGACGGCACCGCTCACGAATCCAAAGAACTCGTCGAAGCCGTGCGCGTTGGGGCCGAACTCGCGCCTGAAGCCCAGGTGCCATTTGCCGATGAGGCCCGTCGCGTAGCCGGCTTCCTTGAGCAACGCGGGCAGTGTCATGCCCGTGGCGGGCAGTCCGCGAGCCGTGTCGCCCGGCTGCGCGCCCAGCGGCCACTCGATGCCCCAACGCTGCTGATACTGGCCCGTAATGAACCCCGTTCTCGTTGGTGAGCAATTGGCGCCGTTGGAGTACGCGTTGGGGAGGCGCACGCCCTCGCGGGCGAGGCGATCGATGTTCGGGGTGCGCGCGTCCTTCACGCCATAGCTGCCGATGTCGCCGTAGCCCATGTCGTCCATGAGTACGAGCACGACGTTCGGACGCGCCGTGTCCCGCGTGGCCACGCCGCGCTGGGCGTCCGCATCGACGGAGAGGACAGCGAGAAGGCAGGCTGCCGCGAACAGGCTCCTCATCACCATAACATCGGCGTTGCCGACACAGCCCGCAATTACTTCAATTGCCGGAGTGCTTGGCCGCGCCGCGGCACGGGTCGACGCCCCGGTCATCGAGCAGAATCCCGATGGCTCGTGGACCGCGGACGCCGAGTGCGGGAAGTTGGCGACGAGGTGTCTGCGGGTGAGCGGCGTTCCGAGTGGAGCGGATGGACGGACGCCGGATCGAGCGGGTCCGAATAACGCGGCGAACGGCCAGAGCGCGTGCGCAGTGAGGCGTCGGCCTCGCCCACGGACGGCGGGGAGACCGTATTTCCACGGAGCCGGGATTCCGTAGTGCCGCGAATGCCGCGCGGAGAGCGCGACCGTTCCATTTGACGCCGATTCAACGGTCAAGCGAGATCACAATCCCGATGCCTGCGCTCATCTATTGGATCCCCTTGGCGACGACGGTTGCCGCGATGGCATTCGCCGCCGCCGTTCTACTTCGCTACCGCGAGCGCCAATCGGGACCCCATCTGCTCTGGTGGGGCTTCGGCCTCCTCATCTACGGTCTGGGGACGTTGACGGAGTCACTCAACACGCTGTTCGGCTGGAACGAGGTTGTCTTCAAAGCGTGGTATATCAGTGGCGCGCTTTGCGGTGGAGCGCCGCTGGCACAAGGCACGGTCTATCTATTGATGCGGCGCCGCGTGGCGAACGGGCTCGCGCTTGCGCTCGTGTCGGCGATCGTCATCGCCGCCGTCTTTGTGATCGCGTCTCCGATCGATCATGCGTTGATCGATCCGCATCGGCTTTCCGGACGCGTCCTGGGGTGGCAGCAGATCCGGCTGGCCAGCCCTTTCATCAATACCTACGCCGCGACATTCCTCATTGGCGGTGCCATCGTGTCCGCGCTGCGCTATCGGTCCGATCCCGCCAGGCACCACCGATTCATCGGCAACATTCTCATCGCACTCGGTGCGCTGCTCCCTGGCATCGGCGGAACATTCACCCGTTTCGGGCACGTCGAGGTTCTGTACATCACCGAGTTCGTCGGCCTGTTGATCATCTGGTCGGGCTATCGTCGGAACGTCTCCGAACATCCCACCACCACAGCGCAGCCGTCGTCGTTGGCGAGCGCGATGTCCTGAATGCCCATGGCTATCCGCATCGGCAGCGACCGCGGCGATCATGGCGCAAGGCAGGCCGAGGGCCACGCGAGGGCCAATCACGGCCAAGTCTCGGAGAGCGGCATCATTCGTGAGAGAGAAACTTCGTCAGGAACGCATCGAAGCTGCATCGCTCTCTTTCGTGGGTCAGCTCCACGCCTCAATACCGAAAGGCATACTGAAGCTTCACAAGGAGCTGATTCGAGTCGAAGCCGTAGCCGCGATGGACGAGATAGGTGTCCAGCAGTTCACGGATGTTGTGATTGTAGACCACGAACAGGTCGCCAACAGGAGAGAAGGTCCAGCGAAGGCGGGTGTTCGTCCCGATGAGGCGCGAGTCGTTATCGTACTGCACGTAACTGTTCACCTGGAGATCGGGAGACACGTTGAACCGAAAACGGCTCCCGATCACTTCCTGTGTGAAGTCACCCTGGGGCAGGCGGCCGACATTCCGCGTGCCATTCAGCTCCACGATGAAGAGGGAGGACGGCTTCCACGAAGCGGTGAGGATCATCTCGTCGAGATCGCCGGTGTAGAAGCGCCCGAACCACCACGTCGCCTGCGCGCTGAAGCGGCGCTTGGCCGCAAGCCCGGCTTCGAGACGATACCGATTCCAGTGGTAGTCCCCGCCGGGGATGACCACGTTCTCGGCGATGTCGAACGGTCCGGAGAGCCGCTCTCCCGTGGGCACGACGTTGAACTCGAACCGATCGCCACTCTCGAGTCGCCAGTTCACCGGTGCCATGAACACGCGATAGCTCTCCCAGTGGCCCGACGGGTCCGTCACCAGCCTGGTGAGAAACTCGTTGAACATCTGCCGAACGTGGAGGCCGAGGACAGGCCTCGGGGGGCGCGGCTGATACACCACGTTGACGTTCAGGATCTGCACTCCGGGCCGAGGAACGAAACCGAGCGGCGGCTGAAAGCCCTCACCGAGCCACTTGTACGTCAGCGCGACGTCCCAGAGGTCGTTGGGGTAGTCGATCTTGCCGCCCCAGGCGCGGTTGTCTCCCATGAGACCGTCGCGGTCCATCGCGAGGCCCCACAGCCCGGCGAGAAAGTTCTTGTCGCCCCGGAATCGCGAGGTCTGGTATGTCAGATCCGGGCCCACAAGCCAAGCGTTACCTGCTCCGAGTGGGTCGCCGACGCTCGCGATCACGCCTACGGAGGATTGCCGCAACACGTTCTGCTGAACGCGCAGGACCGTCATCGTATTGTCGGTGCGCAGCGTGTCGAGCAGCGGATCGTCGGCGTGGCCTGTGCGCACGACCAGCGCGCCAAAGTTGGTGGACCGTTCGCGTCCAGTGATCTTCACGCCCGCATTGAGCGGCACCTCTCGCTCACTGAGGAGGCCGATGCGTCTGCTATGAAACGCGCGGACGTCGTCGCCAGTGCCCAGGCCGAACTGGAAGATGTCGCTGCCCTCGACGAAGAACGTACGCTTCTCGGGAAAGAACAACGGAAAGCGTGTGAGGTTCGTGCGTCGCGTGTCCACTTCCGTTTCGCCGAAATCCGTGTTCACCGTGAGCGACGCGAGCGTGTTCCCGCGGATGCGTTGTGACGCGTCGAGGCTCGCGGCGGCGTCGGTCACTGTGCCAGCCTCGGCCAACGCGCGTCGGGCACCGGTCGTGAGCGACGGTCGAAAGCTCAAGCCACGACCCAACTCGAACGGCGGAAGTCCGCCCAGCAGGCCCGCGCGGTTCACGTGGGTGATCTGGAACTGCCGCATCGGCGACGCCCAGCGATCCGTTTCCTGCAGCGCCTGAATGCGGCGCTGGACATTGAACCCCCACTCCGTCAGTTGCTGCCGAAACAGGAGTGTCTTGATCGGAATGCGGATCTCCACCGACCAGCCCGTGGGCGTGCGCGCCGTGGCGGCTTCCCATATCCCGTCCCAGTCGCTGCTCTCGCCTTCACCCTGGTTGGCGACGAGCGCGTCATACCGGGCGCCATTGGGATTGACGGCGAAAACGTATCCAGACCGCCCGTCGAGATAGGTGTCGAGCACCACGCGGACGTGATCCTCGTTGCCCAGCGCGGCGTCGCGATCGCGCGCGAAGCTCACGATACGGACCCCAGGTGGCTGATCCGCTCGTATACCGATGGTCAGTGCGTCACCGGTTGCGACCACCTTGACGATGGTTCCGGCACTCGGTGTCACACCTTCGCGTGGTTCGGTCTGTGTGAGAGGGCCGATGGAGTCCACGCCACTCCATGCCCGATCGTCGAGGATGCCGTCAAGGCGGATCCCAACGTCGCGGCCGGCTCGCAACATGGCACGCGCCGTCGTGGCCGCTGGTGCTGAAGGTGCCCCGGCACTTGTCTGCGCCGGAAGTTCGGCGAGCGACGATCCGAGGACGATCAGCGCGGCCACACCGCGCGAAAGCAAGCGTGGACTCATTCCGCGGCAATTCTATGGCTGTGCTGCAATTGCCGATATAGACTGTCGAAAACGAGCGCACCCTGTTCCAGGCGCTCCTGGTCGTCGTCGTTGCCGAGCGCGATCCCCCGAATCACGGCGGCAACGCCCTCAGTCTCGTCGCGCTCGAACTTTGCATCCTTGAGATCGATGTCGTGCACGATTTCGCCGATCGCGCCGAGTTGCTGATCCGCCAGCGCGAAGGCGTCGAGCAGTGTCTCGAAGGTGCACTGGTCCCCGACGTGCGTGAAATCGCCGCCGTACATGTCGAACCGGATCTCGCCCGCCTTCCGGCGAGACGTCGCCTCCACGAAACGGAATGACGCAGCTGGATCGATGAACCGCCGGATGAGCCAGGCCGACGCGATCCGGTCGATGAATATGCCCTTGCGGGTCACCCAGGTCGCGCCGCTGGGTCGCTCGGCGGGCTTCGACCTCTCCTGCGCTTCAACGGCAGGCTGCAGCCGGTGCTCGAGCATCGAGAGCGCGTGTTCCGCCTGCCGTCGCTCGGTCGCGCCGAAGAAATCCACGGCGTGGATGGACTCGAGGCGTCGTTTGAGTCGCATCATCTCGTCCGACGCGCCTGGCGTGGTCACCGCGACAGCATCGGCCGACCGAGCCAGCTCGACGTAGTCTGCGTCACGTTCCGAGCGAAAGAGGTGTTCGGCATCCTCGTCGCTCAGGCCGGACAGGAGATTGGCGGCGCAGATGGTGGCGTCGCCGCCCTCCGAGACGACCTCGTTGAGGAGCCACTGGAAGTCCTCGATCGCGTCGTCCCGATTCGGCAGCAGGTACACCGTGCTTTTCAGCGGCACGGCGCCCAGCCGCTGCAACCGGCGGCGCACCTTCACTCTGAGGTAGTCGGGCTTTGGGGGAAGCTGGTGGATGAACAGGAGCCACCGTCCCAGCCCTTGCGCGGATGCCGCGGCTGAAGCATTCATTGATTCAACTGTATCATTGCATGAATCAGCTCGCAATGCCCCGACAGCGGAGTCGATCAGCCATGCAGCGTCGCACCTTCCTCGCAGCGGCCGGACTCGGCGCCGTGGGCGCCGCCGCCGCGCGACCGCGAGCCACCGCGGAATCGGCCGAAGTCGCCCTCGCGATTGGCCCGACCGTCGAAGAGTGGCGCCGCCATTTTCCGGCGCTCGCTCAGCGCGTCAACGGTCGGGAGCTGGCCTACCTCGACACGGCGGCAACCGCGCTCCGGCCCACGCAGGTCATCGATGCGGTCGCCGAGTTTTACGCCCACGACAATGCCAATCCGGGCGCGACGCTGCACACGCTCGCGCGCCGCGCGAATGAGCGGTACGAAGCGGTGCGCGCGCGTGTCGCGCGGTTCCTCAATGCCAGCGATCCGTCCGAGGTCGTGTTCACACGCGGCACTACCGACGGCATCAACCTGGTCGCAGCGGCCTGGGGTGGAGCCAACCTTCGGAGCGGCGACGAAGTCCTGATCGGCGTCGCCGAGCACGCGTCGAACATGCTGCCGTGGCAGCTGGTGGCGAAGCGGACGGGCGCCGTCGTGCGCTACTTCGATATCGACGACGAAGGCAGGGTGCGGCTCGACGACGTCGCGGCCAGGCTCACGCCCCGAACGAAGGTCGTCGCGTTCAGCCACGTCTCGAACGTCCTGGGCATGGTAAATCCCGTGACGCAGCTGTGTGCAATGGCCCGAGCGCCGGGCAGAATCGTGTTGGTGGACGGCGCGCAGTCAGTACCGCATCTGCCAGTGGACGTGCGCGAGCTTGGCTGCGACTTCCTCGCGTTTTCGAGTCACAAGATGCTTGGCCCCATGGGAGTCGGCGTTCTGTGGGGCCGACGCGAGCTGTTGGATGCGATGCCGCCCTATCAGGGTGGCAGCAACATGGCGCACGACGTCGATCTGGACTCCCTTCACCTGAGCGAGGGCGCGCTCAAGTTCGGCGCGGGCACGCCCAACGTCTCGGGTCCGGTTGGCCTGGCGGCGGCCATCGACTTTCTGACGACGGTCGGTCACGATGCGCTGCGAGCCCATGAGCTGCAGCTGACGCGGCGCATGCTCGAACGGCTTCGAGCGATTCCGGGGCTTCGTCTTCTGGGAACGCCGCGGGCGGATGAGCGGATTTCCGTGTTCGCCTTCACGATGGCTGGCAGGACGCCAGCAGAGGTCGTGACCGCCCTCGACGGCGACGGCATCGCGATTCGCGGCGGAGATCTCGCAGCGCTGCCGCTGCTCAAGCGACTCGGAACGACGCGAGCTGCGCGCGCCTCGTGCTACCTGTATACGACGGTCGCAGAGGTGGACCGCTTCGCGGATGCGGTGGAGCGCCTGGCATTACCGCGGTAGGTCAGCCGAGCCACGCTCCTGCTGCTGGGGCGAACCGCCGCATTCGGCGCGCTGCTCATCATCGTGGTGATGCGCGGCGGCATGGCACGCATGTGATCTTCGACGGCGGACGCCACATGACCAGCGAAATCGTTCCCCTGGCGCTGGGAACCATCGTGCTGGTGCTACGACGCAACCATGTTTCCGACCTTGTTCATCGGCGGCGAGGCCCATGGTTAATGAAATGAGTCCGTGAGTCCGGTGGCGTACGGACTGGGTATTGGTGTGCCGCTGGGGAACGTACTGACCCCGGCGGCCTGCTATCTGCCTGCTGGAACGGCTACCAGGGTGGATGCGGGCAAGACGCTGCGGGGCAACCTGACCCGCACTGTGACGGAAGCGACGATGCCAGACAGAGGATGTGCGGATCTCGACGCGATCAAGACGGTGCGCCAACCTGTACGCCGCGAATGCGAGGATTGTGTGAAGATCGGTGCGACGTGGGTGCACCTGCGCACGTGTCAGACCTGCGGCGGCACGCGATGTTGTGACGACTCGCCCAACAAGCATGCGTCCAAGCACGCGCGTGCGATCGGCCATCCCGTGATCGCGTCGGCGGAACCGGGCGAGCGGTGGTTGTATTGCTTCAAGCACGACCTAGCTGCCGAGTACTGACACTCGGCGTGTTCGAAGGTGTGCGGGGCGAAGGCGTCGCTCGATCAGCGCCAGCACTCCGTCCACGACCAGTGCGAGGAGCGCGGCGGGAATCGCGCCGGAGAGGATGAGCTGCGTGTCCGCGAGCGCGAGGCCCTCCACGATCGGCTCGCCGAGCCCGCCCGCGCCGATGAACGCCGCGAGCGTTGCGGCGCCGACGGTGATCACCGCGGCCGTGCGTACGCCCGACATGATCACGGGCGCCGCCAGAGGCAACCGCACCCACAGGAGTCGTTGCGCGGGCGTGGCCCCAAGCGCCTCGGCGGATTCCACGGCGTCGGGATCGGCGTCCCGGACGCCGCTGTAGGTGGCGCGCGCGATGGGGTACAGCGCGTAGAGCCAGAGCGCGACGAGCGCAGGAACGACACCGACGCCGAACAGCGGGATCATGAAGGCGAGGAGCGCGATGCTGGGGATCGTCTGGAGCACGCCGAGTGCGCCGACGGTCGGCTCGGCGGCCCGGCGCGCGCGCTCCAGGAACAGCCCGAGCGGCACGGCGACGACGATCGCGGCCATGAGCGCGATAGCGACAAGGAGCAGGTGACGCGCGGTGAGTGCGCCGATGCGGGCCCACGGCACCTCGCGGGCCTGGATAGCGATCGGGTTCGCGCGCTCGGCCGGGGATGGGGATGCGCCGAGAATGGTGCGGAGCGCGTCGCGCGCGACGGTGGCGACGTCTTCGCGATCCACCTCGATGCGTTTGTTGAGTGCGCGCATCTCCATGACGTCGATGCGCCCGCTCAGCAGGGCCAGGGCGGCGATCGCGTCGGGCCGGTCGCGCGCGAGCCGGGGACTGACGACGGCCGCCGCGTCGTACGGTGGAAAGAAACCCTTGTTGTCCGTGAGCGTGACGAGATTGTAGCGCGCGAGCAGTCCGTCGGTGGAGTAGCCGTCGATGACGTCCACTCCTCCCGATGCCAGCGCCTGATACTTGAGTGCGGGCGACAGCGGCCGCACCGCGCGAAAGTGCATGCCATACACGCGCGTCAGGCCGGCAAGGCCATCGGCGCGTCCAATGAAATCAGCGGTAAAGCCGCCGACGAGCTGGGGGCTGGCGCGCGCCAGATCGCTGAGCGTCGCGAGTGAGTCGCGCGCGGCGACGTCGCGCCTCACCGCGATGGCGTACGTGTTCTCGAATCCCAGCGGCGCGAGCCAGCGGACGCCATACAGCTCCAGGAACCGCTGTGCGACATGACGGTAGACGTTCTGGCGGCTGGCGGTGTCGTGCAGGATGGCGACCAGCCCCGTGCCCGTGTATTCGGGGTAGACATCGATGGCGTTCGTGCGCAGCGCGCCAAAGAGGATCTCGGTAGCGCCAAGACCCGGCCGACGTTCGACGGCAATGCCACGCGACTCCAAGACCTGCGCGAACATCTCGGCCAGCAGATACGACTCGCCGAACGGCTTGGAGGCGACGACGACAGGGCGATCGCTCTGCAAGGAGAGTGTCGAAATGGCGGCGAGCTGTAGCGCCAGCGTGAGGTTCACGTCGCGCTTCTCCCCAGGGACTCCAACTGTGCCAGTGCCCGCGCGACGAGAGCACGAACGTATGCCGTCGCAGGCGCGCCACGAAGTTCCGCAATCGTTCCACGTTGTTCCACGCGGCCGGCGCGCATTACGACGATGGCCTCCGCTAGTCGCGCCGCTTCCGCGAGGTCATGCGTGACGAAAAGCGTCGTGACGCCGAGCTGCGTGCGGAGGCGATCGAAGGCGTCCTGCATCTCCGCTCGGGTGATTGCGTCCAATGCGCCGAAGGGCTCGTCCAGCAGGATGGCACCTGGCCGGGCGGCGACGGCGCGAGCGAGGGCTACGCGTTGGCGCTGGCCGCCGGACAGCTCGTGCGGATAGCGTTGCGCGAAAGTGTCGATTGACAATCCCACCAGCGACAACGCTTCCGCCACAGCCGTGTCGTCGCGCGTGCCCAGCGTGCGCAGGACGAGCCCGACGTTCTCCGCAACCGTCCAGTGGGGCAACAACCCACCGTGCTGCTGGACGTATCCGAGGCGGCGCCTGAGCGCGGTGGGATCCTGCGTCCGCACGTTCGCCTCGCCGACGAACAAGTCGCCGGAGTCCGGGTCCACCATGCGATTGAAGCAGC
Source organism: Gemmatimonadaceae bacterium (assembly GCA_035758925.1). Classification (GTDB taxonomy): domain Bacteria; phylum Gemmatimonadota; class Gemmatimonadetes; order Gemmatimonadales; family Gemmatimonadaceae; genus DASPMP01. The sequence continues at coordinate 12,691 of DASTVV010000075.1, forward strand.
GCAGCAGCGTCGTCTTGCCTGAGCCGCTCTCGCCGACGAGGGCAACCGCGGCGCCAGCGGGCACGTCAACCGACACGCCGGCGAGCGCGATAGTGGCGCCGAAGCGGTGCCGCACGTCGCGCGCGGAAAGCGAGGGCGGGGTCGAGGGCAAGCGGTGAACGTATTGGCTGCGGTTGCGGGAAGCCAATACGCTTCGGTTGGGCTCAAATCCTGCAGCGGCCCGACCCAATGGCCAATTCAGCGACACCCGTCTACTGGCATCAGGCGCCAAACATGCTCGAGCCGATGCTCGTCCAGGCCGGCAACACCGTGTCGCTGGATCGTTCCTGGGCGCGTCCCAGGTAGTGCCGCGGTCGCCCAGGCTGGTGCTCGTGGGAACGATACTCGGCTCCGGTTCCGTATTCGTGGAAGGTTCCGTGACCATGGTGGCGCTGCCGGCGATCGCGCGCGACTTCCACCTCGGCATCGCGGGGTTGCAGTGGGTGCTCAACGGCTACCTGCTCACGCTCTCCGCGCTCATGCTTCTCGGCGGCGCGCTCGGCGACCGATACGCGCGACGGCGCGTGTTCACGATCGGGCTCGCCGCATTCGCCATCACGTCCATCGCCTGTGCGATTGCGCCGAACCTGACGCTGCTCGTCCTCGCCCGCGTGCTGCAGGGTGCGGCGGGCGCGCTCGTCGTTCCCAACAGCCTCGCGCTGCTCGAGACCTCGTTCACGGGCGAGGAACGCGGCGCCGCCGTGGGACACTGGGCCGCGTGGTCCGCGGTGTCGGCCGCGTTCGGGCCACTCGTGGGTGGCTGGCTGGTGGACGCAGGCTCGTGGCGCTGGGTGTTCGTCTGCATCGCGCCATTTGCTCTCGCCGCGGTGTTCGCGGTAGGCGTCTCCGGAGATGCGGAGGAATCGGGCGCGACCCATCACAAGGTGGACTACGCTGGCGCGGCGCTGGTGACGCTTGGCCTGGCAGGAGTGACCGGCGCGTTGATCGTGGGGCCGGGCGCGGGCTTCGAGAGCCCTGCGGTGCTGGCGGCGCTGATTGGCGGCTTTCTCCTGCTGGTCGCATTCTTCTTCGTGGAGCGGCACGCCCGACAGCCGCTCGTGCCGCTCGACGTCTTTCGTGTGCGGCAATTCACGGGTGTGAACGCCACGACGCTGGTGGTGTACGCCGCGCTCAACGGGCTCTTTTTTCTGCTGATGGTGCAGCTGCAGACGACTTTGCATTACACGGCGCTCCATGCGGGCGCCGCGCTGCTACCGATGAACGCGCTCATGCTGGTGTTGTCGCCGGTCTCCGGACGAGCGGCTGCCCGTATCGGATCGCGTGTCCTGATGGTGGGCGGCTCGCTCATCGCAGCGGTCGGCATGCTCTTGTTCACGCGCGTGACACCCGGCGCGCACTACGTGTCGTCTGTGCTGCCAGCCGTGCTGGTGTTTGGCTCTGGCCTTGCGTGTTTCGTGGCGCCGCTGACGTCGGTGGCGCTGAGCTCATTGGGCGAGGAGCGCGCGGGACTTGCCTCCGGCGTGAACAACGCCGTTGCCCGTCTGGCGGGACTGCTAGCTGTCGCCGGCATCCCGCTCGCCGCTGGTCTTGGCGGCGTGGGCGAGCTGACCGGCGGCGCCGTGTCCAGCGGCTTCGCGCGGGCGATGATCATCTGCGCGGCGCTGTGCGCCGCCGGGAGCGCGATCTCGGCGGTCACGATCCGCGGCCCCCAGACTGCCACCGCTTAGCGGGACCCCGGACCCGAGGAGGTTGCGATTCCCATGGCTACCGTCGTCACCGATTCCGCCGACACCCAGGAAGGGCCGCGCGCAGAGGGCGCGCCGTCGCCCACGCTCGCCGAGCGATACCGCGCTGTCCGCGCTCACTCCGAGCGGCTGTGCGAGACGCTCGAGACCGAGGACTACGTCGTGAGCTCGATGCCGGACGTGAGCCCCACCAAGTGGCACCTGGCGCACACGAGCTGGTTCTTTGAGACGTTCGTGCTGGCGCCGAACGATCCATTCTACAAGCCGCTCGATCCGAAGTACGCGTTCCTCTTCAACTCCTACTACGTGCAGGCCGGCGAGCGGCACTGTCGGGCGCAGCGCGGCCTGGTCACGCGCCCGACGGTGCAGGAGGTATTCGCGTACCGTCGTTACGTCGACGACCACATGCTGAGTCTCCTCGATCGACTCGAGCACACCGACGTCGTCACGCTCGGCTTGCATCACGAGCAGCAGCACCAGGAGCTGATGCTGACCGACATCAAGCATGTGTTCTGGATGAATCCGATGCGACCTGCATATCTGAAGAACAGCGGACATGGGATATCGGACATGGGAAATGGGAGCAGCCCGGATTCCCCTGTGCCGCCCATCTCCCATCTCCCATCTCCCATGTCCGCAGTTCCAGAGGGTGTCTACCAGATCGGCCACACAGATCCTTCCTTCGCGTTCGACAACGAAACGCCGGCGCACCGCGTCTTCATCGAGCCTTTCAGCATCGCCAGGGACCTCGTCAGCAATCGGGAGTACCTCGCCTTCGTCGATGACCACGGCTACCACCGGCCCGAACTGTGGCTGGCGGCGGGTTGGGCCCTCGTTCGCGAACAGAAGCGCGAGGCACCGCTCTACTGGGAACGGACACCGGATGGCTGGACGGAGTTCACGCTCGAGGGAACGCGGCCGCTCGACCTGGACGCGCCGGTGTGTCACGTGAGCTATTTCGAAGCCGACGCCTTCGCGCGCTGGGCAGGGAAGCGCTTGCCCACCGAAGCCGAGTGGGAGGTGGCGGCGCGCACCGTGCCTGATCTGGCGCGGCTGTACGGCGATCGCTGGCAGTGGACGCAGAGCGCGTACGTCGCGTACCCCGGATACAAGCCTGCGGCCGGCGCCATCGGCGAGTACAACGGCAAGTGGATGAGCGATCAGTGGGTGCTGCGGGGCTCGTCGCTCGCGACGCCACCGGGACATTCGCGCGTCACGTACCGCAACTTCTTCCCGTCGGATACGCGCTGGCAGTACAGCGGCATTCGGCTGGCGTCGTCATGATGCTTGGCCGACTCCTGTGGCGCCCCGCGGTGGCGCCGGAGACTCGGGACGAGATTCTCCGGGGGCTCAGAGCCGGCGTCAAGACGATCGCGCCGAAGTACTTCTATGACGATCGCGGCGCGCGGTTGTTCGAGCAGATCTGCGAGCAGCCCGAGTATTACCTCACGAGGACAGAGCTGGAGATCCTTCGCGCCCACGCACCGGAGATCGGAGCGCTCGCGGGCCCACGCTGCGCGCTCGTCGAGTATGGCAGTGGCGCGGGCGTGAAGATCCGTCTGTTGCTCGATGCGCTGCAGCAGCCGGCCTCGTACACGCCGGTCGACATCTCTCACCGCCAGCTCGCGGACGTCGCCGCCACGCTGGGGCGCGACTATCCACAGGTGCCGATTCGTCCAGTGTGCGCCGACTACACGCGGCCGCTGGACATTCCCCCGCTTCCCGTGCGCGCACGACGGGTGGGGTTCTTTCCGGGGTCGAGCATCGGCAACTTTCATCCGCCCGAGGCCATCGCGTTTCTGACACGCGTGCGCCAAACGCTTGGCCGCGACGGTGCCATGATCCTTGGCGTCGACCGCCGGAAGGACGTGCCAGCGTTGCACGCCGCGTACAACGACGCGCTGGGGGTGACCGCCGACTTCAATCTCAACGTGCTCGCGCGCCTGAACCGCGAGCTGGGCGCCGACTTCGAGTTGTCACGCTGGCGGCACCGTGCCTTCTTCAACGGTGACGCGAGCCGCATCGAGATGCATCTGGAGTCGTTGGCGTCCCAGCGAGTGACCATCGCCGGGGAGCGCATCAGCTTCGAGTCGGGTGAGACGATCTGGACGGAGTCGTCCTACAAGTACGACGATGCGGCGCTCAAGGTGCTCGTCACGGCCGCGGGCTTCGATCTCGCGCGCATGTGGACGGACGCGCAGAATAGGTTCTGGGTGACGTTCCTAACCGTGAGGACTGAATGACCAAAACAGCTGCGGTTGGCGTGGAGCAGTGGGCCGAGATCGTCGCGTCGTCGCTGACCTGGGAGCAGGCGCACGCGTCCCTGGACCACAGCGTGGACGGGCTGTCGCCCACATTGCGCGGAAAGCGACCACCGAACTTCCCGCACTCGGCGTGGGAGCTGCTCGATCATATTCGCCGGACGCAGCACGACCTGCTGGAATTCTGTGCGAATCCGAACTATCACGAACCCAAGTGGCCGGAGGACTACTGGCCAGGCTCGCCAGAACCGCCCAATGCCGGATCCTGGGACGAGTGTATTGCCCAGATTCGCGCGGACGCGAAGGCCCTGGCCGATTTCGCGCAGAAGAACGCGGAGACGCTGACGGAGCGGATTCCGCACGGTACCGGACAGACCTATCTGCGCACGGTGCTGGTCGCAGTCGACCACACGTCCTACCATGTCGGCCAGATCGTCGCGGTGCGCCGCCTGCTGGATGCGTGGCCGGCAAAATAGACGGGTTGACGGGTTGACGGGTTGACGGGTTGACGGGTTGACGGGTTGACGGGTTGACGGCCGGCAGCGAGAGGTATTGGGCACGTGCTTTCTGGAACTTGTCGATGACAGTAGCAACGGCACCAAAAGGCGTGGACCAGCGATGGCCGGCGCTGCACCTCGACGACTGGCTGGCCACGTACGAGACACTGCGCCGCTGGACGCAGATTGTCGGCAAGACCCGACTGCGGCTCGCGCCGTTCGTGAATCATTGGTGGAATGTCACGTTGTACGTCTCGGCGCGCGGCCTCACGACGTCGGTCATGCCCTACGATGGCGGCGCGGTCGAGATCGAGTTCGACTTCCTGGCCGACCGGCTGCGCGCGCGAACCAGCGGCGGCGACACGCGTCTCCTGCGGCTCGAGGACGGGAAGTCCGTTGCGGAATTCTACGACGAGTATCGGGCGATGCTGGCGGCGCTCGACGTCCACGTCCGCATCGTCGCGAAGCCCAACGAGATCGAGGACGCGACTGCCTTTGCCGAGGACGAGAAGCACGCCGCGTACGACGGAGACGCCGTGCGCCGCTGGTGGAGTGCGCTTGTCGAGGCCGATCGCCTGCTGAAGCGGTTTCGCAGCGGATTTGTCGGCAAGTGCAGTCCATCGCATTTCTGGTGGGGCGGCTTCGACCTCGCGTGCACGCGTTTCTCCGGCAGGACCGCGCCGCCGTATCAGGGGACGATTCCCAACTGTCCGCCGTACGTGATGCTCGAGGCGTATTCACACGAGTGCATCAGCGCCGGGTGGTGGCCGGGAACGGCCGGAGCGCCGGTGACCGAGCCCGCGTTCTACGCGTATGCATATCCGGAACCGGCAGGGTGCAACGTGGCGCCGATCACACCGCGCGCCGCCTACTATCACCAGGAGATGCACGAGTGGATCCTCCCGTATGACGCGGTGCGCCGCGCGCCCGATCCAGACGCGGCAGTCCTGGAGTTCCTCGAGAGCACCTACGCGGTCGCGGCGAAGCTCGGAAACTGGGACGTGGCGGCGCTTCGCTCGCCGCGCGGCGCTCAGTCGGCGGCCCGCTCCGCCTGAGTTTTCTCGCGGCTCAAATCGACCGTCATTTTCTCCTTCAGGCTGTTGAGCACGCGGCCCTTGATGTTCAGCAATCCACCGCTCGGCAGGTTGTCGAAGCGATAGCGCCGCAGCACGATGACGTAGCTCCCGGCTCCGTTCTCGCGCTCGATGACGCTCATCAGGTCGAAGGCCGCCTCGAAGTAGTGCTTGGCGTAGATCTGCTTGGTGGCCACGACGGTCATGCGTGATCCCGGCGGATCGTGCACGACGATGTGATTGACGTTGAGCGTCCGACGCAGGCGGGGCAGGGCGTCCTCCGACCAGAAGATCGCTTCGGTGATGCCATCCAGCTTTTCATGCGGATAGTTCCGCAGGTAGCCGGCGAGCATCGGCGCGTACTGGTACACGTAGGGTGACTCGGACAGCAGCGACGCGAAGGCCGCGCTGGCGCTCACGTTGCCATGATCGTCGTAGCTCGCGACCGCCGAGTCGCCCCGGGTGCGATAGGCCGTGACATACTCGATGAGCCGGCGCTGCGCGTAGGCGCTCAACTGGGCCTGCATGTCCTTGGCGTTCCAGTCCACCTCGCGCTGGATTCGCGCCATCTCCGTTCCGGCCAGCTTGAAGCTGCAGTCGCCAGGCTTGCACTTCTTCGCGTCTTCCGCGTCCTTCGCGTCGATCACGAGGGACTGCACGTCCGCGGGAACCGCCGGGGTGCTGAAGATCCCGAACCGCACGCGTGTCGGTGAGGCGAGCGAGGTGCGAAAATCCTTGATGCGGCGCACCATCTGCTCGCGCGGTGCGTTGGTGGCGATGATCCCGAACACCGCCACGTCGCGCGGATTGCTCGTCTCCAGCGTCTTGACGACCGGCGTGCCGGCGTCGACGGCAGCCATCTGGGACGCGTCCAACCGGATGGCCTGGCGCAGGAACTGGGACAACCGCGCTGGCTGCTGTTGTTGCTGTTGCGCTGCAGCCGTGGTCAATGCGACCGCCTGCAGTGCGACTGCCACGAATCCAACGAGCGTACGTGTCATCGGCTTACCCTCCCTGCACAACGCTGCTCAACCCGCAGTCGGCACGCTTCGTGGCTGGCTGACTCCGCCCAGCGCCTGCGCCGGCGCCGCGACGCCACCACTGGCGCGCTCGTTCAGATGCTCGAGGATCAACGGATATATGTCGCGCACGGCGTTCTTGCCAATAAGACAGTCGACGTCCCCGTAGCCGGCCATGATGCTGCGCCGGTATAAGTGGGGGCCGTTGGCCTGACACAGCAGGTCGAATGTGGCGCCTGAGCTCTCCGGCAGGAAGCAGCCGTTCTCCTTGCCATGAATGTACGTGATGGGAATCGCCAACCGGTTCAGGTCGTTCAGATACGATGTGCCGTCCGCGCGAACGGCGTGGCCCTGGCGAACCATGCGCGCCAGCTCCTCGAACACCGTGAGGCTCGTGACGCCGAACAGCTCATGCATGGCGTCGTGCGTGGCACGGTTCAGCTGATCGTGCTTGTACAGCGGGCCATACATGAACGTGATGCGGCGGCACACGTTGCTGGTGCACGTCTCCTCCAGCTTCACGGGGACCGCGCGCAGGGCCGCGTCGAACAGGCGACCGCGCCACCCGGTCTCTCCGCTGGCACTTCCGCTCCGCGCCGTGAGCGACTGTTTGCCGAACGCGCGCAGGACGCCGGGCAGATGCAGCCCCGCTTTCACACGCGCTATCGTGGGCGTGGCGAGGTGCAAGCCAACCTGCATGCACACCGCCGACCGTACACCCTGCAGGCCATCCACGAGCGACATCTGCAGCGCGAGCGCCCCGAACCCCTGCGCGACGACGTCCACGTGCGCCGCGCCAGTGACCTCGCGAACCCGTGCGATCGCCGCGGGGAGATCGAGTGTCGCCACCTGATGCCCCGTGACGTCGCCCTCCGAGACGGGGACGTCCACGCTCGTGCGATGGTCCATGACCCACACGTCGTAGCCGGCCTCGTGCAGGTATTCGACCAGGTTCGTGTCCACCAGGTCCGTGGAGAACACCCGGCCCGACATGCCCAGGCCATGCACGAGGAGCACCGGGACAGCGGCGGCTTTTGCGGCGCTGTCGCGGCTCGTGTAGCGAACCATTCGCAGCGAGACGCGATCCTCCGTCGTGAAGAAATGCGTCTCGGGTGGAGCGGTGCGCAGCTCGCGGAGCGTCCGCGGCGGCGCGTTGGGGTCGAGCGCGCTGCGCCGCGCGAGCACGCCGCCGTACGTGTCGAACAGCGAGCCGGCAAAGAAGCGCCCGAAATCCGCGGAGGCCTTGAGGCGCCTGGCGATGCTGCCCGCGTTCGTGATCTTGAGCGTCCGCAACTGCGTCGCGAAGTCGAGCGCGTGAATCTTGAGAATGCCGCGGCCCAGCACGCGCGATCCCTCGTTCTCGCCCTCGTAGGCCGTCACGAAGAGCGTGGTCGTGTCGGACCACACATCCAGGCCGAACCCGGTATCGTCGCGCACGAGCTTGTACCCATGCATGTACAGCCGGCGCCCACCGGCGGTGCTGAGCGGCATCCGATACGTCATGCGCCGTGCGCGGGGATCGTCGGGATCCTGCGTCAGGAGCTCGAACGTGCCCTGCGTCACGCTCATCGGCTCCGCGGACAGACCGGGTGCCGTCACGGTGCCGTGGACACGCGCGCGATGCATCGGGCTGTGCAGCATCTCGTCGAGATCGTCGGACGTCACGGTCGCGGTGAACTCGATGGTGCCGCCGGAGTGCTGTCCGGCCTTCGCGGCCGCCGCGTGATCCAGCGACGGGTCCGCCGCGAAGAATCCGCGCATCGTCTCCGTGAACTGGAGGCCGATCTTGCGCGTCGCCATGCTGGCGCGCGGACTCGACGGCAGGTCGTACGTCACCTTCCGGCCGCGTTCCTCGGCGATGATGGCCGCGTTCCGTTCCGCGAACGCGGAGATCGAGAGGAAGGGATTCACGCCGACGGCGCGCGGCAGGATCGCGCCGTCGGCGACGTAGAGGCCCTCGTGCACCTCGTCCCCGGAGCGTCCCGCGAAGACGCGTCCGCGATGATCGACGACGCCGAGTTCGGCGCTCTCACCCATCCCGCACCCGCCCAGCGGGTGCACGGTGACGAGGCTCTTCCCCAGGCTCTCGGCCCACGTGGGATTCTTCACGAAGGTGCCGCCGAGCGCTTCGGTCGCGCGGTACAGCTCCTGATTGATGCGCTCGAAGATCGGCTGTTTGCCGCAGTCGGGCCACGAGATACGCACACGATCATCCACGAGCGAGATCACGCCCTGGGAGTCGTCGTGTGCCATCACGAGGAACGTCTGCGTGTTCGCCAAGGCTCCGGCGACCATGCCCGGAACGAACGACTGCACCTGACGCGCCTTCTCGAACGCGAAATCGCGCAAACCGCCGTCGGTGTCCTTTCCCAGCAGCGCTGACGTCAGCGCAAACGAACCCGCGAGCATCGGTGCAAGCGTGGAGGGAATCACACCCTCTTCGATGATCATGCCGTCCTCGAGGCGCTCCGTTCCGCGCAGATCGATCAGGCTGGTGATGCAGGGCCCGGGTCCGTTCGAATGCGAGCTACCGACGCCGATGCCATGGATCGGGACGTCGGCATTGTACGCGAAGCCGAGGACGTCCCCATTGCCCGTGAAGCCCTTGCCGAGGCGGTCGGAGAGCGGCAGCCCGGCGTCACGTGAGCGCAGCAGGATCTCGGTGCTGCCAAGGCTTCCGGCCGACAGGATCACGATGTCGGCCGCGACGAACATTTCCGGGGCGTTGAAGCGCGCGTGCTGGTCGTCGCGCAGATCAAAGCGGACCAGCCAGCGTTTGCCCTTGCGCTCGACACGCTTCACCGCGGTGCCGGTAAAAATGTCGGCCCCATGGTTGCGCGCGTCAGGCAGGTAGTTCGTCAGCAGCGTGTTCTTCGAGCCGCGATTGCAGCCACCGACGCAGTTGCCGCACGAGTTGCACGCCAGCTGCTCGATGCCGACGTGATTGCGACCGTCTTCGAAGGTCACGGCGATTGGCGGCCGGAAAAACGGCGCGCCCATGTGCTTCGCCGATCGTTCCTGCGCTTGCGTCTTGAGCGGCGAGAGACGATCAGGCATCGGCGCCACGCGGAGCATCTCGCGCGCTCGCGCAGCGCCGGCGGCGATGCGGTGCTCGACGTCGTCGCGAACGGCGTTCGGCCAGATCTTGTCGAGCCACACGCGCTCGTCGGGCATCACCGCCACGTTGGCGTTGATGAGCGACGTGCCACCCAGTCCGCACCCGATCAGGACGCTGATATCGGGGTTGACGCGAAAGTCGAAGAGCGCGTTCTGTGAACCGATCCTGCGGCCGGCGGAGTCGATCTGGATCTCGCGCATCCCCTCGAGCGAGCTCTCCGGGAAGTCACCCGGCTGTCGCTCGTCGCCGCGCTCGAGCAGGCACACGTTCATTCCAGCACGGGCGAGGCGGCTGGCGGAGATCGCGCCGCCGTAGCCGGAGCCCACGACGACGACGTCGTACTCCCGCGACATGCGGTCGATGGGTAAGGCGAGATACGTCATCCGGCTTAGCGGTCGGCGACCTCGGCGACGAGTTTCACCGGCTCGGAAGCGAGCACCTGGACCGGATACACACCCGTGATCGCGGCAACGACTTCGTCCTCGCTCATGGGGAAGGGATCGCCCTTTTCCACGAGCTCGGACACGGGACCGAACCAGATGCGTCCCTGGTCGATCGCGACGCAGTGCGGGTTGGCGAACCAGGAGCCGGTGTTGTAGTAGCGCACGCCGTCCGCAAGCGTGAGCGCGCCATGCAGATGCGTGTGCCCGAAGACGACGGCGTCGAAGCCGCGCAGGCCGGCGTTCTCGGCGCCCTCGCGGAAATACGGCTGCTCGCCGGGGATCGAGTCGCCCTGCGGTTCCTCCTTCTTCTTCTTCTCGAACAGACCAAAACCGTGCAACACCCAGTTCGAGAATCTGATGAAGCCCACGTTGAAGTTGTGCAGCGCCTCGTAGAAGCCCGGACTGATCCCGATGGCCAGCCGGCCGATGGCCGTGAACAGGAAGTACAGACGCGGGAAGCGCAGGAACATGTCGTCGTACATGTGCCCGTGCTCGACGCGGATGCGCTGGTCGCCCGAATGGACAGACAGGAACGGCACGACCTTCATCCGACCGATGTCGGTCAGGAAATGCTCGAGCGCGATGTCGTGGTTGCCGACCGTGTAGTAGATGCGGAGATCGTTGTCGCCGAAGCGCACGAACAGGCCGAGCGACGGCGTCAGGTCGGACACGAGATACGACAGCGAGAGCTGCGCGATGTCGATGCCGTCGCCGTTGATGCAGATCGAGTAGCGATGGTCGAGAGCGAACTGCACGAACTCGCGGAACGCGCGCCGCGTGCGATGCAGCCGGTTCCCCATGTGCACGTCCGAGACGACGAGGAGCCGGTCTTCGCGGACCGTCGTCTTCATCGAATCGCCGGCTGGTCGCCCGTGTCGCGCGCCGTGGTGTACTCGGCCGCCGCGCTCATCATGAACGCGGACCGTGCCAGTCGGTTGCCGAATTCCGCGGTTGCGAGCTTGAGCACGAGCTTCTCGTTCAGGTCCCGGATACGACCGCTCAGCTGTTGCAGCAGCTCGAAGGCGAACGTGGGATCACGCCGGATCTGGAGCAGGAGCGATCCCGGCCGCAGGACGAGCACCGCAACGTTCCCGATGGCACGCGCGGTCGCGCTGCGTGGCAGACCCTCCAGCAGGGACATCTCGCCGAAGAAGGCACCGCGGTCCAGCACCGCGAGACGGATGGAATGGCCGGCGACGTGCTTGGAGATCTCGATCTTGCCGGCCCGGACGACGTACATCTCCGTCGAGGTATCGCCTTCGGCGAAGATGATTTCGCCGTCGGCGAAGCGCTGAATCTCGCGTTGACCGACCGCTTTCATATTTCGGCTCTGGCTCGCTGGTCGGCTGGCGACCTGGAAAGGGACGACGGATACTGCACGGGCGAGTCGGCGCGGTGCGCCGGGCGCTCGCTCGGCAGGCGACTGAGGTGGTCGATCTGCGCGCGCACGAACGCCAGGTAGCGTTCCACGAGCGCGTCCGTGAGCGGGATCTGGAAGCTCTCGCGCGCGTGTCTCGCGTCGAGACACGTGAGCATCGGAGCGGGGTCCGCCTCGATGAGGCTCGCCGTGCGCTCGATGACCGAGCGCGTCGCGAGACCGGGGGTCTCGCCCACGAGTCGCAGCGCGGCCCGCATGTACGCCGTAAAGGACGGGACGCCGCTCAGCAGCAGCGCGCCGATCTCGGTGGGGCTCTGCGCGTTGACCATCATGCGCATCCGCAACTGCAGCAGGGTGTCGCGCGCCTCGCGGTCGGCCTGCAGGCGCAGCGCGGAGTACACGACGGCGTCCGTCGAGATGGGATCCGCCCCCCACAACACTTCACGCGCGTCGTTCATGTCCGCGATCTCGATCGCGAACGTCTCCCGCATGCCGGACCACTCTTCCCACGAGTAGATGTAGGGCGGAGTGTTTCCCTGCCGGATCCACTGCATCAGCAATGGCGCTGTGCGCACCAGGGTGGCGGCGGTGATCGAATCGAGCAGCACGAGGAGATTGAGGTCGCTCACGCCCGGAATCGCCTCGCCTCGCGGCACCGATCCGAAGACCACGACACTACGCAGCTCGTCGCCGAACGTAGTCCGAAGCTGCGCGGTCAGTTTTGCTGCGGTTGTCCTGGGATCGGCCATGATCTTGCGCTGAATCGTGCCTTGAACGGAAGCGCGCATCGTCGCGCCTGACGCCGGAAAGGGTCTCCGGGGCTCAGGGGCTAGACAATACAGCGAGGGATGCGATGCGGGTAGACCTTCGTCAAATCGTTGCGCCGCTGCCGGCTGTCACGCCGCGGATCTCCCCATTGTCCAGCGAGCCGACGTCACGGTGTCGCGAGAGCGCAACACCCTGCGCCGCGCACAGGGTGACCGATGCCACGTCGCCATGGGTGCAGAGCAGGAACGTGCCATTCGGCTCCGTCCGCGCCAGATCGGCGAAGAGCTCAGACACCCGGCTCAGGATGGACGAGGTGCTTTCCACGCCCCACTTCACGTGGGCTGGGTCCTCGCGATCGGCGGTCCAGACTCGTTCGTAGTTCTCGTCGGATGTCAGCTCCAGCGTCCCGAACCCGCGTTCGCGGAGCCGGGGGTCGATGCGGAGCGTGATCCCAAGCACATCTGAGGCGATGCTGGCGGATTCACGGGCGCGCAGGAGCGGCGACGAGACCAGGTGGAGCTTTGTTGGGAGAATTCCCGACTGTCGCGCCTCGATGACGGATCTGCGGACCTGGTCCTTGCCGGTGGCGGTCAGACCATAGGACTTCGTGGCTGCTTCGAGACCACTGACGATGAGGCGTTGCACGTTCGCCTCACTCTGGCCGTGACGCAGGAGGAAAAACCGCGAACCGCTGGGAGGGAAGGGCGGTGTCATGAGGGCAAACGTTACATCGCAATAACCCTAGCGACAATCGGCGCTCCATGCGACAATAGTGCTCCTCGACCCCGGCCGGTTTCCCTCATGCACCGTAGCACCATCCCGGCGCTGTTCCTGGGCGTTTTGCTTGCCGTTCCCGCAAGTGCCCAGGATACCACGCAGCCCCGGACCCTTTCGCTCGATCAGGCGCTCGCGCTCGCGAATGAATCCAACGCCGGACTGCGTGCTGTGCGCCAGCGCGTGGAAGAGGCGGAGCGGCGAAACCGAGTCGTCTTCAGCAATTTCCTGCCGCGCGTCAGCACGATGGGCGGCTACCTGGGAAGCGACAACACCCGCGGCATTCTCCTGCCCGCGGGATCGATGGGCAACGTGCCCGGGCTGGGGCCGTTCCCACCGGCCGACCGCAACATTCCGCAGGGCGGAAGCTCCATCGGTTTCGCCGTGACGACGCTGACCCAGCCCGTCACCCAGTACTTCAAGATCCGCGAGGGCATGGGAGTCTCTCGCGCGGACGAAAGCGTCAGCCGCGCGGAAGTGCGCCGTGTCGAGCAGCAGGTGGCGTTCGGCGTTCTGCGTGCCTACGCGGGGTTGCTCATCGCGGAACGGCGTCGGGACGCGGCCCGCGAGCGCGTGGAGGCCGCGACAGCGCGCACCACGATCCAGAACACGGCAGTCCAATCGGGCATCGCGACACAGATCGCGTCGTCCGAGGGACGCCTGCGCGTGCTGCAGGCCCGCCAGGAGCTACTGGCGGCGGAGAACGAGCTGATCGATCTGACCTACGCTCTGAGCGACGCGATCGGTTTGTCGCAGGGCACGAAGCTCGTCGTCGAAGCGCCGCCGCCGCTGACGGGCGCGCCGTCGGGCACCGCCGACGAGTATCTCGCGTCGGCACTGCGCTCGCACCCGGACATCCTCGAGGCTGAAGCCATCGTCTCCAAGGCGACACACGGCGTCGGTGCGGCCAAGACCGACTTCATTCCAAGCGTCGGCCTGTTCGGGAGCCACTTCTATCAGAGCTCGATCCCCTTCTTTCCGAAGAACACGCTGTTCTTCGGCGCGATCGGGAGCGTCACGATCCTCGACTTCGGGGCGCGGCGAAACACGCTGGCCGAGCGCAATGCACAGCTCGCGGCAGCGCAGCGCAACCTGGAGCGCGTGAACGGAAAGGTGCGCGGCGAAGTGGAGGCTGCGTACCGCAAGCTTGGGCCGGCGATGGAGATGGTCGCGCTGGCGCGCGAAGCCCTTACGTTGCGCGCAGAGGCGCTGCGCCTGCGCACGGTGTCAACCACGGCCGGCTACGGCGTGCCGGCCGAGCAGCGAGAAGCGTCCGCGGACAAGATGGACGCGGATCTCAATGTCCTGAAAGCCGAATTGGGCTACCGCATCGCCGTGGCGGAGCTCGAGATGGCTGCCGGTAGGCTTGGGGGAAACGCACGATGACCAGAGTCGAAGGGCAGCGCGAACAAAGCGATGCGTACACGGGCGGAGCGTCGGGCTCCGGCCCGGGTGTCGAGTTCACCGAGACGATGCGAGGATTCGCGTCGACGAAGGTGACCGATGACTACAAGAAGGGTCGTGAACAGGGAGAGGCCGACAAGTCCATCTTCGAGTTCACGGTCACCGTCACGGCGCCGAACATCGATCGGCTCATCGCCGATCCCGAGCACGAAGCACTGCTCGGCGGCAGCGTCACGTTCCCCGCGCTGTCGTCGACGCCGCTGCGCGTCGTCGATGGCCGGTTCCACCTGCTGGTGCGCGACGCCGATCGCGCGGGCACGCGGAAGATGGTGTACGAGATGCCGCTCGTCGCGGACGACGGACGCCACTTCTACGTCGACGGGTTCAAGACGATTCACGACGACGCCGGACCGGACCTGTGGTCCGACACCACCACGCTCTACGTCACCGTCCGCGAGGGCGACGACAAGGGCAAGGTGATCGCCAAGGGCATCGTCAACATCCTCATCAAGGATTTTCGCAAGCAGCTGGGCACGATGAAGGCGATTGGCGCGAAGGGGAAGCTCGAGGAGCTCCTCACCCTCGCCAAGTTCGGACGCTTCTTCATGGGTGCGCTGAACGAGATCTACGGCGGCATCTTCGCCAAGCCGAGCGCGTTCAATCCGGATGCACCGCCGCGCGTACGGCGCGAGCTGCGCTGCGGCACGCCCGAGATCCACTACTTCAAGACGAAGGACGGCGTGCAGCTCAAGCTCACGCGCTTCGAGGGGGGCACCAAGGGTCCGGTGATCCTGTCGCCCGGTTTCGGAACCTCGGCGCTGGCGTATACGATCGACACGACCGAGACGAACTATCCCGAATACCTCTACGAGCGCGGGTACGACGTCTGGGTGTTCGACTACCGCGCGAGTCCCGACCTGCCGTCCGCCGCGACGCAATTCACGCTCGACGACATCGCGCTGTACGACTACCCGGCGGCCGTGAACACGGTTCGCTCGGCGACCGGACGCGACACGGTGCAGATCATGGCGCACTGCGTCGGCTCGCAGACGATGCTCATGTCGCTGGCGAGCGGTCTCGAAGGGGTGCGTTCCGCGGTCGCGTCGCAGCTCACGCTCCACCCGCGCATGGTGCTCGTCAACAAGCTGCGCGCCGGCCTCTATCTCGCCGACGTGATCCAGGGGCTGGGGATCGACACGCTCACGACCGACATCAGCAAGGACGCGTCGTGGTCGGAGAAGCTGTACGACGCCGCGCTGCGTCTGTATCCCAAGGGGAAAGAGCAGTGCAGCAGCGCCTTCTGCCGACGCGTCACGTTCATGTACGGCGAAGTCTACGACCACGACCAGCTGAACGACGCGACGCACGAGCACCTGCACGAGGCGTTCGGCGTCAGCAACCTGAAGACGTTCAAGCAGATCACGCAGGCGATCCGCAAGGGACACGTCGTGAGCGCCGACGGCGAAGACGTGTACCTGCCCAACGCGCAGCGGCTGAAGATGCCGATCGCGTTCCTGCATGGAGAGCACAACCGGCTGTTTTTGCCGGAGGGCAGCAAGCTCACGTATGAGTTCCTTTCCGAGAAGAACGGACCCGAGCACTACGTGCGCCACGTCTTCAAGGACTACGCGCACATGGACTGCTTCATCGGCAAGGACGCGGCGCGCGACGTGTACCCGGTCGTCACCGCGGAGCTGGACAAGCACAACTGAGGTTTCTCCCGAACCACTGACCATCCCCCCCGCACTCACTGCGAGGAGTTCGCATGGCATCCGAGGCTCGTGTCGTTCCTGAATCTCCGAAGTACGTCCCTGGCCAGCATCACAGTCCGCTGACAGACCTCTTCCAGTACCCGCTCATGTCGGCGCTGGTGGAGCGGCGCACGCGGCGCATCCCGCGCGGGCAGTCCGTGAACGCGGGGCCGCTGACCCATCAGAGCACCAACAAGCCGGCGCCGCTCAGCAAGCTGGAGGAGGCCATCCTCATCACGTGCGTCACGGGCATCACGGGCGTGACCACGCACGACGGCCCGCTCACCAAGGCCAATGGCACCGACGAGCTGGGAACGCCGTTCCTGCACATCATGGCACGCACCGGCAGCAGCGCGGACAATTGCCAGGCGACGCACTTCTTCATGATCAACGACGATGGGATCTTTCTTCTCAAGCACCCGACGGGCCGCAAGGCGCTCGAGATGCTCAAGTCGCTCCCGCCGCGTTGGTCCGAGTGGTCCGAGTCCGATTGGATCGCCGCCGCCAAGGAGTGCACGGTTCGCGTCTCGGACAAGCGTCTCGAATTTCCGCGGGAATGGCCGTACTATCTGGGCTGGAACGCGCAGGCGTCGAATGCTCCGGGAACGACGCTCTTCTACCCGGTGGTGGACTGCACGTGGCAGTACATCAACGCGCTGCTGATTCTCGCCGCGGAACCGGATGGCAAGCGCCCGATCCTGGTGGACGACTGGCGTCAGTTCCATCCGAAGACGCCGTTCGAGTGGGTGGCAAAGCTCGCGGGCGCCGTGGGCCTGGCCGAGAAGATTCCGTATCACCCGGTGGGCGGTCTCAAATGGGTGCGCAACGGATTCGTCTCGAAGGACA
>DASTVV010000101.1:0-9072 GCA_035758925.1 Gemmatimonadaceae bacterium
CGAGGTCACTGGCACGTCAGGGCAACACATGATCGGGAGCGAGTACCGGAACAGCCGGACGATCATGAGGCAGGACGTGCTCACGGTCGGACACGTTTGGCGGTTCTAGTCGCTGCGAGCGGAACGACGATCAGGAAGAACAGGCCCACCGCGACGCGGTGGGCCTGTCGTGTTCAATGCGCTTCCCGGAGGTCCGTTCGCGCGTCGCTGATGGTCGACCGGGCAGAGTGCAGGAAGAGCGACGCCACGAACGTGACCGTTGCCGCCGCCAACGGGCTGCAATATTTCGACCGTGCGGGGCCCAATGTCCGTCGGGTCCGGCGGACAGCGCGCGAGAGGTACCCATTTTGGTACCCGTATTCCCGCCGCGGCGCGCCTTTCCGTTCCGCGCTATTCCGCATCATCAGAGGGAGATGGCGGTTGCGCTGGGGGAGGGGACGAACTCAAAATGCCGGGGTCGAGGGTTCGAGTCCCTCCCCTGCTATTTGGAGGGCAAGCACACAGCGGTGCTTGCCCTTTTTTCGTTGGGCTCGCGCGTCCACGGCGGCACCGGAGTTCATTTCCCCCACACGAGCCCCGGGACCGTCCGCACCGGGATGCCGCCGGACTTCATCGACTATCTCTACCTGTCGTTCACCGCATCGACGGCCTTCTCGCCGAACGGACACCCTGCCCGTGACGCGCCGGATGAAGCTCTTGATGATGGTGGAATTCCTGATCTCGCTGCTGACCCTGGTGCTGGTGGCGGCGAGAGCGGTGAACATTCTGGTATAGCAGTCGAGCGCCGTACCTCAGGAGGCGGCGGATGAATACGAGCGCGCCTTTCAGCTTCGGCCTGGCGTTCAGTTGCGCTGCTTGGGGAGACGGTCGCCCGTTCTTCGCCTACAGATTCCGCCAATCCTCCTCGAGGATTCGACGATATGCCTGGCTCTCGATCGTGATGTTGACGAGATCCTCATCCAGGCGTCCCGCCTTCGCTTCCGCTCGAATGATGTCGAGCGCCTTGTCGGCCGGCACGGCGCGCTTGTAGGGGCGGTCCGACGCAGTGAGGGCGTCGAAGATGTCTGCGATCGTGATCATGCGGACCTGGACTGGGATCTCGTCACCCTTGAGGCGTCTTGGATATCCGCTGCCGTCGAGTTTTTCGTGATGCCCGGAGGCGTATGTCGCGATGTTCCGGAGATCATCGGTCCAGGGAATGTTGACGAGATACCGATAGGTTTCCTCGACGTGTGACTCGATTTTGGCGCGCTCGCTGTCGTCGAGCGTCCCTTTGGGGAGCTGGAGGAAACGCAGTTCTTCCGGCGTGAGGTACGTCGCCGACCGGCCGTCGGCGCGCTCGAACGTCCGCGCGGCGATCGCCGCGAGTTCGGGTGACGCCGGCTCGGGGCGTATGGTCGGCTCGTTCGCGTCCATCACGACCTTTCGCATGTGCTCGAGTTGCTCGAGTTGGGACGCCAACTCCGTTTGAGACTGGTCGCGAGCCGTCTGATGTGTCGCGCGCGCCTTGTAGTACTCCATCTCCATGGTTCGCCGGATCAGCTTGAAACGCGCCTCGACGCGCTCGCTAAGCAGTGGAGGCAGCTTCTTCGCTTTGACCAGCACATCCTCGTGCACGGCGACCTTTCCAAAGTCGTGCAACAGGCCAGCGTAGCGTAGCTCGCGCATCTGCTGGCGCGTGAACCGGAGGTTCCGATACCTTCCGCGACCCGCACGCTCGGCGGCGGCCGCGATTCCGGTAGTGAGCGTCGCGACGCGAAGTGAATGTCCTGCGGTCGTCGGGTCGCGCATGTCGATCGCAGAGACGGATGCCTTGACGACGCCGTCCAGAATCGATTCGATCTCCGCGTATAGCCGCGAATTCTCGATCGAGACGGCGGCCTCGCTCGCGAGGGCGCGCGCAAGGCGGACCTCGCGCTTCGTGTAGGGCAGTACGAACCGATCCGCTTCTTCCTTGTTCGTGATGCGGGCCTGCGGATCCGACTTGCGATTGAGGAAAAGGAAGACGCCCACGGCACGATCGAGATGATCGATCATCGGCACGACCAACATGGACCTTCGGTAGTAGCCGAATTGGCTGTCAAAAGCCGTGCTCTGCCTGAACGGCGCGTTCGGCGGCAGGCTGTACGCATCGTCCACGACGATCGTCCGTCGGGTGCGAACCGCGTGGCCGACGATCGTTGAATCGTCAATTGCGGTGGTTATCATCGGACCGGGTCGAGTCAGGTAATCGAAATCCCAGACTACCGCCCGAAGAAGGCGTGGGTTCGATGGATCCGGTTCGACGAGCAGGATGAGACCCGCGTCGCTCTCCGTCAGCCGCTTGCCCTCGACAATGATTTGCTTGAGCAGCGCGCCTAGGTCGCGTTCCAGCATCAGCGCCGTCCCGATTCGTCTCAGTTCGCGCGCCTCGCGCTTTTCGAGCGCGAGGCGTCGCAGCGCCCGGAAGGCGGCCAATCGAGCGCACGCGAGCTGGCACGCGGCGTCGAACACTCGCCGCCGCGCGGTAGGGTCACTCACGCCGATGACGGAGATTGGCGCACGATTCCCGAGCGCTGTCTGCGACGCCTCATCGGCAGCCACCAGGATGACGCGGCCCGGCAGCATCCGCAGATCACCACGTTGATCGAGGAGCGCGGAGTCCACGATCAACACGGCCGCTTCATCTCCGACTTCGCGCCCGAAGAGCTCGGCGGCCGGCCGCCAGTGCTGCGCGTCAATGGCGTCGGGCGGCGTCCCCGGGCCGTAGTAAACGGTGCAGTTCTCCGAGGCCGGATCAGCGGCGGAATGGTCGCTCATGCGGCCGAGCGTCGCACCCGCCATGCCCCGGGGGCGAACTTATCCGACTTAGCCGGACTTGTACGCGCGCCAGTCCTGAGGCCCACCCTTTGCGCCGAATGAGCGTCTCGTTAATCAAGGAGACCGAGAAGTCCGAGGGCTGCCCGAGTCTCGGGTCCGATTTAAGACACGCCGACGGCCCATCAACCTTCCGTAGTTCCACCAACGGACCGATCCATGTCGCGCGGCGAGCGGAACAACGCAGGCCAACAGCGCGGCAGATTCGGCATCGTGCATCTCGAGAGTTCCCGGCACACGGCCGCAACGAGTGCAGTGGGCCCTTGGATGCGCAGTGCCCACGAGTGCCCACCGCAGTTGCTTCGGCGCTACGCCGGCGCCTCGCACTCCCCAAGTCGTTGTTCGTAAGCTGGACGTCGTGGGTTCGAGTCCCATCGCCCGCTCTGAAGGCTTCATAGGGGAAACGGCGCCCCTGTCTCCGACAAACGGATACAGGGGCATTTCCGTTGGAACCGTTTGTCGCGCCTTGGGGCGCCTCAGTCAAGGATCAGTTGCGCGGACCAACGCGTCGACGGGGGAATCTGTATCGTACGACTCGGCGTAGCGCGGACCCTTCATCGCGCTCGAGGAATCCCCGCTCGACAGGCGGCGCAACGGACCTGCGTGTCGCGCCCGCCGAGTTCGCAGTCGCGTGCAAGTTCCATGATGATCGCCGGCATTTTGACCCTACGATTCCTCGACTCTCAGTTTCGTCGCGCGGCGAACCGCGAATTGTGGCGACGTGTTGCTCGCATGCGCGCCGCAGCAACATCCGCGATCATTCGTGCCGAAGCGCCAGAAGGGGTCAATCGTAGCAGCGCGCCGTGCCGGGAGGCCTGCGGCGATGACGGCCATTCCGATGAAGACGACAGCCGCCGTGCCAATCACCAACGGATCCGCAGGGCGGACATCGAACAAGATCTCCTCGGCAAAGCGCATCGCGATGATGAACCCGACCAGCCCGACCACGAGCCCACCGGCCATCGTCCGAGTCACCTCGTTCACCACGAGGCGGCAGAGCGTCCATTGTCGCGCTCCCAGCGCCGCGCTGGCGAATCGGTGAATGCCGGTCAGTGCGTGTGCTTCATGATCGATGTGCGCGTCGGCGGCACGGGATCGCGATCCATGCGGTATGTCAGCCTGAGGTCCAGCTGATACTCGGGGTCGTCACGTCGCACGAGCGGCCACTCGGTGATGCCGGATGGCACCATGATTCCTCCCAGCGCACCCATGCCGCCGTCAGGAATCGTCTGGCCCGTGGGATTGTCGTAAAAGGCCGTGAGACGATAGACGTGCGACGAGTCGAGCGACACGCCGAACCGCAGGTAGAACTTGGCGAGCGGCATTCCAGCGACGTTGCCGGCACTGTCGATGGTCGGCTTGCCCGACCAGATCACCTTCCGTGCGGTGATGTCCTCGAGGCGTAGCTCCACACCGTACTTGTGAAGGTGCCCGCTGACGCCGAGCATCCGTCCGCTACTGGCGGGTTTCCCTTCCCAATACTTCTCGGATTTGCCCGGCGGCAAGTCATACGAGTGCGACCCCGCGGGCGGCATGACGTCGAGATAAAAGGGGAACACGGTGAAGGGCCGGAGCCACGTCGACGTCGGCGTGTACGGCACGCGAACCCGCAGTGTCGTTTGCGGATGGTCCGTCATCGTCCCGTTGTGCAGCATCGAGCTCACGAGCACCGTGTCGCCGGCGCGCGCGCGATAGCCGATCATGCGCGGGAGACGCAGCGGCGCCGTCTCGGTGCCGGCCGCCCCGATACGTAGCATGATGTTGCTGAACAGTTCCCGGCGGCTGGGGGCGATGATGTTCACATGATGGATGAGTGAACCCGGGAGCTTGTGTCCCTGCGTGTCCACCAGCTCGATCGTATAGCCGTGCAGCCACGCGTCGATTGGAAAGACCGCCACGCGCGGCGGTGGCGACGCATTGCTCTCGTGCCCGGCGTGGGCTGGGAGGTCGAACGGTCCGAGCTCGAGCACCATCTCGTGTATCGCGCTGTCCACGCGCACGCGCAGCTCCACGTCCTGGGCGCTGACGACGGCGGGAAGGAAGACGAAGGGCGCGAGAAGACGTGAGATCATTTGGCGAGAGCGTCTCCGAGAAGGATCAAAGTATGAGTCGCCCACGCCTCCACGACAATCCGGTCGTCGATTCACCGCCGGATTGACGCAAGCGAGTGCCTGGTCTAGCGTAGAAGACACAATTCTCAGGCGATGGAGTTCGCCTAAACCGCTGGTAGCAACCGTTACCGCTGATGACTCCTGCTTCGGCCGCGAGGCTGTGCAGGAGTCTTTTTATTGGGAGAACATGACCATACTTGCGATCGCCATCGCGGGAGCCATTGGAAGTGTGCTGCGCTACTGGCTGGGGAGAGTTGTGCAACGCATCGCACACGTCGGCTTTCCAGTTGGAACGCTCGTGGTGAACCTGCTCGGATGCGTTGCCGTCGGGGCGCTGACCGCGCATTTCATCAACGACGAAACCCACCCGGTTGTGCGCGCCGCCCTCGTCGTCGGCTTCTGCGGCGGGTTCACCACGTTCTCGACCTTCTCGATCGAAACGTACGGCCTGTTCGCGGCAGGGAATTGGCCCCGGGCGTCCGCGTACGTCGCCTTGAGTGTTGTGTGCTGTCTCGTGGGAACGGCTGCAGGATTCCGCTTCGTCAATCACCTGCATCGATAGCGACGTCCGCCAGTCAGTCCGTGCGCAGCGCAGTCACAGGATCGATCGCCGCCGCGCGGCGCGCGGGCAGATAGGACGCCACGAGCGCGACGAGCGCCAGCAGCGCCGCAGCCGCCGCGAACATCCAGGGGTCGTACACGCTCATGTCGTATACGGCGCTCTGGAGAAATCGAACGGTGAAGGCCGCCGCGCCGGCACCGATCAGCAAGCCAAGCGCGGTCAGAGCCAAGCCGCTGCCGAGAACCGATCGCAGCACGCGCCATGAGTCCGCCCCCAGCGCCACGCGAATCCCGATCTCTCGCGTGCGCTCGGCCACCAAATACGACAGCACACCGTAGAGGCCCACCAGCGCGAGGGCGGCGGCGAGCGCGGCGAAGATCCCCAGCAGCACGACGGCGAAGCGCCTTGGGGCGATCTGATGCGACACAACCTCTTCGACGGCACTGATGCTCGGGGCCACTTGGCCAGCGTCCATCTCGCGGACCATGGCGCGTGCCCGATCGGCAATACCCGGGGCGCGGCCAACGGTGCGGACGAGGATGGTCTCGAATGGCGTGTACCGTTCCTGAGCGATGGGGCGGTAGATCACCGGTGACACGGGCGCCTCCAGCCCATGGTGTCGGATGTCGTGGACGACACCGACGATCAACCGGTTGCCGTCAGCTCGAATTGTTCGCCCCAAAGGCGACTGGCCACCGAACCGCTCGCGAGCCAGCGTCTCGTTCACGACCACGACCAGGGGCGCGCCGCGAACGTCGCTCGCCGTGAAACCGCGGCCCGCGACAAATCGGGCACCGATCGTCGCGAAGTAGTCCTGATCGGCGGAAACGAGCTCCAGGGTCGTCCGCTTTCCGCTGGTATCCACCTCCGTCATGCGGGCCCGGACACCGCCGAGCGGAAGCGCGTCGACGAGCGCCACCGAGCGCGCACCAGGATCGTCGCGCAGGCGTGTCATGAGATCGGTGTAGAACGTCTGCGAAGTTGCGGGCGTATACCGTGCGCTGCCCAACGACGGACGAATCGCGATCAGATTCTCCGAA
Organism: Gemmatimonadaceae bacterium; assembly: GCA_035758925.1. Lineage (GTDB taxonomy): Bacteria > Gemmatimonadota > Gemmatimonadetes > Gemmatimonadales > Gemmatimonadaceae > DASPMP01. Next base: position 6,570 of record DASTVV010000101.1, read on the forward strand.
TCGAACCCCGTGTCGATTGCCGCGACGCGCGCCAGCGTCTTGGTCACGATCGCGGCGCCGGTCATCACGACCAGCGCGGTCGCGAGTTGAGCGACGATCAGCGTGCGACGCATCAACTGCTCGCGACGACTCCCGGCGGCGCGAGACGTGCCAGTCGCGAGCGTGAGATTCGCGTCGCCGCTGGCCGCGCGCAGCGCCGGCACGAGTCCGAACAGCACCGACGTTGCCACGGCAATGGCGAAGGTGAATGCCAGGACGACGGCGTCAACACGTACATTCTCGGCATTCGCCACGGATCCCGGACTGATGCTGACGAGGTAGCCCACCGACGCCGAGGCGAGCAGTAGGCCCAGGCCCGCACCAGCGGCCGCCAGCAGCAGGCACTCCAGCAGCACGTACCATACGATGCGCGCACTGCTCGCGCCGAGGACGAGCCGCAGGGCAAACTCACGTTCGCGTCGCGCGGCGCGCGCGAGCGACAGGTTGGCGAGATTGGCACATGCGACCAGCAGCAGAACGCCAACCGTGGAGAACAGCAGCAGTAGCGCCCTTCGGCTGTCCCCGAACAGCCGGTCGCGGAGCGTCATGACAACCGTCGTCTCCGGCGGACCGTGCTTGGCGGCCCTCCGCGACGGGTCGTGGACACGTCGTTCGAGCGTCGCGAATTCGACGCGAGCCGCGTCGATTGTCGCTCCCGGACGCAGCCGCGCGGACACAGACCAGAAGGTCATGGCGTTGGGCACCGGGGAACCGACAACCAGCGGAATCCACAGCTGCTCGCGCCGCGCGGATGTCGCCACGGCGGGCATGATGCCCACGATCGTGCTTGCCTTATTGTCGATCACCACGGTCCTTCCGAGAATGGCCGGGTCGGACGCGAAGACGGTGCGCCACATCTGTTCGCTCAGCACGACGACAGGGCGGTCCTCCTCGTCGCCGGTGAACACGCGGCCGCGCACGGGCCGGAAACCGTAGACACCGAAGTAGCCCGGCGTGACTGCGTTGGCATGAGTCATCACCGGGCCATCGCTCGTCATTACGGTCACGTCTTGTTCGCTCCAGGCAGCGACCGACTCGAACGACGGAACGCCACCTGCAGCAAGGGCGCGGAACGTGCGATCGTCCACCACCTCCTGATCGCGTCCTTCGTCGGTCCGCGACAGCGAGACGATGCGGTGCGACTCGGGGTAGGGCAGCGGACGGAAGAGTACAGCGTTGACGACGGTGAACATCGCCGAGTTGGCGCCAATCCCGAGAGCGAGCGTCAGGACGACGGCCAGCGAGAATCCCGGCGTGCGCAGCAACGAGCGGGTGGCGCGGGCCAGGTCTGTCCGGAGCTGATAGAGCCCGATCAGGCTCTGTGCGTTGTGGAACCGGGTCAAAGGGCTCCCGCGAGCGGGTCATCGGGCATTTCGCCAGAGTATGCCGGCTGTCTGGTAGAGCGTCAAACGAGTGTCGTGCCGTGCCGCCGCGTGATACCTTATCGATCAGCGCCCACCTGATGAGGATCTCGCCGATGATGTTGCGCTCTCGCCGCGCCCGCCGCGCCCGCCGCGCCCGCCGCCCCCGCCGCCCCCGCCGCCCCCACCGCACCAACCTGTTGTCTCTCGTTGTCCTGTCGTTCGCGACGACCCTGGCTGCCCAGACGCCCGCCGCGGCACCGCGTGATTCGTTCCGCGAATACGACAAGACCGAGGTGATGATCCCGATGCGCGACGGGGTGAAGCTGCACACGATGATCCTCGTGCCCAAAGCGTTCGAGGGGGAGCTGCCGTTCATCATGCTGCGGACGCCGTACGGCATCGCCGGGGGAGAGCGCAGTCTGCGCGGGAATCTGCTTGCCGAGGAAGGCTACATCTTCGCGTTCCAGGACCTGCGCGGACGGTACACGTCGGAAGGCCAGTTCGAGATGCTGCGTCCGATGCGCAACCGCTCCAATCCGAAAGCGATCGACGAATCGACCGACGCCTACGACACGATCGAGTGGCTGCTCAAGAACGTGCCGCGCAACAACGGGCGCGTCGGCATGAAGGGCGTGTCGTATCCGGGCTGGACCACAGTCATGGCGATGCTCGATCCCCATCCCGCGCTCAGGGCCGCATCGCCGCAGGCGAGCCCCGCCGACATGTTCATCGGCGACGACTTCCATCACAACGGTGCGTTCCGCCTGAGCTACGGGTTCGAGTACGCAACGATGATGGAGACCAACAAGGAGCGCGGCGGCTTCGACTTCGGTCTCCCCGACACGTACGAGTGGTATCTCAAGCTCGGCTCCCTCGCGCACGTCAACGAGAAGCATCTCAAGGGCGCCATCCCGAGCTGGAACAATTTCGCCAACCATCCCAACTGGGACGCGTTCTGGCAGCGTCAGGCCGTGGCGCCGTACGTCGATCACCCGCGCGTTCCGACGCTGAACGTCGCCGGCTGGTGGGACCAGGAAGACTTCTTCGGGCCGGTGAAGATCTACAACCTGCTCGAGAAGCGCGACTCTACGCGCCTCAAC
>DASTVV010000117.1:0-15496 GCA_035758925.1 Gemmatimonadaceae bacterium
ATCGCGTTCGCGAACCTGTGGACAGCGGCTGACTGCGCCGAGGTGTCGGTGGACCTGATGCGTTACGGGTCGGATGCACCGAACGGAGTGATGGAGTTCATGTTCATCGAGCTGTTACTGTGGGCCAAGGCCCATGGGTATCAGCGATTCAACCTGGGGATGGCGCCGCTGTCCGGGCTGGAGGCGCGCACGCTCGCACCGCTGTGGAGTCGCGCGGGCGCGTTTCTCTACAGCCACGGCGAACACTTCTACAACTTCAAGGGCTTGCGTCTCTACAAGAGCAAGTTCGACCCGAACTGGGTACCGCGGTATCTGGCGTCGCCTGGAGGGCTGGTGCTCCCGCGTGTCTTAGCGAACGTCGCGACTTTGATTTCCGGAGGCTTGCGCGGCGTGATTGCCAGATAGGCGACGGGCGCAAACCGAAGCTTCTCTGTCAAAGGTTGAACGCCGATCAACGCCGATTCGGCGGATTCACGCCGATTGTTTCGTGGTGCGAACCATTCAAGGTTCCATCGGCGTTGATCGGCTCAATCGGCGGAGATGGGCGGTTCCGCCTTCGTCGGACCAAGCTTGTCTCTCGAAGAATTCCAGGATCAACGGCGACGCCTTCAACGCCCTTGCCGAAGCGGGTTGAAAGAACCACTGACGTGCTCCTCCCGGCCAGGCGTGCGGGTGGCCGTTGATCGTGTACAGGCGCACCTCGAATGGCGACGGACAACCCTTCGCGCGCTCCAGCTGGTACGAGGCGGTCGAATCGCGCGTCGTGAGGCGGGAGCATCCGTCCCTCCGCGCCCAGAATCGCAGGGCTGCCTCGAGCGACGTCGCGAATGGACGACCGCGTCTCAGCAGCGTCCGGAACTCGCTGCGCAACGAGTTGTCCTTGCGGCCCTGGAAGAACATCACCGACACCGGGCGCGCGGGGACGCATGTCGTGTCAGGCATGACGCCGGCGACGTCGACGACCGCATTGAACGTGCGAGCGCTTTCGCACGCCAATCGCAACGCCAGCATGCCGCCCGCGGAGAATCCCGCGGCGTAGACGTGCGTGGAGTCGATGGGCAGCGTGCGCACGAGCGTCGCGACCAGCGTGTCCGCAAAACGCACGTCGTCTACGGCGTGATCCACGCCATAGCTGCAGCAGGTGGCTGCATTCCAGTGCAGGAACGCGTAGCGCAGCACGCCAGTACCATTGGGGTACACCACGGCGAAGCCGAGCGAGTCCGCGTAGTCGTTCATGTGCGACTCGTCCATGATGACGTTGCCGTTGGCGCCGTCGCCGTGAAACAGCAGCACCAGTGGCACGCGATGCCTCGCCGCGGCCGGCGGAAGATGAACGAGAAATGAACGCGGCCGGCCCGCGACGACGATCGTGTGGAACGTCGTGGCGCCGGGCGCGGCGGTGGCGAGCGGCCGCGCGCCGATGAGCGACGCGCAACCAGCGAGAACGAACGTCGAGCACGCGAGTACAATTCTCTGCATGTTGATGATGGTAGCGGCGGCCACCTTGCTGTTCTCCAACACTCGTGCCGCGCAGGACACGGCCGACGTCCGCGGCTTACCAGTTCGCGAGATCCCGGCCAGCCGGACGGGTCCGGGCAGCGACGTGCTGGTGGTATTCATCACCGGCGACGGCGGCTGGGCCGCCCTCGACAAGCAGGTGGCCGCGGCGCTGGCGGAGCACGGCGCCGCGACGGTCGGCCTGGACTCGCGCGCGTATCTCCAGATCAGGAGGACGCCCGACGACCTGGGGCGCGACGTCGCGCGCATCGCGCGGCACTACTCGGACGCGTGGCACCGGAAGCGCATCGTCCTCGCCGGATACTCGCGCGGCGCCGATCTGATGCCGTTCGCGCTCACGCGCTTTCCACCGGAGCTTAGGCAGCGCGTGGTGCTGACGGCAATGCTCGGCCTGGCGACTTTCGCGGGGTTCGAGTTCCACTGGCAGGACATCGTCCGCACGGTGCATCGGCCCGGCGACCGGCAGACGCTGCCCGAGCTGGAACGGCTGCGTGGGACACGGATGCTGTGCGTCTACGGAGTGGAGGAGGAGCGCTCGGGCTGCGTCGCCGCGCCGGCCGGCCTGATGCAGACCGTGGGACTCAAGGGCAAGCACCACTTCGACGGCAATTACGGGGCGCTGGCAGACCTGATCTGGAAAGCGGTGCCACAGTAGCGTACCATCTGGGACATGGCGACCCAGTCGGACGTCCGTCGGATTGCGATGTCGTTCCCCGATACAGAGGAAGCAAGCGACCGCTTTGCTTTTTCCGTTCGGAACAGGGGTAAGCTCAAGGGATTCGCGTGGGTCTGGCACGAGCGTCTGGAGCCCAAGAAGCCGCGCGTGCCGAACAATGGCGTGCTCGCGGTCCGCGTCGCGAACAATGCGCAAAAGGACCTGATGATTGCGGCCGATCCAGTGAAGTTCTTCACGGAGCCGCACTACAATGGGTTTCCCGCCGTACTGGTGCGTCTGAACAAGGTGACGACAAAGGATCTGAGGCTGCTCATCGAGGAAGCCTGGCGGTGTCAGGCGCCCAGGGAGCTGCTGAAGTAGCCATGTCGGACGCCCGGCACTCTTCGTGGATCCCGGCGGCCCTGCTCGCGGGGCTCGTGTATGTCGTCATCGGTCGTGCCTTCCCTGTTCCAGCAGGCAGTGAGCGTCTCTGGCGGCTGCTCGCTTGGCTGGCGAGCCTCGTGGTTTTCGGGGTCCACTTCGGTTACGAGCGCTTGGAGCGCCGCGCGCCGCTCACGACTGCCCTCCACTCTGCGGTCGGAGTTGCGATCGGTGGGTTCGGACTGGCCGCCTACGCGGCGGTTCGCGAGTTGATGTCGACGTCGGCATTCCGACCGATCTGGATCTTCGCGTTGGTCGCGTGGCCCGCCATCACCGGCGTTCCCGCATTCCTCGTTGCATTTGTCGTTGCGACGGCGCTCGAGCGGGTGCAGCGAAAGGTGGACACCGCCGCCTCGGGCGTGTGAATGTGACGAGTTCACTGCGCGGGCCGCGATCCTTTCTGTTTTCGCTGGCGCTCGTTTCGGCCGTGGCGATGTCGGCGGAAGCGCAGCCGGCGTCAGACCTCGATCGTGGACTCGATCGCCTCGTCATCGACTACACGCGCCTCTACACGAGGGATTCCCTGTCCCGCTGGCGGGAGCTCTTTCTGCCGATCTTTACGTCGACGTCAACTACGGCGGATGGTGGAGTGTCGGCGCGATCGCTGTCCGAGTTTTACGCAGCGCAGGAACGCGCCTTCGCCCAGGCGAAGAGGATGGGCGAGCGGCTGGAGAACGTTCGCACGGAGCGCCGCGGCCGTATCGCCACTGTGGGGGCCGACTTCGTCTTCTGGTATGACGCCGATGAACGGCGCGGCTGGCTGGTGCTGACAGCTATCCTGGACCGCGGGGTGTGGCGATTCAGTTCGCTCATGTTCTCGTATCACGAGTGAACGACAACCCGTCAACCCGTCAACCCGTCAACCCGTCAACCCGTCAACCCGAGAGACTGTCAGTCCCGCGAGCTCGCCACGAGCGAGATCCGGCTGGCGGGAGCGTCCTGCGCCGCCACCGCGCGCCACCAGGCCTCGAGCGTCTCGACGTTTGCTGGTTCAATGGGCTGACCCAGCATGGGTGTGAGGACGCGCGCGCCGCTCTTCTCCGCCAGCGTCAGCAGCGTCTCCGGCGGTTCGGCCCACGAGTGCAGCGCGAGGTCGAACGTTCCCCAGTGAATCGGCAGGAACGTGCCGCCGCCCAGCATCTCGAAGGCGCGCAGCGCCTGCTCCGGGCCAAGGTGAATCGCGTTCCACGCCGGGTGCCACGCGCCGATCTCGATCATCGACAGCTCGAACGGACCCAATCGCTCACCAATGGTTGCGAGCTCGTTGGTGAGGCCGGTATCCCCCGAGAAAAAGACGCGATGCTTCGGTGTCGTCAGGACCCACGAGGACCACAGCGTCGAGTTGCGATCGAAGAGCCCGCGGCCGGAGAAGTGCTGCGCGGGAGCGGCCGTGAACGTGAGCTCCGTCCCCGCCAACGTGTGCGATTCCCACCAGTCCAACTCGGTGATCGTGCGCGGATCCGCGCCGAACCGCTCGAGATGCGCGCCGACGCCGAGCGACGTCACGAAGGGCACGCGGAGCCGGGCCAGCGCGTGGATGCTCTCCGGGTTGAGATGGTCGTGGTGATCATGCGACAGCAGGATCACGTCGAGGGGCGGAAGCTCCGCGATGTTGGCTGGCGGTGGATGAAAGCGCCGTGGGCCGATGAACGAGAACGGTGATGCACGCTGCCCGAAGACGGGATCGACGAGCACGGTGACACCGTCCATCTCGATGAGCAGCGTGCTGTGGCCCAGCCAGGTGACGCGCAAGCCCGACGCGACCGGCGTCGCCCACGTCCGCACCGGGTTCTCCATCGGGAGCGGCGCGCGCGGCACGCGCGCCTTGCCACCGAAGAAGAAGTCTCGCATCACGGGCAGCGAGTTTCCCTCGAGCCGCGGGCCCAGCCCCGACGTGTTGTGGAACCGGCCGTCGTGAAACTGTCGGGAGGCCTTGGCGCGGTCGAGGCGGAGGCCGGTGAGCAGCGGCATGCTGGCAATCTAAGACAGCTATTTCGCCGGCACCTCGATCATCGCGATGTCCGAGTTTTCACTCACGCGCTCGAATACGATGCGCTTGCCGTCCGGCGAAATATCGAAGCGATTGACGGAGTCGCCTTGACGGAGTCGAGTGAGCTGTCGCCGCTGTCCGGTCGCCAGGTCCACGAGCCAGAAGTCCTGCTTGCGGAAGCCGCCGAGCTTCACGACGAGACGCTTCCCGTCCGGCAGGAAGCGATAGCTGTCGCCGAGCCGGTCGAGCATGATGGGCGGGAACGGAAGCGGGAACCTGGTTCCGTCAGGCCTGACCGCATGCATCAAGACGCTTCGGCCGCGCGGCGTCGCCGAGTACAGGATGAACGTGCCGTCCGGTGACCAGACGGGGTTGGACGAGACGGAGTCCACCAGGCCAACGGCTGGGCCGCCATCGGCTGGCACCTTGAAGATCCGAATCGTCTGGCCCTCTCTCGCGGCGGTGGCAATCCACTTGCCATCCGGGGACCACGAGGGCGCGCCACGCACGTCGAGCGACTCGGCCAGTGTGCGCAGGCCGCTCCCGTCCGCACTCGTGCACCGCAACGTCGAACGACCGCGTTGGTGCACGGGAAAACAGACCTGTCGTCCGTCCGGCGAAATCGCCGCGGCACCGGCGACAGCGCCGTCGTCAGGCCTCCACAGCTCCATCGCCCCGGCGGCAGACACTCGCCACAAGGCATCGGCGCCGCCGCGCGACGCGAGGTACAGCAGCGAGGAATCGCGATCAGCGGCGAAACGCGGCGCCGCGGACCGCGCCGTTGGCAGCGAGACGCGACTGGCCCGCTGTTCGTCGGAGATGCCACTCGTCAGCGGCACGCTCCACAGCTGCACGCTGGGGTTCGATACCGTCGCCACCAGCCGCGTCGACCGGCCCGGGACGACGGCGCTCGCCGCGATGGAGACGAACTGTTCGACGCCCGAGCTGAGGCGAGTGGCGACGCGCGTCTCCAGATCCATGGCGTACAGCCACGGGCCGTTCCCATCGTCGTCGGTCGCGGTATACAGCAGCGTCCGATCGTCGACGAGCACCGGGTGCCCTACGCGCGAGTTGTGCGACGTGACGCGCTCCGCGCGACCGCCCTCCGACGCCGCAATCCTCCAGATGTCCATCTCGTTGGGCGGCAGCCCATGCGCGAAGTACACGAAGCGGGCGTCCGGCGACCAGCTGAGAAAGTGCGAGTGGAAGCCGGGCGTCGAAATGAAGATGCGCCGCGGATTTCCGCCGTCCGCGCCCGCGACGAAGATGGGATCTCCGGGCGTGGTCTCGTGATACACCAGCTTCGAACCATCCGGCGACCACATCGCCATGACCGCGGTGTTGAGGAACGGTCGTGGACGCCCTCCCATCGTGGGAACAAGGGCAACGGATGCCGGCGAATTGATGTCCGCGATGCGAAGCCAGACGCTGGCCGCGTCCGGCGTGAACCCCACGTTGTGCACGTCTTCATTGAAGAGCTGGGGAATGCGGCCGTTGGTCAGATTCACGAAGTGGCCGCTCCCTACCTGGCTGACGAACGCGTCGAAGACGCTGTCGCGATCAGCGAGGAATGCCACGAACTGGCCGTTGGGCGAGATGGCCGCGTCGACCTCGGAGCCGGGAAAGTCCGTGAACTTCTCGATGTGCATCTTCGACCAGCGGTTCTGCCACGCGGACAGGCCACGCGCGCCACGCCATGCGACGACGGCACCGGCCACCAGGATGGCGAAACCTGCGGCCGCGGCGAACGCATACGCCCAGCGCCGTTTGGTCGCCACGGGCGGTGCACCCGTGGTCGCAGCGATGGTCTCGATCCGTCGCAGCATCTCGTCCACGCTCTGCCAGCGGTCGGCCGGGAGCTTCTCGAGACTGCGCATCACGAGCTCGGCCAGCGCCTCCGGGACGTCCGGCCGATGCTGGGTCACCGAGGGCGGCGCGTCAGCCATGTGCGCGGCGAAGATCTCCAGGCGCGATCTGCCTGAAAACGGCAGGCGCCCGGTGAGCAGTTCGTATCCCAGCATGCCAACGGCGTAGATGTCCGCGCGATGGTCGATGCCTGGATCTCCGGCGATCTGTTCGGGCGCCATGTACTCGGGCGTGCCGATGGTCGATCCCGCGGCCGTGATCATCGGCCGCGTTCCCACATCGGTGGCACTGGTCGCGCGGAATGCCGGATCGGATGACGCTTTCGCAATGCCGAAGTCCGTGAGCATGGCGTGACGTCCCGACAGCAACACGTTGTCCGGCTTGATGTCGCGATGAACGATGCCGCGCGCGTGCGCGTGCGCCAGCGCGTCGCAGACGTCGCGCAGAATGAGCAGCACGTCTTCCACCGGAAGCGCGCCTTCGTTGGCCAGCCGATGTCGCAGCGAGAGGCCAGTCTCGTACGGCATCACGTAGTACAGCGAGCCGTTCGCCTCACCAGAGTCGAACAGCGGAACGATGTTGGGATGCCGGAGCTGCGCGACGATCTCGATTTCGCGCAGGAATCGATCGGCGCCCATGGCGGCGGCAATCGTCGGATGCACGACCTTCACGGCGACGTCACGCCGGTGCTTCAGATCGCGCGCGAGATAGACGGTTGCCATGCCGCCACGCCCCAGCTCGCGGGCCAGTCGGTAGCGATCGAGCAGCGCCTGGGGGAAACTCGCCTGCTCGTCGAACAGCGCACCGAATCGCTCCAACGCCGGAACGCTGAGCAGCGCCGGCTCGCGTTCGCATTCCGCCAGCAGTGCCTCCAGCTCCGACCGTCGGGCCGCATCCCCGGCGCTCATTTCGTCGATGAGCGCGGGACGCCGTTCAGGCGTTGCGTCGAGCAGGGCATCGACGAGCGACGAGAGCTCGGACCAGCGCTCGGCGGGACGCTTCGTGTCAGACATGTCGATCGGTGAGGCTCAGGCCTCGAGCGCGCGTCGCAGCAGCACGCGAGCCTTGACCCAATCCCGTTGCACGGTGCGTTGCGTCAGGCCCAGCGCCTCGGCGGTCTCCGCCTCCGTCAGTCCGCCGAAGAACCTGCATTCCACCACGCGCGCGAGCCGCGGCTCCCATGCCGCCAGTCGTTCCAACGCATCGTTGACTTGCAGCACGGCATCAGCCTGATCGTCGACGCTTCCCCCTACGAGCTCGTCGTCCAGGGTGACGTTGCGGTTGGGTCCCCCGCGCTTCACCGTGGCGCGTTCTCGCGCGCGGTCGACGAGCACGTGACGCATCGCGAGCGACGCGACGGCCAGGAAATGCGCGCGGTCGCGCCATGCGGCGCGCGACTGCTCCACCAGCTTGAGATAGGCCTCGTGCACCAGCGCCGTGGTTGACAGCGTTCCCTGGCCGTCACGGGCCACCAGTCGTCGATGCGCGATCGCGCGAAGCTCCTGATAGGCGCGCGACACCGCCAGATCGAGCGACTCCTGGTCCACGTTCTGGAGTGCGGGAAGAGCGTCCGTGGGTGTCGTGGAGGCGTCCATGAGGCGAGATGTCGTCTTTCGGCGAGAAATCCCGTTACACCCAGCACAGGGGCCGGTTCGCGGCCTTCGCCCCGGTCAAGGTGCTCCAACATACGGGCTCGGTGACCGGGGAAACAGAGTTTCTCACCCAACACCCGCTTCGGAGGGTTCCATGTCGAAGGTCTTCGGTGGGCGCGTCGGCCCGTTGGCGCTGGCCGGCATCATCACCGCGTGCAGCGCCGGTTGCAGCGCAGGCTCGGACTCGCTGCGCCCGAAAAACGAGCTGGAATTGGCCGGGACCGGGCCGGCCTTCGCGTCATCCGGTACGACATCGAAGCTGCTTGCGCGCTCGACCTTCAGCGATCCAAATGATCAGAACTTCAAGGTCATGCGCATCACCGGCGATTGGCACGTCGAGATCAAGGCGAAGCCCGCGTTCGACATCGCCGTTCAAAGCATCGTCTTCGAGGTCGGTGGCCAGAGTGGCTGGCACGTCCATCCGGGCCCGGTATTCATCCAGGTGGTAAAGGGCAGCATGACGTTCTACGAGTCGGACGACCCGACCTGCACGCCCAAAGTGCTGACAGCCGGCCAGGGTTTTCTCGACGTCGGTGACCACGCCCACATCGCGCGGAACGAATCGGGCGCTCCAGCCGAGAACATCGTCACGTACTTCGTGCCGCCCGGCGCGACGGCACTGCGCAAGGACACCGATCCACCTGGGAATTGTCCGTTCTGAACAGATTCGGGTTGTCGGGTTGTCGGGTTGTCGGGTTGTCGGGTTGTCGGGTTCTCGGGTTGTCGGGTGTTGTGGCAACCTGACAACCCGATTACCTGACAACCTGCAGCACCTGTCGTACTCTTGGGCTCATGAGAACGCTGGACGCCCGCATCGCCCTCCTCGCGTTCGCGCTCGCTGCGCCTCTCGCCGCGCAGGAGACACGCGTGTTCGACAACGCGCCGGCGGCAAGATGGATCGCGCCGCCAGGCGTGCCGGGCGACAGCTTCACCGTCTTCCACGCGCGCCGCACCTTCGACCTCGCTGCCGTGCCCGCCCGATTCGTCGTGCACGTCTCGGCGGACAATCGCTATCGGCTGTACGTCAACGGCACGCAGGTGTCGTCCGGCCCGCAGCGCTCGGACGTGACGCACTGGCGTTATGAGACAGTGGACATCGCGCAGCATTTGCGTCCGGGACGCAACGTGATCGCGGCGCTCGTCTGGAATTGGGGCGCCGCTCGGCCCGTGGCCCAGCACAGCCACCGCACCGGGTTCCTCCTTCAAGGCAATAGTGCCACCGAGGCCGCGTACGTGAACTCGGGCAACGGATGGAGGCTGCTGGTCGACTCGGCCTACGCGCCGATCGTCATCACCAGTGCCGCCATCGGCAACTATTACGCGGCGGCGCCAGGCGACTCCGTAGCAGGCGTGCGCTATCCGTGGGGGTGGGAGCGCCCGGACTACGTCGACGACGCGTGGTTCCTGGTGTCCCCCCCGATTCGAGCCGCGTCAGCCGCGCCACTCGCCGCGTTCGACGGAGCTGCTGGAGGCGGAATCGTCGGACGTGTCAAACGACGCGCGGTGCCTCCCGGCGAGTACGGTGAAGTCGCAGGCTGGCAACTGGAGCCGCGGTCGCTGCCGGCGATGGACGAGAAGCTCCAGCGCCTGGCACGCGTGCGACGCGCCGTCGGGGTGACGTCGGACGATTCCTTCCTGCGCGGCGTCGGCGATCTCGTGGTTCCGGCGCGCTCGACGGCCGTGGTGCTCCTCGATCAATCGCACACGACGAACGCGTACCCGGTTCTCGAAACGAGCGGAGGCGCTGGCAGCGCGGTGCGCCTCACCTACGCCGAAGCGCTCGTCGATTCCGCCGGACAGAAGGGACACCGCGATTCCGTCGCGGGGCGCACGCTGCGCGGCGTGCGCGACGTCTTTCTGACCGATGGAGGCGCACGGCGGCGCTTTCAGACGCTCTACTGGCGCTCGTTCCGGTACATCCAGCTGGACATCACCACCGCCGACGAGCCGCTTCGCATTCATGACGTGCACGGAATCTTCACGGCCTATCCGTTCACCGAACGCGCGCGCTTCGCGGCACGCGAGCTCCCGTGGCTGGCCGACATGTGGCGCATGAACTGGAACGGCGCGCGGATCGGTGCGTTCGAGACGTACATGGACACGCCGTACTGGGAGCAGCTGCAGTACGTCGGCGACACGCGCATCCAGGGACTCATCTCGCTCTACGTGGCGGGCGACGACCGGCTGCTGCGACAGGCCATCGAACACTTCGACCTGTCGCGCATTCCCGAAGGACTCACGGCCAGCCGATACCCGTCCGCGCTGACGCAGATCATCCCGCCCTTCTCGCTCATCTACGTCGCGATGGTGCACGACTACCTCATGCACCGCGATGACAAGGCGTTCGTGCGGCCGCGCCTGGCCGGTGTGCGCGGCGTCCTGGACTGGTATGCGCGCCACGTGGACTCCACCGGCATGCTGGGCGCCATGCCGCATTGGAACTATGTCGACTGGACTCAGCCGTGGCCGCGCGGCGTCCCTCCGGGCGCGGACGACGGACACTCGACGACGATCAGCCTGCTCTACGTGTACGCGCTGGAGCGCGCCGCTCGACTCGAAGACGCGGTTGGCACCCGCGGCGTCGGCGCGTCGTATCGCGATCGAGCGGCGGCCGTGCGCGCCGCCGTACGTGCGCGCGCGTGGGACCCGGCGCGAGGATTGTTTCGCGACGCAGCGGATACCGCCGCATACAGCCAGCAGACCAACGTGCTCGCGATTCTCGCTGACGCCGTGCCAGCCGCGGAACGACGGCTGGTGATGCAGCGCGTTCTGTCCGACACGAGCCTCACGCCGGCGTCCTACTACTTCAGCTTCTATGTGCTGGAGGCGCTGCGCGAGGCGGGGCTGGGCGATCGCTACGTGGAACTGCTGGCGCCGTGGCAGACGATGCTCCGCCTTGGCTTGACGTCAGCGCCCGAGAATCCCGAGCCAACGCGCTCGGACACCCACGCATGGGCCGCGCACCCCAACTACGGCCTGCTGGCAACCGTGCTGGGCGTTCGTCCGTCGAGTGCCGGGTTTCGGACGGTGTCGATCGCGCCAGCCCTTGGCCCGTTGCGCCGCGCCGAGGGGCGCGTGCCTCACCCGTTGGGCGACATCGACGTTCGCCTGGAGCGCGACCAGAACACGCTCCACGCCGACATCACGCTGCCGCCGGGCCTGTCCGGGACGCTCGAGTGGCGTGGACGTCGAGCGCCATTGCACGAAGGCCGGCAGGTGATTCGCTTGTAGTGGGTTTGGCGGACTGCGACAAAGCGCTACGTCAGCTCCCGCGTCATCTCCACCATCGTCCGACGGAACCCGGCCTTGGTGAAGAGGCGCTGGGCCTCCTCGTTCCGCTCGGCCGTCTGCAGCACGGCGCGCGGTACGCCGCGCTCTCGAAAGAAGGTGAGCGCCGCGTCGAGCAGCATCTGTCCGACACCACCGCGACGATGGGCCGGATCGACGACGACGTCATGCAGCACTCCGGCGCGATCGCGCAGCGCCATCCAGTCGCGTCCTTCCACGCCAGCGTACGCATAACCAACGACCTCGCCGGCGCGCTCCGCAACGAGAACGATGACGTCCGGCTCGGCGAGCTGCGTGCCGATGAAGGACCCGTAGCCCTCCTCGGCACGCGGCATGGGTCGCATGAACCGCTGGGGATCGAATTCGTAGTGCGTCCGCACGAGCAGCGCGCCAAGCTTGCCGATCGCCGGCAAGTCACCGCTCGTCGCGCGTCGAATGACTGTCTCCGCCACGACGCGCTAGAACTCGAGATTCCGCAGGAACCGGTAGTTGCTTGCCGCGGCGGCCAGCTCGTCGGTTGCACCCTCCTGTTCCACGTAGCAGGGCTTGGCGTCGAGCGACGGCACGGCCGCGAGGAAGCGCCTGAAGTCGAACGTGCCAGTGCCAAGTCCGGTGTCGCTCTTGCGGTCGGCGGTGACGTCCTTGAGATGGAAGCTCCAGTAGCGGTCCCCGTACTTCGCCAGGTACCGCATCGGGTCGCCGCCGCCCATGATCATGTTCCCGACGTCCAGCTGCAACCGGACGACGGATGGATCGGTGCGCTCGACGAAGACGTCGTACGGCACCTGCCCGTCGATGAGTGGCATGTGATCGGCTTCGTTGTGGAAGGCGAGCCAGATCCCAGCGCGACGCGCCAGCGCTCCAGCGACATTGAAGCGATCTGCCCATTCCTTCCAGTCGTCGAGCGAACGGGCGGTGTCTGCCGTGAAGCTCGGCACGATGAGGTACTCGTGGCCAAGAACCTTCGCGCTGTCGAGACTCCGCTCCCATCCCACGAGGACGGCGGCAGCCGACATGTGTGCCGACGGTGCGCGCAGTCCTTCGTTCGCGAGTGTAGCGCGCACCTGCGCCGGCGTGCGGCCGAAGTTGCCGAACGACCAGAGGAGCTCGACGTCGTCATAGCCGATCTTCCGGATCGCCGCGAGCGTACGCTCGGGATTGTCGGCCATCGCGTGTCGCACCGCATAGAGCTCGAGTCCGATGCGCTGGAGCCGCTTCGCGTGGAGGGCGGGAAGCGCGCGCGCTTCGGCTGTCACGACGGTCCCGGCCGCCGCCGCGGCCAGCGTCTGGAGGAACGTGCGTCGAGTGGCCATCGGTGTCCGAGGTTGGATTGTTGTCCGTAGTCAGTAACTGCATTTCAACGCGGAGGGCGCGGAGTACGCGGAGGAAAAGATTGGTCGTTGTGTTCCGGCGCGATAGACTCTCGCGCCAAGACCCAACGCATCACGGGTTTCGCAGTTCTCCGCGCCCTCCGCGCCCTCCGCGTTGCAATTGTTTTGCAGTTCCAACCTTGCGCCATCGCCGGCAGGAGCAGGTGCTAGGCGTCCATCGCCTCGACCACGATGGACTCGCGAATGCCCTTGGGCGATATCCTCGCCGGCATGCGCGCCGCGTCGAGCACGAACCAGCACGTGAGGCCACGATCCGCGTTGCGTCGGGCGGATATCCGCCCGCCGTGCGCATCCATGATCGTGCGGCAGATCGACAGACCGAGGCCCATGCCGTCGCGCTTGGTGGTGAAGAACGGATCGAACATCCGGTCGAAGGCGGGGCCGGAGATCCCCTCTCCGCGGTCAGACACCGAGACCGTGACCTGCGTGCCGATCGCCGCGGTCGTGAGCGTGACGATCCGGTCCTCGGCATTGTCCGCTTCGCCCACCGCCTCCGCCGCGTTCAGCAGGATGTTGAGTACCACCTGCTGGAGCTGCACGCGGTCGCCATACACGACCGGGATGTTGGACCCGGTGGCGAGCTCGATCGAGATGCGCCGCTCGATGAAGTCGGAGTGTACCAGCTTCAGCACGTCGCTGACGACGGCGTTGACATCCACGGGACCATAGTCCTTGCGCTCCTTGCGGAGCAGCCCGCGCATCCGCCGCAGCACGTCGTCGATGCGCCGGCCGTCGCTCATGATGTCGCGCAGCGCGTCGCGGGCCCCTTCCACGTGCGGCTCCTCGGTTTCCAGGAGCCGCAACGCGGCGTACGCGTTCATCGTGATGGCCGTCAGCGGCTGATTGACCTCGTGCGCCAGCGACCCGCTCAACGTGCCGAGCGCCATCACGCGGCCCGCGTGCGTGAGCTCCTCCTGAAGCTCTCGCGCGCGATGCTCGGCGCGTCGCTGGTCGGTGACGTCGCGCACCAGACTGAGCACCTGGTCGCGGTCGAACCGGACGGATCGAAGCTCGAAGAAGCGCTCCTCGTCGGCCATCCATCGCGAGTACTCGAGGGTTGCCGTCTGGTCTGACCGCAGCGTCGTATGCAGACACGCCATGACGCGCTTGGCCAGATCGCGCGGCATCACCTCCGTGACGTTGAGGCCCACCAGCTCGCGAGGCGGTACCATGGTGAGGCGCTGGTCCTTCGCGTGTGATTCCAGCAGGACACCGTCGCGATTGGTGAGGAACACCCAGTCCGGGAGCGTCTTGAGAATGGCCTGGTGCCGAGCCTCCGCCTCTTTGCGAGCCGTGACATCCAACCCCGCGACCAGCATCAGGCGGTCACGACCAATCTGAACGAGCTCCGCTGCGAACACCATCGGCGCGATGCGACCGTCCTTGCAGCGGACGTCGATCTCGAGGTTGTCCAGGCGCCCGGTTTCGTCGATCTTGCGGCGGATTGTCGCGCGCGTTTCGGGATCCGCCCACAGCCCGACGTCGAGCGACGTGCGGTTCAGGACCTCCTCGCGCGAGTACCCGGTCATCGTTACGAATGTGGCGTTCACGTCCAGGAAGCGGCCGTCTTCCGACAACATCGCCATCACGCACGGACTCGAGCGGAATGCCACCGTAAACTTCTGCTCGGAGTGGCGCAGGGCCTTCTCGGCCTTGAGCTGCTCGGTGACGTCGCGCGCCATGCCCCGGACAATCGGCGCGTTCACGCCATCTGAACGCAGCGTGTTGCGAAAGGCCCAGAAACGATGCTCGCCGGTCCGGGTCATGACCTTCAAGACCCCTGTGGCGACTCCGTCCCGCTGGATGGCGTTGATGTACTCGTCGAAGTCGCCCCGCACGTCGGGAGCGAGGATGTCGCGAGCGTTCTTCGTGAGGACCTCCTCGACGGAGTAGCCGAGGATCCTGGCCGGTGCGGGATTGACGGACAGGATGCGACCCTCGAGATCGTGAATGCACACGAGGTCCTCGCTGTGCTCCACGAGATCGCGGTAGCGGTCCTCGCTGGCGCGCAGCAACCGCTCCGTCTCCTCCCTGATGCGAATCTCCAGCTGCAGCGCCGTGTTCTCGTCCGCCACTTCGCGGCCGCGGTCCACGCTTTCCTTGAGCGCGCGCTCCGACCGCTGATACTCGTCCACCAGGAGCAACACCATGCCCAGGCAGATTGCGCCGGTGAGAATGACGTCCAGATACAGCAGTTTGGCGCTGGCAAGGACCGCGAGGCGACCGGTGCCGGCGGGCGCTCCGCTCACCGTGGTGACCACCTGCGTGAGCTGCACCACCGCATAGATGCACTGGTCGATGCCGTAGGCAAAGCACGCCGCGCCCGTCACGAGCGCGGCGCCGGACTTCGTGTGGCGCACACGCTCCAGGAACACGAATGCGCAGAAGAACAGTGCTGGCGCGAACACCAGCGTGCGCACCCCGTGGCGGAGCGAGAAACTTGTGAGCGGATCCGACCACAGGAGCGACGTGACCAGCGTCAGGACGCCAAGAATGACCGCGGCGCCAAGGCCAATCATGGCCACGCGCCGTGTGACTCTGCCTGGCGAGCGGAAGCTGACGGCGCCGAAGACCAGTGCGGGTGTGGCCAGGAATCCCAGCACGGTCGTGAGCAGGAGCACCAGACCCTTGGTCGTCGTCCAGCCTCGCGGAAATGCCAGTGCCAGCCGTCCAGTGGCGAGGAACAGCGCGGACA
>DASTVV010000139.1:0-27014 GCA_035758925.1 Gemmatimonadaceae bacterium
GGAAGTGATGGACACTGGGATAGGTATCGAGACGGGTAAGCTCGAGGCGATCTTCCAGCCGTTCGTGCAGCTTGCCGCGCGTCCCGCCGACCGACCCGACGGCGTCGGGCTGGGTCTTTCGATCAGTCGGGAGCTGGCGCGGGGGATGGGCGGTGACCTCATCGCCCACAGCCACGCGGGACACGGAGCGACGTTCACGTTGACGCTGCCGGTCTCGATGTAGTTGGGCTCGGGCTTGGGGCCGTATAACGGACCAATCGCGCATTCACCATCTGGTCTTCGGACACATCCGGAAATGCGGAAAGTGCCGGAAGGAGGCGGGGCGCATGAATGGCGAGGAACTATTCGTGGAAGTTCGGGGAATTCGGATGAGTAATTGCTGTTGATCCGCACCTCACCTTTCACTGACACCAGCAACCCAACCACCTCTGAGCCCTCAAGGAGTTCCCGCGGACCCGTTCGTCGCGACCGTCGCGCTGATCGGGATCGTCATCGTCGTCGCGTCGCTCCTTTCCGCCGTCGTCGAGCGCGTCGGCATCCCGCTGGTCGCCGCGTTCCTCCTGCTTGGTGCAGTGCTTGGCCCCTACGGGTTTGGGCTCATCGACATGCACCTGGCGTCGCCCGTCCTGCGCGCCCTCGCGATTCTCGGGCTCGCGCTCGTGCTCTTCTCGGACGCCGTGACGGTGAACGTGCGCGAGCTTCGCGACCGGCGACAACTCGTCTGGATGGTGCTCGGACCGGGCACACTGCTGCCGGCGGCACTCATCGCGCTCGCGGCCTTCTGGGTGCTGGACCTGTCCGCCGCAGCCGCGGCGATCCTCGGTGCGGCGCTCGCGTCCACCGATCCGGTGCTGCTGCGCAGCGTGCTGCGTTCGCCGAGTCTGCCGACGCCGTCACGTGTGGCGCTCCGGATCGAGAGCGGCATGAACGACGCCCTGCTTGTGCCCATTGTGATCCTGGCTGCCCTGGCGTTGCGGGAGGCCGCTCCGCTGTCTGGTCGCGAGATTGGCCGCAACCTCGTGGGGCTCTTCGTGCTTGGCCCGGCCCTCGGTGCGATCGTGGGCTGGGCGGGCATCACGATGCTGGCATCGGTGCGCTCGCGCGTCGGCGTTCGCAGAGATTACGAGTCGCTCTACGCGCTGGGACTGGGCTTCGCCGCCTATGCGGCGGCCGAAGCGGTTGGAGGCAGCGGGTTTCTTGCCGCCTTCGCTGCCGGTCTCGCGATCGCCGCTCTCGACGTCGAGCTGTGCGACTGCTTCCTGGAGTACGGCGAAGCCACGAGCGAAATGCTCCTGCTGCTCACGTTCGTGGCGTTCGGCGCTTCGCTCATCTGGACCGGATTGTCCATCGTCGATTGGCGCCTCCTGGTCTTCACGCCGATCGCGCTGCTCGCTCGCACGGCGGTGCTCTACCCCGTTCTGACGCATGTTGGCGTGCGTGGGCAGGACCGCAAGTACATCGCACTGTTCGGTCCTCGAGGACTGAGCTCGCTGCTGCTGGCGTTGCTCCCCGTGTTTGCTGGCGTCCCGGGCGCGAGCCGCTTGTTCTCCATCACCTCGTTCGTCGTGCTCGTGTCGCTTGCCGCACACGGCGGCATCATCGGGTATTATCTCCGCTCGAAGGGCGCGCCTCGCCAGCCGCGCCAGGCACCTCGGGTCGTGGAGCCATCGGAGGCGAAGCTCGAGCAACCGGAGCCCGAGAACGAGCACATCATCACACAGGCGGAAGTGCTCGAGCTCCAGCGGCACCGCGAGCCTGTGATCTTCATCGATGCGCGCGCGCCGCGCAGCTTCGAGGCCGACAATCGCCGGATCCGGGGCGCGCTGCGCATCCAGCCCGATGATCCCGTCCGCATGGCGACCGACTTGCGGCTGTCGAACCAGGCGACGTTGGTGGTCTACTGCGCCTGAACGGACGAAGCGACCAGCGCCCGTGTGGCGCGGCAGCTGAGACACGCGGGGTGGCCCAGGGCGCGAGCACTGGAGGGCGGCTGGCGAGCCTGGGTGGATGCGGGGCTCCCGGTGGAGCAGCAGCCGGAATCCAACGAGGCGGCATGAGGAGAATCCAGGTCATCCGAGTCGCATGCGGACAATGAAAATGGGCGGCACGCATCGCCGCCCATTCCATTGTTCGTGCAGCTACTTGCCGGCCCGACTCATTTGGGCAAGAGCTGTCCTCGAATCTCACCGCCGGGATTCTTGCGCGTGTGCACGTTGGCGTAAGCCGTGCCGGCCTTGATGCGCGTCATCAGCGAGTCGAAAGTGAACAACCCGGAAAAATTGGTGATGCCGCGAACGATGTCGACGTGGCTGAGTACACCGTTCAGCGTCGATGTGCCGCCCGGCCCTCGTGCGACGAGCTGGGTCGCCGAGAATGGTCCAACCAGGAACACCATGATGGGCCCCGCGATGCTGGGGTCGCCTGCATGGATGTGCGCCACGGTCACCGAGTCGATCGCGCTGACCAAGGTCTGTACGCGAATCGTATTGGTATCGACGATCGTGAGATTGGTCGTCCCCGCCGCGGTGGTCGTCACGGCGTTGGGCTTCTCGTTCGCGCCGGCGAGCGCGGTGGTGAACTCGTCGTTCACCTTCCCGGGAACCTCTACGAACTTGCCGTTGTCGCAGGCGCCGAACACGGCGCCCGATGCGATGACGGCCAGTAGTCCTCGTTTGAAATTCATCACTCGTTCTCCGCGAATGTGATGGTGTAGTGATGTGCAGGTGAACGGGTCATCCTACGGCGCCGCGACGTTGCAGGAGTTTCGGACGAAGTTGGGATTGTTCTCCTCGGCTTGCGGCACCGGGGAGTTCACATCGATGCCGTACGTGCCACCCTTGTGATAGTTGCCCGTCGGGTAGACGGTCTCGATGCCGCGTCCATAGCCGGCAATCGCCGGTGGTGCCGCATTCGCGGGTCGACTCAACCGCCGCAGGTCACCCAGCCGATGGCTGGTCAGGAACAGCCAGTACGCACGCTCCTTGAAGAGCTGGTTCTCCTGGTCCACCTGCGTTGCGGCCGCGACCAGCGCGGGCATGGCGCGGGTATATCCGCGCAGCGCCGCGACAGCGGCGTCGGCGCGCAGCGCATTCAGGATCGCCAACGTACCAGTCGTCGCCGTCGCATAGTTGCCGGTGCGAAGGGCCGCCTCGGCCTCGATGAGACGAGCCTCCACGCCGTCCGCGATCGTGATGGGTGCCGAACGTACCGGATACTTCAACTGCCACCACATGTTGGTTGCGCCGTCGAACCCACGGCCGCTGTTCGTCGGCCGCCGCACGTTCGCGACGCGAGGATCGCGTGCCGCGGCAGGCGTCGCCGTGTCACCTTCGCTCCGGAACGGCAGACCGTTCAGTCCCTCCACGTCAGCGACGCCAAAGCGACCGCTGTTCTGGATCAGGTTCCACGTGCCGTTGTTCTGGCGGGTGGTGACCTCGGTGTGGATGTAGTTGTACTGGAACGTCGTCGGGACACCGGCTGTTCCGTTGATGGCCGTAGCCGCTGCGACCGGGTCATTGAGATCCACCAGCGCGCGCGCCTTGACGATGCGCGCGACGCGGGCGTTGGTCGCATTTGCGCCACTGGCGCCCATGATCGCCAGCGCACTGTCCGCCTTCTGGATGGCGCGGTCGAGCAACTCGCGCGTCGTCAGCGCCGGTCCGAATTCGAAGACTCCAGGCGACGTTTGCTTGCTGAGCGGAACCGAGCCGCAGTAGTTCTCAGCCAGAATGATGTGCGTCAGCGCGCTGAGGTTGAGCGCCTCGGCGAATCCAACCGCCGTTGCCGAATACTTTGCGTAGCCCTCCGCCGCAACATCGGCGGCGGTGCGCGCCTGCTGGAGCGCATAGTACACGCCGCTCAGCGAGCCATTCGTCACCTGCTGGCGTCGCTGATCCACCTCGATGCGGGTGGGGAACGTCTCCGTGTTGATGAACTCATCGCTCAGCTGACCGGACAGCGTCACCTGATTGAAGTCGTTGCCACCGTCGTAGGTGACGCCGAAGTTGCCGATGGCGCCCGCCAGCAGCGATGGAAGACCTTCCGGGCCCGTGATTGCTTCGGGACGCGCGACGTCGGGGTCCTCGACGCGAAGAATCTCGCTCGTCGTGCAGGAGCCCGCGAAGCCCGCGAAAAGGAGTGCGGCAGCGCAGCGCCCAAGACGCGCCATGCTTGCCGATTTCGAACTGGAGTCTCTCACCGTGTTCACTCGTCTAAGGGTCATGGTCGTTGGCCTCGGTCTCAGAACGACAGGGTGAGCCGCGCCGAGTAGACACGCAGGGGCGGTTGTGTCAGGAAGTCCGAGTTGCTGAACAGGTTCGCCGGCGTGGAGTTGACCTCGGGATCGAAGCCCGTGTAGTCCGTCCACGTCTTGAGATTGCTGGCCGCGAACGTCAGACGTGCTTCGCTGGCGCGGGCACGAGTGACCCAGCGGCGCGGCACCACGTACGACACCGTCACTTCGCGCAGCTTGATGTAGTCCGCGTCCTCCACGTAACCGGCGTCCGACCCCATCAGATGGGCGATGTTTCGTGCCTGCTGATCCAGAGGCATGTTCTTGTTGTACGCCTCTTCGCAATTGCCGAAGTTGCAGCGGAAGCGGTACGTGTTGTTGAATTGCTTGAACCCACCGCGGTAGTCGAACAGAGAGCCCACTTCCAGATCCTGGAACAGCGTGAGGCGCGGGCTGAACGTGGCTTCCTTCGTGGGAAGCGGGTTGCCCAGGAACTTCGGCGACGAGGTTGGATCCATCAGGAGCTCGCACTCCGGGCCGCCAGGCAATTGTGCCTGCCCCGGACAATTGAGCCGCGAGATGATGCCGTCGTTGTTCTTGTCGCTGAACGTGTAGCCCTCATCCCAGTAGCTGCCCAGTGGATAGCCCTCCTTGTGCCGCTGAATGCCGAAGATGACCGGCGGAATCGGCGCACCACTCGGCAGCAGGCCAAGCTTTTCGAGGCGGTTGCGGTTGCTCGATGCCGACACGCTCACATCGAGACGCGCCTTCGAGACCTCGAACACCTTGCCCGTGAGCACCATCTCGATGCCGCGATTGCTGGACTCGCCGAGGTTCCGGAATTGGGTCTGCGTGAGTCCGAGCGACGGCGGGAGCGGCATTGCGATGAGCAGATCGTTCGTGCGCTTGGAATACGCCGACACGTCGAGACTGGCCCGGTTCTGCAGCAGACCCATCTCGAAGCCGATTTCGTACTCACGCGAGTGCTCCGGCTTGAGGTTCGGGTTGCCGGTGCCACCCACGACGACGCCAGGCAGGTCGCCTGCCGCGGTCGTCACGGTCTGCGTTTCGTAATACGTGATGGCGTCACGGAAGTTGGGACGCTGCCCGGATTCACCGTACGCCGTACGGAGACGCAACGAGGAAACCAGATTCGACTGCGGGAAGAACGGCTCCTCGCTGACGACCCAGGACAGGCTGGCCGCCGGGTACTTCACCCAGCCGAACTTGGCGCCGAATGCGCTGTTGTTGTCCGTTCGAACCGCTGCGGTGGCGAAGAGGCGATCGCGCCACGCCACCTGCTCCTGAATCAGCGCGCCAAGCGTGCGGTTGTCCGTGTTGGTCTCGCCGACGGCAAACCGCGCCGCCGTTCCCTGGAGCGACCCCGTTCCCGCCAGCAGCTTCGCGCCGAACGCCCGCGTCCCCTGGAACACCTCGCGCGTGTACTGCACGCCGGCCGTGGTGGTAGAGCGGAAGTCCGTGTTGATGTCGCGAATCCCGGTGAGCGTTCCATTGGCCGTGTACGTCCAGAGCTGCGCGGCATTCGAGTTACGCGAACCCTCGGTGGTGGCTGGACTGAAGAAGACCTTGTTGGGCGGCGTTGTCGCCTTGTTGCGCCGGTCGATGAAGTCCACACCAGACTGCAGGGTTGCCGAAAGCCAGGGCAGCGCCTGCCACGTCGTGAGGTTCGACCCGATGAAACGCTCCACGTTTTCGCGCGTGTCGATCGCGTAGACCTGCTGCGGCGACTGACCGGCGAGGTACCCTCTGCTCACCGTGTCATAGAACGCGCTTCCCAGCAGACCGGAGCTGATGACACCGAGGATGTTGTTGTCGTTCTGCGGGAACTCGAGCCGGCTGGACGAATAGTTCGAGAAGAACGAGGTCGTCACGTTGTTCCGCAACTGTCCGGAGAGATTCGCCCGCAGGGAAACGCGGTACAGATGGTTGGGCTCGAACACGCCCTGGTCCCGGTCGACATCGCTCGAGACGAAGTAGTTGGCAACGTCACCGCCGCCAGCCGCGCTCGCGCCGAAGCTCGTCCGGTAGCCCGTGACGAAAGGTCTGGATCTCGGATCTTCGAGCGGGTTGAAGCTCACGAGCGAATCCGGGTTGGGCGTGCAAGCCAGACGCGTCTGGGCGTCGAGCGTGCAGCCGGTGATCCGGGCACCCGCCGTGTTCGTCCCGACCTGCGTGAAGTTGGCCGGATACGTGGTCTGGTCGGCCTGGCTGCCAGCTTCGCTGTAGGTGGTCCAGCGCGTCTTTCCGGCGCGGCCACGCTTGGTGCGAATCTGAATGACGCCGTTGGCCGCGGCCGTTCCATACAGAGCCGAGGCGGCCGGTCCCTTCAGCACTTCGATCGACTCGATGTCGTCCGGGTTGAGATCGTTGAACCGCGACGACATCTGACCACCGACGCCCAGGGTGCCGTCGTTCGTGCGTCCGCCGATGTCGTTGTTTGCGCGAACACCGTCGATCACGAGGAGTGGTTCGTTGGTGAGTGAGACCGAATTGGCTCCACGAATGCGAATGCGGGCCGCGCTGCCGGTCGTTCCACCGGGGCTGTTGACGTAGAGGCCGGGCGCCTTGGCCGTGAGCAGCTGCGACAGCGTCGTCACGTTCGACAGGGCCTCGGGCGTCACGGAGACCGAGCTGACAGAGTTCCCGGACTCGCGCTTGCGCTGCTCCTCCCCGGTCGCCGTGACCAGCACCTCGTCGATCTGAATCGCCGACTGCGCCAGATCGAAATCCACGGTCGTCTCTTGTCCGGCGACCACGGTCACAGTTTTCGCCTCGGCGGAGTAGCCAAGTCGCGTCGCCCGAACCAGCAGCTGGCCGACTCTCAACCCCGATAGACGAAAACGTCCATCCTCCAGCGTGCGCGTGCTCAGTACCGAGCCCACCGCGTTGATCGTGGCACCGGAGATCGGCGTTCTCGACGCACGATCCGACACTCGGCCTACGATCGTTCCCGTCTGTGCCTGGGCGCCGACCGTCACAGTAGATGTGACCATCAGCAACAGCGTCATTGCAACGGGCTTCCAGACCCTTCGCATTGGATCCCTCCGTTGTGCGCCTGTACCGTTCGTGCGGGCCAAGGACCGGAGTGTCGTTGGGCCGAATGAAACGACTGCAGTCAGGTGCGGAGACCCGACGCGGAAACGAGAGCGTCGGGCTGTACGGCGAAACGGCCAGTCGGGCGCGATTGGGGGCCGGCCCGTCAAGGCTACCTACTTAACCCTTCGACCGCGCACGAAGTTACATCGTTTTTGGTCCGTAGTATCACGGAGTCTGCGCCGCCTGTTTCGCGAACGGCGTGGACGCGGAAGATGCTACCGAACAGGCGCGAGGCGCCAGAAATCGATCCCGCCAGCCTGCTGCCCGACGTCCACCGATGCCACGCGCTGGAGTTGCTTGAGGTCGATGATGTCGACCGTCCCTGGCTGCGCCCCTACGCCCTCGACGGTGACGAAGGCATACCGATCGTCGGAGGAAATCGCCACGCCGCTGGGGAGTCGGCGCGAGCTGGGAATGCGCGCAAGCTCTTTCCCGGTGGCCACTTCGAACACGGAGACGGACTGTCCTCGCTTGTTTGTGCCTACCAGCAGGCGGCCATCGTGACTCGCCGCAAGGTTGTAAACGCCATCGCCTGCCGGGAGACGCCGACCCAGCGTCCACGCGGCCACGTCCACTTCCACGATCTCGTTGCTCTTGTTGCATGCCACGTAGACCTTGGCGCCGTCCGCGGACGGCTGCGCCCAAGTGGGCGAGCACGTGACGCTGGCCGAGCCGCCATGTGACATGTGATCGCCGCCGACTCCAGGGCCGCCGGACATCACTGGAGCCCCGGCCATTCCGTGCTCCTTGCCCTTCCCCAACATGAAGTGCCGCGACAGCTGCAGATTGCGCGCGTCGATCTCCACCAGCATGTCGTCCATCATGCACGCAGAGTAGTGCTTCGTGCCCTGCGCGTTGAGACGCGACCCATGGGGCATCGTGCACGTCGTGAGACGCGCGACTTCGATCATCTCGTCGGCGTACACGATCGAAACGGACGACGGTACCATGTCGCCGTGGAGATTGAAGTTCACGACATAGACGTAGGCGCCGTTGGGTGACACCTGCAGCGTGGCGGGAAAACTTCCCAGCTCCACGCGACCCTTCAGCGTGTCGCCGACTGTCGTGAACTTCCACAGCGCGCCGAATGGCGTGCCGTGCGCTGTGGACACGTAGTAGTACTTCCCATCAGGTGACACGCCCAACCCGTGAGGGCCCACCAGCTCCGTCGGGATCGTGCCCATGCGGAACTGCCGCTCCACCGTCGCGCCGCTCGGACCGTAACGAACGAGGGCGATGTGGTCGTTTCCCTCGCTCGCGACGAAGAACTGGTAGTCCTGCGTCGGACCAGAAACATTGAGCGGTTGGCTCTGCGCTGTGGGCCGCGAGCTCTGCGCCGACGCGCACGAAGCGAGGGCCGCGAGTCCGACACTCACGGCCAACAGCCCACAGCTCACAGCCCACAGTTTTTCCCGACGCTGGCTCACGGCACAACCCGTGGCTTCTTCGGCTCCACGCGAATCACCCACAGGCCATTGTAGAAGTCATTCACGTACGCGAGCCCATCCTTCGGGTTCACGACGACGCCCCAGTCGTTCGCCGCATTCTTCTGCCAGCCATCCATGTCCGCCGTGTTGAGGCTGGCGATCTCGCGATCCTGGGCGCGCAGGTCGCCCTTGAGGTCTCCCGAGATATCGAAGACATGAAAGCCCGCCTCGTACGCGCCGAGGTAGAGCGTGTCCTTCACGACCCACACGTTGTGTACGCCGCCGTTCTCCGGCGTGTACCACGCAACGGACTTCGGATGCTCGATGTCGCTGACATCGACCACCTGGAGGGTGCCGTACATCCGGTTGGCCGACGCGTCCTTGGCACCCTTCACGTTGCCGTTGCGGTACACCTCGTCCGCGATGAACACGTACTTGCCGTCGCGCTGCCGCCAGGCGGTGTGTGTGCCGCGCGTGAAGCCCGGAGCGGACGCCGCCTCGACCTCGCGATACAGCGAGTCCAGGTCATACTTGAACTGCGACACGAGCGCCGGCTTGGAGGGCGTGCCCCCCTTGATCCCGTTGCCGATGTCGAGGATCACGAGCCCATCGTTCCAGTACGACGCGTACATCAGGCCGTCCACGATATCGAGGTCGTGCACGTAGCGCGCGGCGTCAGGCCGATCCGTTCGGAACTCCGACACCTGCCTGGGATGCGCCGGATCCGTGATGTCGATGCCATGGATCGCGCCCGTGCCGTCGTTCGTGAGGAACACGAACTTGCCGAACTTCGGATTCTCGTAGACGTACAGCGAGTGCACGCCCGCCGTGACACCTTCGGTGAACTCGGAGATCGCCTTGGGGTGCAGCGGGTCGCGCGAATCCGTGATCACGATGCCGTTCTTCCGGTCGGCTGCGCCCTCGCGCGTGAAGATCATCACGTTGCCGTCGGCGGTGGTGACCATGTCGTTCACGAGGCGCGTGTTGGCCATGACGGAGTCCACGATCACCGGCTGTGCCGGATTCGTGATGTCGATCGCGTAGACGCGGTCGCCGCCCATGTGCGTTCCGAGATACGCCACCTTGCCATTCGGGTGGATCCATACCTCGGACGTCGCGAACTGCGTCCGCGGCAGCCGGCTCACCACACTCACGTTGCGGCGCACATCGCGCTCCCCGACATGAATCCGCGCGATCGCCGATCTGGGACCGAGGTTCGCCGTCACTACGTAGTCTCCCGGCCGATACGCGACGAAGCTGCCGTCCGCGTCCATCTGGCCGTCGCCCGGCGAGAAGCTCCACGTTGGCGTGAGACCGGCCACCGCGGCGCCCGCGCGATCCTTCGCGTCGATCGTGAATCGCACGACGTCGCCGGTGCGCACGTTCGAGCGAGTCGGCTTGATGCTCACGCTCGAGAGAGCCGCGGGGATCACTTGCACGGCGACTGTTGCCTGCGCCTGGGCCGCTCGTGCCGTCAGCGTCGCCCGGCCAGGCGCACCGGCCGTGATCAGCCCCGAGTCGTCGACGCGAACGATGGCCGGAGCGCTCGACGTCCAGCGCACGGCATCGCGCGCGCGATCGTTCCGCCTGGAAAACGGCACCGCGGTGACCAACAGCGACTGACCGACCACGAGCCTGGACGGCCGGACCGGCACGTCGATGCGCGTCGCTGGTCCTGGCACCATGCGCAGCTCGAACGTCGAGTCAACGAACGGCCGCGCGCCCGGGACCAGCGCGATCACCGAGATCGGCATCTTGCCCACCGAGCTTGCCACCACCTTGCCGGTGGAGTCCACGGTCCCTTCACCCTGACCGCCCCGCGCCCGGAAGGAGATGCGCGCGTTCTCTACCGGCTTGCCCGACGCGTCCAGCGGACGCGCCTCGTAGCGAACCGAATCACCGGCGACGACTTCGCGCGCGCGCGGCGTGATCTCGATGCGAGCAACCGGCGAAGGCTGGAGCGCTTCCGGTTGCTGCTGCTGCGGCTGCTGGACGAGCGCCAGCGCCATGACGAAGGCGTGACTGTACATGGAAGACCTGTGCTTTGATTGTGGCTTGACCGAACGATAGCGCAGTGCGCGCTACTTGACCCGGGGTGCGAACCGGAAGGTCAACTCCACGCGATCCACCACGGGTTGTGACGCAGGCCAGGGGCTGCGCGCGGGCTCGAACCGCATGCCCGGAATGACTTCCTTCACGGCGGCGACGAACAGCGAATCTGGCGTTCCGACGACCGTAAAGGTCGACATCACCGGCCGGCCCTCGATGTCCACGTCCACGCGAGCACGGACTTCCGTCGCCGAGACGCGCCTTCCACCGACGAGCCGTTGGGACGGATAGCGGGGCGATGGCATCGAACCGATCAAGCGAGCGCGCAACGCCGCGCCACTCCGCGCGCCGCTCGGCGGATCGGTGCTGTCCAGCAGCGACCTGAACCGCAGAGGAAGCGACTCGCTTGCAGCCGCACGGCCGGCGAGCTCGATGGCGTGGACCGCCGAATCCAATCGGAACGTCGCGACCGAGGACATGCTGGGCGTCAAGACCGACGCCATAGCTGACCTCCTCGCGGATGCGTCGTCGTCACCCGCTGGCCTGCCAGCCGACGCCGCACCACGAGTTCCGCTCCGGCTGCCGCCGCGCGCATCACCGCGCCTTTCCCCACCTGTCCGACCTGGACTCTCCTCCGGTCCGGATGCCGGTTCAGCGCTGCGGCCAGAGAGGATCGCGGCGACCGAATCCGAGTCGATCGGCGCCGCGGCGGGGCTGAGCGGATGCACCATCGGCGTATCAGAGGACGGCCGGAACTCGGCGACGGCGGGTGCGGAGCGCCCGCCGAGAGACTGACCCGACCGCGTCGCGCGAACGGCGGCCATCGCGGCGATCGGCAACATGATGATTATGGCTCCGACGATGGCGGCAGCGCGCGGCTTCCGCAGTCGCTGGCCGAGCCTGACGAACCACGACCGCACCTGTCCTCCGGATTCGTCTTCCGGTCTCGAGGCATCCAGCTCGTCCTTGATCCTCGAGAGGACTTCCATATAAGCCAGACTGCTGTCCGCCCGCGGGACCAGGCTGACCTGCGGAACGACCGCGACAGACGCCGGTGTTTTCAGTGGCGCAGCTTCGGGTACGGGGATCACAGCCGGGACTGGCGACGGAACAGTCAATGCGTCCCGAGCGTCGGATTCCTGCAATCGAAGATCGGCTATTCGCTCGCGCGACACGCGCACGCTCGCGTGATCGCGCCCCAGCGTCAGCTCGCGGATGGCCAGGGCGCGCTGATGCAGCTGCAACGCTTCCGCAACGTTGCCGCGCGCTGCACAGGTGGCAGCCAGATGTTCGAGCGCCATCGCGATCCCGAAGTGGTTCGGCGCGAGCGCTCGCTCCCGTATGCCAAGTACTCGTCTCCACAGTTGCTCGGCCGCGTCGTGTCGCCCCAGCGCTTGTTGAACGCTCGCAAGGCTCGCCAGCACGGTCGCAACCTCTGGATGGTCTTCTCCCTTGTTCCGCTTCAGGGCAAGCAGTCGGAGAAGCAGCGGCTCGGCGACTTCGGGAGCCGACCGATTCAAGTACAGGCGCGAAAGGTCGTTCAGCAGGATCACCAGATCCGGATGTTCCGAGCCGAGGTGATTCTCGCTGATCGAGAGCGCCCGCGAGAGCAGCTGTTCGGCCTCGCCCGGTGCACCGTTCTGGATTCGAGCCGCACCGAGTCCCGAGAGTACCGGCACGAGAGCAAGGTCGTTGGGCCCGAAGACAGGCTGACCGACGTCGAGCGCCTTGCGGAACAGCTGCTCCGCTTCGACGTAGCCCTCCCGGGACTGCTTGAACGTCCCGAGCTTGACGAGCGCCTCGACCAGCTCGCGCTCCGCGTGATCTTTCCCCTCGACGGACTGGATGGCAGCACGAAGTGCCCGCTCCGCGGCCGCGTCATCGCCGGTCGCGAGCGCGATGCTCGCTGCCTCCATGCTCCGCTCGTAGCTCAATGCGCTGCCTCAGCGTAGCTGCCGTTCCTGAAGAAACTTGTCACGCGGCGAGAGCCGCGCCAGTACGCTCGCCCCAGTTCGGACGCAGATGTTCTCCAATGGTCCGATGGCGTGCCGAGTACCGGTCTGGAGCGCTAGCTACCCAGGAAGTACCGACAGCCCTCGTCCTGCGCCTTGAGAACAGCGAAGAAGCCCGAAGGCTGAAGGATGACACCCGGAACGACGCGCTCGCGTGCGAGTTTCTCGGCGTCGTCCTTCGTGAGCTTTTTGTCCTTCACGTATTTCGACACCACCGAGCGCTGGAATGCCAGGCCGCAGGCCAGCACGATGCCGCCGGTGGCGATGAACTTCGGCAGTGTGTAGTCGGCAAACGCGGCAGGCCCGTCGGACATCGAGCTCATGATCGGATTCCGGCGAATCCACTTGCCCGTCTTCGAGTCCTTGACCTTGGCGCTCTTGCCGACCTCCAGCTCGTCCCAGTGCTCATCGCCCATGATGAGCGGAATGGCCTGGTGTCGAATGACCACGACCGGCGTCACGTCTTCCTTCGGCGTGCCATACACTTCATTGAGCTGGTCGCGCCACATGCACGCCCGGTAGAACGCGACGCCCTCTTCGAGATTCGGCGAATCGAAAACGGCGCGGGAGGTGCCGCGCAGCTTCGCGGCCCACGCCAGGTCCCACCTGCCGTCGTGCAGCGGGAGGGGTGTCTCCGCGAACGCGTCGAACGGAATTGCGGCGGCGAGGCCGGTCGCAGCGATCTTGCTCAGAAAATCCCGACGGCGAGGCATGCGGCTGTGTCCTGATGGTGGAGGGAACGAGCGCGCCACTTGGTACCAACCACATTAACGATGTGGAGGCGGCATGAGGAAGCATGATGGTCGTCAGACCGTGGGACTGGTCTTTGCGCGGAGTGCCGGCCCCGGCTTCGAGCTGGATGGCGCGAGAACATACGAACCCCCGCGCGCCGCGACATCCAGCTCGAAGCTCGCGATCGTCAACCCTTTGGCCAAAGCTGCGGTGAACGCGTCGCGGGTCCTGGCGCGCCACTGCCGGGCCGCGGCCATGTCGTCGCGCTGCAAGGCGGCGATGTCACCCGGAACCTGAATGCGCACGGTGCTGAACGCGGGATCGACCGGCTCACGATGCAGCGCGGGTGACGTACTGCCCTTCATCGTCCACGAAACGATGAGGCGGTCCGTGCCGATGCCGCGGTGCAACGGACTCGTGCCCTCGCCGTACATGTCGACCACGTACTCGCGCGCGTGAACGCCGAGCACGTTGAAGTTGAAATGCGCGTTGCGCGCGACGAGAGGATCGAAGGTCCAGTAGATCCGCGCCACGCCGATCCTCTGCAGCTCGGCGCGCTGATACTCCTTGAGCTTGCGGCCGATCCCCTGGTCCCGGGCCGCGGGCGAAACGCCAAGCATGTGCGACCAGTGCACGATTTCACCCTGCTCGACTCCGGTGATCCCGAAGACGAATCCCACGAGGCGCCCGCCGGCGTCGAATGCGCCCGCAAGGATACCGCCGACGTGCGTCGTCACCTTGAGAAGGCTGGCGGGCACGACGCCGGAGAAGCCTTCGCCCCAGATCTCTTCCTGCAGGGCGACACAGGCACTCAGCTCTTCCCTCGAAGTCATCAGCCTGATGTCGACGGGCGGATTGTCGGCGGCTGTCCTCAGTCTGGAAACCTCACGAGTTGGTTCTGCAGCGGCACGGCGCCGCGCAACCGCAGCGGAGCAACGCGAGCGCAGCTGATGCCACTCATTCCCAGCTCGCATCGGCCCAGGAGCTCCATCGTTTCCAATCCGTAAGGAATCCCTTCGGCGCCCAGGGTCGACGTCCCAGACGCGACGGCGTCAACGATATGGAAGTGGAGGTGCGGCTCTGTCGAATTGCCCGAATTCCCCAGCAGCGCCAACACCTGCCCCTTCTTCACGAGGTCTCCGACCTTCACACGCAGTGTCCCAGGCTGCAAGTGGGCATAGAAGGCATAGCGGCCCTGCCCCAGGTCCACGACGATGTGATTGCCGGCAACCGTGACGAGGTCAATCGGGACCGCGCGCGCCACGGAACTGCGAGGCGAGTTTTCCGGAATGCTGTCCTTGGTCTCGACCACGCGACCGTCACCGACGGCGATGATGTCCTTTCCGTACGCGTAATAGTTGGAGTTTTTCGTGCTGTCGGTTCCGGGACGCCAGCTGTGGCCTGTGGCGTCCACCTGCAGGAAATCGATCGCAAAGCGCTGTCCGATGGCGAGCGCGCCATTGAGCGCCAGCGTCGTGCGCCGGTGCCCCGACTGATTCGACGGGCCGTTGGCCGCGACCCATTCGCCGCGCAGGGGCGCCCGAATCGACACGGCAACCTGCTCGACGGGCGTCACCGTCCCCTCGACAACCGAGAGGGCGGAATCGCCACTGAGCCGCTGGAACGTGAGCCGGTGCCGCACGAGCGTCGGTGGCGACTTCGCATCGACCGGTATCCAGAGAAAGAGCTGCGCGCGCGTCCCGCCGGCCATGTTCAGGCGCTCGGACGGCAGCACGTTCAGGCCTGGGCGCGCGATGATCCGGAAGAGCGCGCTGTCGCTCACCACCAGCAGCGGCGTGGCTCCCGCCTGCGCGGCCTGGCCGACAACCGCCGGCTGCGACAGCACCTCCACCTTCCTCAACGCCATGACATTGGGCGTGAGATTGGTGACGTGCAGCTCGTACGCGAGGAAGGCTCCCGAGTCACCGAGAGCGACGGTCGGCGCCTTCGGAACGCGAAACTCTATGGATGGAGGAATGTTCTGCGCTCCCACCGCCGCGGGCGTGACGCCGAACACGCCAAGCAGCCCACACGCGATGGCCGTGAGTCTCGTCATGGCTTCGGGATGTTCGGATTGTTCAGTCGCTCCACATCGGGGAGTGGGAAGCAATTCTGCGGGCCGTACAGACCGCCGCCCGGGTAGGCGCTGCTCGCCGCTGGCGCCAGCGCGATGTTGTAGCGCCGGATGTCGCCAAGGCGGTGCCCTTCCAGGAACAGTTCGCGGCGGCGCTCCTCGATGATCTGCGCCTGCACCTCCGCCTGTGTCAGCCCGGTCGCGGAATACTGCGGCATGCCGGGGCGTGTGTTACGCGCCGCGTTGATAGCCGCTTCCGCGCCTGGCAGATCGTTCGCGGCCGCGCGCGTATCGGCGAGAATCAGCTGCGCCTCCGCGTACTTCGCGATCGGCATCACGGCGGTGAGTGCATTGTATTTGTCCACCGTCCACACTTGGGGCGCATTGGCCGCCGTGCCGTTCCGTCCCGAGTTCGTCACCGCCACACGCGGATCGTTCCCGGCGCCGAGCGTCAGGCCGCGGAAGGTGGGATCGACGGTCCCGAAGCTGTTGTTGTTGATGAAGACGAACGCGAAGTTCTGGCGCCGCGCGTTCACCGCATCGGTCGACGTGTTCACCACGAAGCCAGACGGAATGGCGGCCGCGTCAGCCGCGGCCGCGGCGCCGTTGCCCTGGTTGAGCTCGACGCGCGCACGTCCCAATGTCGCGAAGTTGCGAAGCGTGACGTCGGCCGCCGTATTCGGAGTGACCTTGTTGGCGTACGCGATAGCCGAGTCGAAGCGGGCCTTGGCGGTGTCGTAGAGCTGCGCCGGCGTCAACATCGGTCCAACGTTGATGGCGGCGTTGCACATCCCTTCACCCATCAGGGTGAGGCTGTATCCGGCGTACGCGTACGCCTGCGCAATCAGCCGTGTACGGTTCACGTTGGCAGGCATTTCCGCGTCCGTCCATTCCATCAGTCGCGCGATCACGACATCGGCGGCGCCACGCGCCGTCGACAAGGGCACGTAGATCGGCGGCACCTGGTTGGCGCCGACGCCGCAAGACGTGGTGCCGTACGTGCCGTTGGTCAGCAGACGGCGCGCATCCAGGTCGTAGTTGGCCTGCTGCCCGATGGCGTTGCCCAGCTCGTCGCTCAGGACGCCGCTTCCCACCACGTAGCGGGTGAAGGCGCATTCGAAGTCCGCGATGGCGCCGTTCACCAGCAGCAGCGCGTTCGACGGCACGTACACCTTGGTTGCCTCGATCGCGCCCGGATTCGATTGCTTGAGCGACGTGATCTCGGTGCAGGCGGCGAGCATCCCGGCGCCCACATAGCTCAACAGCAGCAGTGCAAGTGGTTTGTTGCGCATGCGTCACCAGGTGAGGTTGAGGGTCGCGATGAACCGCGTGAGCGGCGGCGTTACGGCCTGATCGATGCCCGTCGTGCCGAACGTGTTCGACGGCACGGCGCCTTCGGGATCGAGCCCCTTGTATCTGGTCCATGTGTGCAGCTCACGCCCCGCGAGGCTGATCGACGCCCGCGTGGCGCCGGGAACGACGCGCGCGGGAAGCGTATACGTCACCGACACCTCGCGCAGCTTCATGAACGACGCGTCCTGGATCGAGCCGCTCAGGTTCGCCGCGCCGGCCGCGGCCACGTAGTTCGCGAGCGTCACCGGGTCGTAGCGAGCGGGGTAGTAGTTCATCTCGCACAGCGGCGCACCCGTGAGACCGATGCATCGGATGTACTCGTTCTGGTTCCAGATCTTGTGTCCGCGCTTGAAGTCCGTGAGGACAAAGAGCCGGATGTCCTTGCCGACGTTGAGCGTGTTGGCGATGGACCCGAACACTTTCGGCGTTGACGGCCCGATGTACACGAAGGGCGCGGTGAGGCAGGACGCCGGCGCGTTGCCGGGACTCTCGCATTGAATGTTCGTCGCACCGCCGGTCGCGGGATCGCGGTCGGCCGACACCACGCGGCGCGCCCAGAATCCGTTGATCGGATAGCCGATGATGTTGCGCGTGCCGATCGACGTCACCGCGTTCACGATGTTCTGCTTGATGGTGTTGTTCGCCGTCGAGACGTTCAGCACCAGCGAGTAGTCGAGGTTGCGCCAGATCGGCGTGTCGTACGAGGCCCGCATCTCGACTCCGCGGCTGTCCACGCGGCCGAGATTCACCACCTGATTGCCCGAGAAACCGCTCGATGGCGCCACCGGCTGATCCACGATGACGTTCATCGTCTTCTTGGAGTACGCGGTGAAATCGAGTCCCAGGCGACCCAGGACGGTGGCCTCGAAGCCGTACTCGAGCTCCTTCCCGCGCTCCGGCTGCAAGTCAGGATTTCCCAGCGTGCTCGGCGTGATCGCATTGGTTCCGCCAGGCCCGACGACGGGCGTGAACGTGCGCAGCGCCGAGAAGGCGCGCGGCTGACGTCCCGACTCGCCATAGGCTGCACGCAGTCGCAGGGTGCTCACCCAGCTGCTCCACTTCCAGAATGGCTCGTCACTGGCCACCCACGAGATGCCCGCCTTGGGATAGGTGATGGACTTGAACTTTTCCCCGAAGGCGCTGTTGTTGTCGACGCGCAACCCCGCCGTCACGAACAGACGGTCGCGCCATCCCAACTGCTCCTGCGCGTAGGCGCCGATCGTCGTATTCGTCGTGTCTGTTTGTACGGACGCATACGCCGTCGACGCTGCCGACACCGTCTCGACTCCCTGTGCCGGGAACCCCTGTCCGCCGAGGAAGCTCGAGTTGAACTCCTGACGGTTGAACTGACCGCCCACCGACGTCGCCGATGAAATCGTGCTCGTCACGTTGCGGGTCGCCGTCGCACCGTAGTCCACCGTGACGAGGGACAGGCGACGCAGCGTCTGCCCGATGCTTCCGCCAGCGGCAGCCGCGGACAGGAAGGGCGAGAGCGCGGGCGGTGCGTAGTGCTCGATGCCGCGCGCGTCCTCGGCGGAGTAGTCGATCCCGACGATGGCGCGCTGATTCAGCCAGCTCAGCGACTGGTTGTTCACCGTCGCGCTCCCTGTGAACTGATACAGACCGCTGGCGTTGTCGTAGAGTTGTTGCGGGACCTCCGGTGGCACGGGGAAGAAACCGCGCGACGCCGGGAACAGAAAACGATGTCCTGCGATCGCGCCAAGCAGCGGCGACGCACCCACGTCGGCGCCGAGGTGGCTCGACTGATTCGAGAAGTTGAGGCTGAGACTCAAGTCGGTATTCTGCGCCAGCGGCGACCCGACGTTCGCGTGCGTCGTGAACATCCGGAAGTTGTTGTTCGGCTCCACGCCGTAGTCGTTCATGAATCCGCCGGACAGGTAGTACCGCATCTGATCGCGGCCACCGGCGACCGAACCCATGTAGTGCCGCTCCATCCCGCTGTGATAGATCGGGCGGCCGCTGTCTGCCTCCTGTCTCAGGCCGTTCCACGCGACGATGTTTGCGGTGTTCGCCGGATCGCGCATGTAGTTCGTCGGCACGCGGGACTCGGCATCCTGGAAGAAGAGCGTTCCATTCTGTACCTGCAGCGTCACCTGCGGCTTGGCGCCGGCACTTCCCTTCTTGGTGATGATCTGGACGACACCGTTCGCCGCTTCGGTGCCGTAAATGGTCGCCGCGGCCGGCCCCTTGATGACCTCGATGCGCTCGATGTCTTCGGGATTGAAGTCGTTGAGACGGTTGGCTACCGCCGCGCCCTGAATGCCCAGCCGTCCCGCTCCGGTACTCGGTCCCTGAGCGACGGCGTTGTTGACCCGAATGCCGTCCACGTAGATGAGCGGAGCGTTGTTCAGGCCGATGCTGCTTGGCCCGCGCACCTGGATCGCGGGTCCGGCTCCGACGCGTCCGGACACCGGCATGACGTCCAGCCCTGTCGTGCGCGCGCGCATCAGGCTACTGAGGTCGGGCGCCGCGGATTTTGACGCAGCGTCCGCCGCCTGGATGGTGGAGACCGAGTTGCCGATGGCGCGCAGCTCCTGCGCCCCCGCGGTGCCGGTCACCACCACCTGCTCGAGCGAAACGGCACCCGGCTGGAGGGCGAAAGTGAGCGTGGCCTCCTCTCCGGCCGCGAGGGTCACGATGCGACGCTGGGACGTGTAGCCGAGACGTCGCACGGTGATCGTGCGGCTGCCAGCGGGCACGCCAGCGATGCGAAAGCGGCCGTCCACGCTGGTGACTGCCTCGAGCCGTGTGCCCTCCACACGAACCTCGGCATTGGCCAGGCCGGTGGAACGCGCATCGGTCACCTGACCGGAGACGGTCCCGGTACCGCCCTGTGCGAGGGCGGGTTGGGCCGGGGGCATCAGCCCGAACAGCGCGCAGACGAGCGCCGCGAAACCACGATGGACAGATCGCATCGGACCTCTTGGTAAGGAGTCGAGCCGGAAACGATGGACCACTTTGGTATACCAACCACGGCCGCGTCAAGAACCTCGGGGCACTTTTTTCGCAGGCGCCGGTCGGCGCTTGCTCCCGTTCGCCCACAGCACTTAGGTTGGCGTCGTGCCGGCACCCTCCTCCGCTTCGTCCGTCGGTTCCTCCGCGCGCGCCAGGTCCACGCGGGCAACGTCACGCCGTCAGGACAACGGTCGCCTCGACCACGTGTCCCACGTCTATCAACAGCTGCGCGCGTTGATCGTGTCGGGACAGCTGCCACCGGGAGCACGGATTGCGGAGCGCGCCGTCGTCGTTCGCATGGGGTTGAGCCGCACGCCGGTCCGGAGCGCGCTGCACCGCCTGCAGCAGGAGGGGTTCGTCGCGTCCGTGGGTCGGGCCGGCGACCAGCGGCTCATCGTTACCCCGCTCACGCAGCACGACGGCCGGGAGCTCTTCCTCATCGTCGGCCATCTCGAGGGCCTGGCCGCGCGGGAAGCGGCGTCGCTTCCAGCCGTGCAGCGGAAGCAGCTGGTGAGGCACCTTCGTGGCATCAACAAGACCCTCGCCGTCGAGTGCCGCCAGAACCGCTCGCCGGCGCGCGTCTCCGCGCTCGACGAGGAATTCCATCGCGGCTACGTCGAGGGCGTCGTGGGCCCGCGACTCCGCGCGCTGCACCGCTCCACCAAGCCCCAGATCGAGCGCTACGTGCGCCTCTACGTCAACGTGCTGCTCGACACCCTGCCGTCGTCGGTGAAGGAGCACGGCGTGATCATCGATGCCATCGCCCGCGGCAACGCGGACGCGGCGCAGCGCGCCGTGGAAACCA
Organism: Gemmatimonadaceae bacterium; assembly: GCA_035758925.1. Classification (GTDB taxonomy): domain Bacteria; phylum Gemmatimonadota; class Gemmatimonadetes; order Gemmatimonadales; family Gemmatimonadaceae; genus DASPMP01. The sequence continues at coordinate 20,777 of DASTVV010000139.1, forward strand.
ACTGGCGCAACGCCGCGGATCGGCTCACGCGGGTGATCGGCGAGCACGGCGAGCGGGGCATCTGGCATCTCGGACTGCCGGATCGCGCGCACTGAACGACGGCTGCCCGCACCACGACACCATGACGGGCGGCGATGACACGGAACGGCGCTGACCGACTTGCTGCGTGTCGGTATACCGCCGTAGTATACCGATCCATTTCCCGCCTTCGAGAGGCTTGTGTCCATGCGTCGACTCACCATCGCCTCGCTGGTCTGTTTCCTCGCCCTGCCCGCCCTCGCTCAGAATGGAAAAACGGGGGGCACGCGACTGCTGCGTCAGCCGACCGTCAGCAGGACCAGCGTGGCGTTCATTTATGCCGGTGACCTCTGGATCGCGGCGCGCGCCGGTGGACAGGCGCGGCGCCTGACGTCGACGCCCGATGTCGAGAGCGATCCGATCTTCTCGCCTGATGGAGCCGAGATCGCCTTCAGCCGGACAACCGGGACCAACACCGACGTCTACGTCGTGCCTTCGGCCGGCGGCGATCCCCGGCGCCTCACGTATCATCCGGGCGCCGATCGTCCCCGCAGCTGGTCTCCGGATGGACGGCGCGTGTTCTTCGCGTCGAACCGGACGTCGGCACCGCTCGCGGGCTACTTCCAGCTCTTCAGCATTCCGGCGGCCGGCGGTTTCGAAGAGCAGCTCCCGTTGCCCCGCGCCTTCGACGGGGTGCCGTCACCGGACGGGACGCGCATCGCGTACGACGAGATCTCGACGGCGTTCATCGCCGCCTGGTACGAGGTGAGCGAGTGGCGCCACTACCGCGGCGGCCGGACGCATCCCATCCGCATCCTCAACCTGGCGGACCACTCTGTCGAGAAGCTGCCCTGGCAGAACAGCAACGACTCCGATCCCATGTGGGTCGGCAACACCGTCTACTTCGTCTCCGACCGCAACTTCACCAAGAACCTGTTCGCGTATCGGACCGACACCAGGCAGGTGCGTCAGCTGACGCAGCATGACGACGGGGACGTCACCAACGCGCAGGCGACGAGCGACGCCATCGTCTATGAGCAAAATGCGTCGCTGCACCTGTTCGACATCGCGTCCGGCAAGTCCACCACGCTGAACATCGACGTCGCCGGGGACCTGCCCTGGTCGCGCCCGCAGTTCAAGAAAGTCGCGGCGTTCATCCGCGAGGCGGAGCTCTCGCCCACGGGAGCGCGCGCGGTGTTCTCGGCGCGTGGCGACATCTTCACGGTCCCGGCCGAGAAGGGTGAGTGGCGCAATCTCACGCAGTCTCCGGGCGCGCACGATCGTGACCAGGCGTGGTCTCCCGACGGGAGCCAGATTGCCTGGCTGTCCGACGCCAGCGGCGAGTACCAGCTCATGATCGGCGATCAGCTCGGCCAGTCGAAGCCGCGCGCCTTCGCGATGCCGGCGGTGAGCTTCTATGCGGATCCCGTATGGTCGCCCAATGGCAGGGAGCTGCTCCTGCGCGACAGCCGCCTGAATCTCTGGGTGGTGGACGTCGCCAGCGGCCGGTTCACCAAGATCGACACCGACGTGTTCGAGACGCCGGGCCGGCTGTCGTTCGAAGCCGTCTGGTCGCCCGATTCTCGCTGGGTGGCGTACTCGCGCCGCCTCGCGAGCCACATGAGTGCCGTCTTCCTGCACTCGCGCGCCGACGGCAGGAATGTCCAGCTCAGCGACGGCCTCGCCGACGCGACATCTCCGGCATTCGACGCCGGTGGCAAGTACCTCTATTTCCTGGCGAGCACCAACTCCGGCCCGGCCAACTCCTGGCTGGAGATGAGCGCATTCGATCGTCCGGTTCGCAAGGCGATCTATCTCACGGTGCTGTCGTCGACCGAACCATCGCCCTTCCTTCCGGAGCTGGGCGACGAGATCGTCGCCGCCGCACCGGATTCGTCCAAGCCGATCGTCGGACAGGTCGCGGCCCAGGGCGCACCGTCCGCTGCTGTGGGCCCGGCGCGCAACGGTAGCCGCATCGATACCGCCGGAATCCGCCAGCGCATCCTCAACATCAGCGTCCCCGTCGGCGACTACAGCGAGCTGCACGCCGGCCCCGCGGGCTCGGTGTTCTACCTCGAGACCATCGGCGCTGGCGCCCCTGGAGCGACCACGAACCTCAAGCGCTTTCAGGTGAAGGAGCGCGCCGCCGCCACGTTCATCGAAGGGGTTCGCACGTACGCGATCTCCGCGGACCGGAAGAAGCTGCTCTACGGCGCCGGACAACGCTGGGGAATCGTCGGTACGGATCGTCCCGGAAAGGTCGGCGACGGGAACGTAGACGTCTCACAGCTCGAGATGCTCGTGGACCCGCGCGTGGAATGGGCCGAGATCTTCAAGGAAGCGTGGCGCACCCAGCGCGACTTTTTCTACGACGCGGCGATGCACGGTGCCAACTGGCAGCAGGTGTACGACAAGTACAGCGCGCTGCTCCCGTTCGTCGGCCACCGGTCGGACCTCGGCTACCTCATCGCGAAGACCGGAGGCGAGCTGGTGGTCGGACACTCGTATCTCCTCGGCGGCGGTGACCTTCCCGAAGGCGCCGCCGCGAATGTCGGGCTCCTCGGCGCCGACTTTTCTGTCGAGAACGGAAAGTACCGCTTCAAGAAGATCTACTCCGGCGAGAGCTGGAACCCCGATCTCCGGGCGCCGCTGCGCGCCCCAGGGATCCAGGTGGCCGAGGGTGACTACCTGCTCGAGGTGAACGGTCATCCCGTCGCACCGCCGGCAAACGTGTTCCAGTGGTTCGAGGGAACAGCCAATCGACAGACGACCATCCGTGTCGGCAGCTCAGCGACTGGAGAGGGTGCGCGGACCATCACGGTGATTCCGATCGCGAGCGAGGACGCGCTGCGCACGCGCGCCTGGGTGGAGAACAACCGGCGCAAGGTGGACGAGCTCTCGAATGGCCGCCTTGCCTACGTGTGGTTGCCGAACACGGGAGGGCCCGGCTACACCTCGTTTACACGCTACTTCTACGCGCAGCAGGAAAAGGAAGGCGCGATCATCGACGAGCGCTTCAACCAGGGCGGCACCGTCGCGGATTACATCGTCAACGAGCTCGATCGCAAGGCCATGGGGTACTTCGCGCTGCGCAGCGGACAGCCGTGGACGTCACCGGGCGCCGGCATCTTTGGGCCGAAGGTCATGCTGATCAACGAGTCGGCCGGGTCCGGAGGCGACGCCCTGCCCTACATGTTCCGTCAGCGCAATCTTGGCCCGCTCGTCGGCACGCGTACCTGGGGCGCGCTCGTGGGGACGACCGGCAGTCCGGCGACGATCGACGGCGGCGGCATCACCGCGCCCAGCCTCGCGTTCTACGATCTCAAGGGCGCATGGCGTGTCGAGAACGAAGGCATCGCGCCGGACATCGAGGTGGAAAACCTCCCCGCCGAGATGAATCGCGGACACGACGCGCAGCTCGAGCGCGGCGTCGCCGAGGCGCTCAAGCTCCTGCAGCAGAACGCCGTCAAGAGAGTGCCGCGGCCCGCGCCCATCGATCGCGTGTCAAAGCCATGACGCGCAGAACGGCGTGGTTCTCGACGTGAGCCGTGCCGCGATGAGGCTATTCGTCGTTGCGTTGGGGCTTGCGGCAAGCGCCTGCACTCCGAACCCGCAGACCTCGCCGAGCCCGCGGACGTCTCCAAGTCCTCGGACGGCGCCGTATGACGTCGTGATCCGCAACGGCCGCGTGCTCGACGGCGCCGGCAATCCCTGGATTGCGGCGGATGTCGGCATCAAGGATGGAAAGTTTGCCAGAATCGGCGTCATCCCCGAGAAGGGAGCGACCGAGATCGACGCCCGCGGGAAATACGTCAGCCCCGGCTGGATTGACGTCATGGATCAGTCGGGATCCGCGCTGCGACGCAACCCGCTCGCCCAAAACAAGCTGCTGATGGGTGCGACGACCGCGATCGCCGGGGAAGGCGGAACACCGGTCCCCGCTTCCCAGATCCCAGCGTACTTCAAGCAGCTCGAGACGCAGGGGATCAGCATCAACTTTGGCACGTACTACTCCGAGGCGCAGGCACGCAACGCGGTGCTTGGGCCGGTGGCGCGCGCGCCAAATGCACAGGAGCTCGACCGCATGCGTGCGCTCGTCGACACGGCGATGCGCGCGGGAGCCATGGGACTCACCACGGCGCTCATCTATCCGCCGGGGAGCTACGCGACAACCGACGAGATCGCGGAAGTCGCGAGAGCCGCGGCGAAATACGGCGGCATCTACGCGAGTCATATTCGCGGCGAGGGCAAGGAAGTCGTGCAGTCGGTGCAAGAGGCGATCGCCATCGGCGAGCGTGCCGGGATGCCCGTCGAGATCTTCCACCTCAAGGTCGCGCATCAGCCGGCATGGGGAATCCTCATGGATTCCATCCGCACGGTGATCGAGGCGGCGCGAGCGCGCGGTGTTGACGTCGCCGCGGACATGTACGTCTACACGGCCGGCGGTACCGGCCTCGAAGCCACGATTCCCAGCTGGGCGATGGAGGGCGGCGTCGATTCGCTCCGGGCACGCCTCGCCAATCCCGAGATCCGCGCGCGGCTCAAGCGCGAGCAGCAGACCGGCGTCGCGGGCTGGTGGAACATCATCGAGGCCGCGGGCGGTTGGGACCGCATCGTGCTGGCGAACGCGCGCAATCCCGCGAACAACAAGTACAACGGCAAGTCACTCGCGACGATCGCGCGCGACCTGAACAAGGAGCCATCGGACGCCGCGTTCGACCTCGTGCTCCAGGGAAGCGGTCGCGTGATGGCGATCTACCACATGATGTCGGAGAAGGACGTCGAGACTGCGCTCAGGTTTCCGTGGACGAGCATCGGAAGTGATGCTGGCGCAGTTGCGATCCAGGGCGCGGGAGACGACCTCGGCCTGCCCCATCCGCGAGCGTTCGGCAATCTCGTGCGGGTGATCTCCGAGTACGTGAAGCAGCGACAGGTGCTCACCCTCGAGGATGCGGTGCGCAAGCTCACGTCCTGGCCGGCAACGCGCTATCGGCTTGCGAACCGCGGCACGATCAAGGAAGGCAACTGGGCCGACGTGACCATCTTCGATCTCGCGACGCTCCAGGACCGGTCGACCTACGAGCAGCCGATGGAGTATCCCACGGGCATCGAGTGGGTGCTCGTGAACGGTGCTGTGACGATCGCCAACGGCAAACACACGGGAGCCAAGGCCGGTCAGGTACTGTACGGGCCGGGCAAGCGCTAAGGGGAACCGAACCACAGAGGGCACCGAGAACACAGAGAAATACGTTCTCCGGTGCCTCGTCCCCGTTCTCTACGGCCGGATAGGCTGCGCGCCCGCGACGTCGATCTGAATGTAGGACGCGGCCTTCTGGCTCCGGAACACGCGGATCGTCTGCGCCTTGAAGTCGCTGTCCTTCGCCTCGAAGATGTTCGGCACCCACGTCTGCGGGTTGCGGTCGATCAAAGGGAACCAGCTGCTCTGCACCTGCACCTTGATCCGGTGCCCCTTCTTGAAGCTGTAGCTCTGCGTGTGCAGGTCGATGGGGATCTCCTCGACCTTGTTCGGCACCAGAGAGTCGGGGTGCTCGTAACTCTTGCGGAACCGCGCGCGCATCACGTCGTTGGCCACCATCAGCTCGTAGCCGCGCATCGTGGAATCCGATTCGGTCTCCGGATACACGTCGATCAACTTCACCACGAAATCCGCGTCCGCCCCCGTCGTCGAGGCGAAGAGGTGCGCAGTGACGTTCCCCGCGAGGGTGACGTCTTCCGCCAGCGGCGCGGTCTCCCAGCCCATCACGTCGCTGCGGCCCTTGAGGAATCGCTGGTCGTCCACCAGCCAACGCCCCCAGGTGGAGCCCTGTGAGTACGTCGGCGGAATTGGGCGCTGCCGATACGGCACCGGATTCGCCGGGTCCGACACGTAGGCATCGAACCCGCTGTCCCTCGGCGCCGTCGTCTTGGGCGCGTCGAACGACATCTGTCCGCCGGGCTGGAAGTACAGCTTGCGGGAGCCGGCGCCGCGCGGCGGCCAGCTGTCGTATCTCCTCCACTGGTTCGTTCCCGCCTCGAAGATCGTCGCCTCGGCGAGGTCCAGCTTTCCCTTCCCCTTCAGATAATAGTTGAAGAACGGCAGCTCCAGCTTCTCGCGAAACTCGCGTCCCGTCGCGGCGCCGAAGTCGATGGCGCCGAGCTTCTGCCCCGCCCCTCCCCACCCTCCGTGGTTCCATGGTCCGACCACGAGATAGTTGAGGCG
>DASTVV010000180.1:0-18645 GCA_035758925.1 Gemmatimonadaceae bacterium
CGCCGCGCTTTGCATTCGCGAGCGGTGAGCCCGTCCACCGTACCACGGCTGCGCCAGCGCGATGAGACCGGGATGAATCGGGGCGGTCTCGAAACGATACCCGAAGTGATCGCGACGGCGCGCGAACTCGTCGCACAACACCGTCTGCGGCGCGCCAATCCAGCCGCGTACGGGCTCGTCATAGCGGCCCGCGACGCCGGTGGTGGGGTGCAGGTACAGATTTCGTCCGACCTGCGAATGATCGATGGCCGATCGCAGCAGGAACGCGGGCGTCTCCAGCGCGCCCGCGGCGACGACGACCATCGGCGCGTTGATGCGAACCGCGTAGCGAGCGCCGCTCCGTTCATCCCGGGCAGTGGCCTCCACGGCGGCCACTCTTCCGCGTTCGCGACGCACGCGGTCCGCGTGACAGTGCGGAACGATCGTGGTGTGGCCCTCCCGCTGCACATCCACGAGGAAGGTGTTCGCCGTCGATTGCTTTCCGCCCACGCGGCACCCGAACACGCAATAGCCGCACTGTGACAGATCGCAGCCCCGTGAGTTGCGCGCGATGTCCGCCCAGTGGAAGCCAAGCGCCGCGCAGCCACGCTCGAGTGGCGCGTTGTTTCCGTTGCGAACGCTCTCACCGGTCCCGACACCGATGCGCTCCGAGACGGCGTCGAGTGCCCGATCGAACGTCGCATCACGGAACGCGGCAATGCCGGATCGCTCCGCCCATTCGTCGCGAATGAAATCGGGCGTCCGGAGACACGTCTGCCAGTTGATCGCGGTCCCGCCGCCAACGCAGCTTCCGGCGAGTATGGCCACGCCCAGGTCGTGGGTCGCGGTCGTGCCCTGCTGCAGGTACAGTCGCCGCGTTCCCACGATCTCGCGCTGGTCATACTCTGCGGCAAGATCGGCGCAACCCGCTTCGAGCACGACGACGGTACGTCCCGTCTCGGCAAGCCGCGCGGCAACCACGCCGCCGCCAGCGCCCGAGCCAATGACGCACACATCGGCGTCGAGCGTCGTTGGCCGGGTGATGCGCGTCAGCGTCAGCGCGCTGTTTCCCGGAACCGGCGTCGGCACGTCGTAGCCGATCTCGGGCCATGTGGGATTGGATCCATCAGGCCCAAGGACGGAATAGAACAGGAACGTCGCGAGTCGCTTGAGCGCCTGAAATCCGGTGCGGAGTTGGGGCAACGGGCTGTTGGCCAACGCCAGGAGCGCTTTCTCGCGCTCCGCCGCCGACATCCTCGTGATGCCGGACGCTTTACCCGCCGAGACAAGCATGAACGGCGTGCTGTCCAGCAGTCGCAGGAAGAGACGCAACTCCTGCAGCTGCCTGGCGCTGAGTACGCCCATGGCGCGTTCCACCGATTGCACGAGAGCCACGTCCGTGGCGCCGAGTCGGAACAGTCGCGCGGAATCACCCTCACCCGGCTCGAGGCTCGGGAGTAATGCATCGCACACGGCGGCGAGCGATCGCCGCTCATCCTCGTTGAGCGGGCCGCCCACCGACACGCTCATTCCGACAGCGTCGACCCCGTCTGGTCGCCCGTGCCCAGACCGAACACGCGAACTGTCTTGATGTTGACGAACTCGCGAAGTCCGAACGAGCTCAGCTCACGTCCATAGCCGGAAGCCTTCACTCCGCCGAACGGGAATCGCGGATCCGACGCCACCATGCCGTTCACGAACACGGTGCCTGCCTGTAACTCGCGCGCGAAGTAGCTCGCTTCGTTCCGATCGGAGGTCCACACCGCGGCGCCGAGTCCGAACCGGGTGTCGTTGGCGATGCGCACCGCGTCCTCCGCGTCCCGAGCCCGAAACAGGCACGCCACGGGGCCAAACAGCTCGTCGCGGTAACCCGGGGAATCGATCGGAACGTCGGAGAGGACGGTGGGCTCGAAGAAGAAACCCGGGCAGTCCATCCGCTTTCCACCGGTCAGCACCTTCGCGCCGGCCTTCACCGTCGCGTTCACCTGCAACTCCAGGTCGTCGGCGACCTGCCGGCTGCAGAGCGGTCCCACCTGCGTCGCCTCAGCCATCGGGTCGCCAACCCTCAGTCCCGCCATGGCAATGCTGAACTGGTCCTCGAAATGGCTGGCGATCCTGTCGTGCACGATGAACCGCTTGGCGGCGATGCACGACTGTCCGTTGTTGATGATGCGCGCCTTCACAGCCGTAGCGACGGCTTTTTCGATATTGGCGCTCGACATCACGATGAATGGATCGCTTCCGCCCAGCTCGAGCACGGTCTTCTTGAGGTGCTGTCCGGCGTTGCTGGCGACGTGGCTGCCCGCGCCTTCGCTGCCCGTGAGTGTCACCGCCGCGACCCGCCGGTCGGCGACGATCTGGCCCACGGCCTCGGAGCCAATGAGCAGCGTCTGGAACACGCCATCAGGTGCGCCGGCGTCGCGGAACAGTTGCTCGAGCGCCATCGCGCACTGCGGAACATTGGACGCGTGCTTCAGCAGGCCGACATTGCCGGCGACCAGCGCGGGCGCCGCGAATCGGATCACCTGCCAGAATGGGAAGTTCCACGGCATGATCGCCAGGACCACGCCCAACGGATGAAATGCGGCGTATCCGTATTCGTCGCCGGTGGCGATGGGCTCGTCCGCGAGGATCTGCTTCGCGTTCTCCGCGTAGTAGCGGCATCCGGCGGCACACTTGGCGGCCTCCTCGCGCGCGGCCGCGAACAGCTTTCCCATCTCGAGCGTCATCAGCCGCCCGTATTCCTCTTTGCGCTGGTCGAGCAACTGTCCTGCACGCGCGACGATCCTGGCTCGATCCTCGAGCGGCGTGTGGCTCCAGGTTGGGAAGACGTCGTGCGCCCTGCGAAGACGCCGCTCGATCTCGGCGGAGGTCAGCTCGTCGAATTCCTCGAGCCGCTTGCCGGTGGCTGGGTTGGTCGTTGCGAGAGCCATTGGCGAGAACGATAGCGGCTCGGCGGCCAAGCCGGTTGTCGGGTTGTCGGGTTGTCGGGTTGTCGGGTTGTCGGGTTGTCGGGTTGTCGGGTTCGCGACAAATCATCGTTCGATGCGCGGGCTCCGGACAACCTGTCAACCAGGCAACCTGTCAATCTGACTATCCGTCAACCCCCGTCGGCCTCTGGTGCTCGCCGGAGAAGAACCGTCGCCACCACGGCATCTCCTGCTCACGATCGAGCACCTTCCGCACGGCGTCGCGCCACGCCGCCTGCATCTCCGCCGCATCGGCGAACCGATCCGTGGAGCGCGGCGACATCGCACGCAGCAGGAAACGCGCGATTTCCGCATCCAGCGCTTCGACGTCGACTCGCTCCCCAAGCATCCGCGCGAGGATCGCCGGCGTCTCTCCCTCGCCGAACGGTGCCCGCCCCGTGAGCACGAAATAGAGCACTGCGGCGAACGAGAAGAGATCCGCGGCTGCGTCCTGCGCCTCGCCCAGCAGTTGCTCGGGCGCGGCGAACGCGGGCGTACCAGACGCACCGGCCGCCTCCTCGCCGGAGATGTTGGCAATGCCGAAATCTGCGATCCGCCACCGGCGATACCGGTCGATGAGCACGTTCTCCGGCTTGAGGTCGCGGTGGATCACGCCAATGGCGTGCGCCGACATCAGCGCATCCAGCACGGCGTCCACCTGCGGCGCGATCTCATGCAGCGCGCGCGGGCCCGATCGCTTCACCAGGTCCGCCACCGATCCGCCCTCGGCGAGCTCCATCGTATACCAGGACACATCGCCGCGACTGTCGAAATCGTAGATCGGAACGATGGCAGGGTGGGCGAGCTGCGCCGTGAGCTGCGCCTCGCGCCGGAACCGCGTGACCGTTCGCTGGTCGCGGGCGACGTGCGGATGGAGCAGCTTGAGCGCCACCTCGCGTCCCAGCGATAGATCCCTCACGCGCCAGACGGATCCGAATGAGCCCGTACCGATCTTCGCGAGCACGTCGTAGTCGTCGCCGGAAGCCCAGCGCAGACGCATCTCTTCGGTGTCGTGCGTCCCGGATACCCAGATCTCGCCGCTGGTGATGACCTGCGACCGTCCACCGACCACGCGGTCGGCAGCGCGCAGCATCGCCGTCACCGTCGCATACCGATCTTCCGGCTTGGCCGACAACGCCTTGTCGATGACTGCCGCGAGGCGTTTTGGAACGTCCGGGCGCACCAGCGCGAGTGGCGGTGCGTTGGACCTTGGCGGGGCCTCGCCAGTGAGCGCGGTGAAGCAGAGCGCCGCCAGCTGCCACTGGTCGGAGGCCGGACTCGGACGCCACACATCGTTTTGCCACTCGAGTGGGCCGGGCGCGTATTCGGCGGACGGCGTCAATCGATCCGGCACGTCGACCAGCGGAACTGCCCACTGCCAACCGAGCAACCAGATGCGTCCCATCGGCGTCGTCCAGACGGTTTCCGGTGAGACGCTGCCGTGCACCTGTCCGCCGTCGTGCAGATAGCTCAGCGACGAGCCGACGTCGCGAAGCAGTCGCAGCATCCCCTGGACGTCGTCGGGGCCGGCGCGCGCGATGCGCGAGCCGATGGTCTCGCCGGCAATCCAGCGTCGCAGATATCCCGGCCCCCGCCGCGACACGCCGTAGGTCGCCCAGTAGTGATAAGTGGTTGGAATCGCCGGATGGTTGCGATGGGCGAGATGCCGCGCTTCGGATTCGAGCCACCCGGCATGCGACGCTTCGGGGACGCTCACCAGCGAAAGGGAGCGTCCAAGTGCGTCCACGATCTCCTGATAATGTCGATGCTCGAAAAACACGCCCTCCGCGCCCCACGACCATTCCGGCGGCAATTGCCAATCCGCCAGGTGCGGCGGAAGGGACGTGGTACGTATGTAGGGAGAGGTGGTCGCGTCAGCAGCGCGATCGGTCATTCCGGCGTCCGGCACCACGGCTACATCCGTGATTCGGACAGGATCTCCTGCGCCGCGCTGGACAGTTCGTGAAGCACGGCGACGTCCGGGAGGACCGTCACTTCGACGAGCTGGACCTTGAGCGGCGACCCGTCCTTTGGACCAATGGACGCGAGCGATGGAACGTGGAGCGTCACCGCCACGACGCGCCACATGGTGCTGGGCCGCGTCATCTCCCCATTGCGATCGGTCGTGTCCAGCTGCAGAACCTCGCCGCGCGCGGGCACGACCAGGCTCTGGCACTCTGCCAGCACCTGGTCGCTCTTGTCGTGGCGTGAGATGCGAAGCGTGAACATTCCAGCGGGACGGAGGATGGCGATGGGGAACACGCAAAGCTATGTCTGTCTTGCACGTACGACCAGTGCGGATTGCACGTGAAACTCCGGTCTCCGCGAGGCGTACGACCCGTTCAGAGGCTCAACAGGAGAGGCCCGTGTTCGACCTTCTTGCATTGGCGGCGACGATCGCCGCGGCGGCGTTCGGTTACATCGCGGCTCGCAAGTTCGTGCGCGAGCGGCTGAAGTTCGTAGATGCAGCCCAGACCATCAAAGCTCCCATCATTGCCGGGCTCGGCGCCTGGGCGGTGGCATCGCTCCTCACGTTTCTTCCGCTGATCGGGCCCGGAACGGCAATCCTTTTCGGGCTCAGCGTGGCGTTCGGCGTTCGCGCCGGCGCGAAGGACATTCGCATCGAGCGGAGAATCACAGCCGGATAGTGGGTGCGGCAGGGCACCGGAGTTGCCCCCTTGCTGAACATCGGAGGGACGATGCGATGGGCAGCAGGGTTCTGATCGCCTACTACAGTACTTACGGACACGTCTTCGCATTGGCGCGCGCCGTCGAGCAGGGCGCTCGACAGGACCCCGCCAACGAAGTCCGCCTGCGCCGCATCGCCGAGCTGGAGGAAGCGCGCAAGGCATTGATCGGCCAGACGGCGTACAGTCAGGCCCAGGAAGCCCAGAAGGACGTGCCCGTCGTGACACTGGACGATCTGCGTTGGGCCGATGCCATCGCCTGGGGCACGCCGACGCGCTACGGCAACATGACCGCGCAGATGAAGCAGTTCATCGATTCGACCGGTTCGCTGTGGCTCAACGGCGAGCTGGAGGACAAGGCGACGGGCGTGTTCACGAGTACGGCCACGATTCACGGCGGTCAGGAGACGACGATCGTCACGTCGCTCATCCCAATGATTCACCTCGGCATGGTGTTCGTTGGAACGCCGTACGGCCAGAATGCCCATATCCTCACCGTCGAAGGACAGGGCGGGTCGCCGTACGGTCCCAGTACCCTGGCGGGCCTCGACGGATCACGACGGCCGACGGAGCCGGAGCTCCTCACCGCGCGCAACCTTGGTGAGCGGCTGGGCAGGATTGGCGCGGCCCTCGCCGCGATGCGCAATGAACGCCGGGCGAAAGAGGCCGCGAAGGCGCCGCGCGCGGCCTGACGCCGGTCGACGCCGGCGCGTCGCGAAACGCGTGTCGGCGCGACGGTGGTCAGCCGAGGTGACAGCGCACAGCAATGCGCTGGACCTCCAAGCGCGCGTCTTCACCTGGAAGGATCCGCGCAGGATAGCGGCGTCGCTCAAGCGATCCGCCGAACTCAGCCGCCGGCGCAAGGGAACGCCGTATCAGTCGGCGATGTCGATGCTGACGTTCTACATCAATCGAGCGGGCACCGTGTTGAGACCTGACCAGCGACGAGTGCTTCAACAAGCAAAGAGAGAACTTCGCGCGCAGTTCGGGAGGGAGTAGCTCTTCGGCGCGGTTCTGCTGGACGAGCAGAAGTACGCTGCGACCGATTTTCCGTGGTAGTCGATCCCAAGAGGCGCGCGCGACCCGTGCAGATGTTCCATGCGCCACTGGGCAGTCTCGCCGTCTACCCCCCACTAACGAGCGTTGGAGCCCAGTAAACCTGCAGCACATCCCGGTGAAAGTGAGCGATCAGCCAGGGCGAATCGCCCGTTGGGCCTACGTGATTGAACGCGAGGCAGGCGGCATTTCCCGGCAAACCCCCGGCGATGTCGCCGCCGGGCCCGGTGAAACCCGGCGTCGATACCAGGTAAATCCCAGTTACCGCCGCTAAAAAGTGTGTGACACCGCAGTAAAAGTCGCTGGGAGCTCGAGTAAACTCGTGGTACTGTGTGCACAGCTCGAGTACGAGGCCATCGGATTGAGTCGACACCAGCGACGTTTCCCTGTTCAGGCATCTCTCGATCCTGGGTGCCGTGGCTCTCGACGTGAGTCAGTGGACTTCTCCGGCGCTCAACCGCGAATCAGTAAGCTCAGCCCACCGCGCGCATCTCTCCGGTGAGCGCATGCACGGGAAGGGTGATCTCCGTGCTGTTCCCCGAAGTCTCGATTCGCCCACCGTGCGCCTCGGTGAGGCGACGCGCGAGCAGTTCTTCGGCTCCCAGGGCCGGCAGCGGCGCGTGCGTCACGGTGATGCGAATCGCCTTGCGGTCGTACTCGACGTCGATATGCACCGTGTCGCCGGGAGGCGTGTGCTCGATGCGATGCCCCAGCAGCAGTGCCAGCGCCTCCCGCATCCGCATCGGGTCACCGAGAATGCGCGGCAACGCGGGCGCGATGTTGAGCTCCAGGTTCACATTCTCCCGCTCGGCGCGTGCCTTGAGCGTCGGCATCAGGGAGGTGATCATGTCGGCGAGTCGGATCGAGTCCTTGCGGAGCTCGAGGGCGCCACGGTCCAGGAGCGCGATCTCGCGGAGCTTCTGAAGCTCGGCCTCGGCTTCCTCGGTGGCCCGCCTGGCCGCCGCGAGCATCTCTTCCTGATTGTCGTTGAGATCGCCGAAGCGATTCTCGAGCAGGATGTGCAACGGCAGCCGGACGTCGTCGAGTCGGCGCGCGACAGCGGCGGACGTCTCGGCCAACAGGTTGGCGTATTCAGATACGCGGGCGGACGCCGCGCGCTCGTGCTCGGCACCCGCCTCGCGAGCGACCGAAACCTCGCTGCTGAGCTTGTCCACGACGCGTTCGATCGTCTCCAACTCGTCGGTCACGCGATGCCGCTGCGGTGTGCCGCCGGCAAGCCGCTCGATGCGCTGCGCGACATAGCGGGTATTGCGCCACGCCATGATAAGCGAGGCGATGGAGGCGACGGCGGCGATGAGCAGTACAACTTCCGGGATCGCGCGCGCGTAGCGACCCCAGTACGCAAGCGCCGCAACCAGCAACACGCCAAGCACGGCAGGCAGTACGGCGAGATAGAGTCGCTGGCTGACTCTCATGGTTCGGCCTTTTCCTTGAGCGACACGATGAGCACGTCCAGGCCAAACCTGTTGTGGACGAGCGCGTCAGTCACCGAGCCGCGTCGCCACTTGTCCCAGGCGGAGCGGCGGGATTGTCCGGCGATGATGAGCGTCACGCCATTGTCCTTCGCGAACCTGCACAATTCGTCCGCGACGTCCTCGCCGACGAGCTTCACGGTTTCAGCGCCGAGCCGCTGAGCCATCTGAATGTTGTCAACGAGCTTGCGCTGGATCGCGGTATCGATGCGATCGGCCCGCTCCTCCTGTGTTTGCACGTACACGCAATACCAATCGGAGTTGAGCCGGCCGGCGATCCGGCTCGCTTTGCGCAGAAGCATGGCGGTGTAGGGAGGATTGCTGGACATGGCCACCAGGACGCGATCCACCGCGCTCTTGCCGGTCCGGTCCGCGGTGGCGGCGCCAGCTTCACGTTGCGCGATGGCTTCACGCGAACGCTCCACCGAGCTGGCTACCTCGCGAAGTGCCAGCTCGCGCAACGTCGACAGGTTTTCCTCGGTGAAGAAATTCGCCAGCGACGTTTCGATCTTGTCCTTTGGATAGATCTTGCCCTCGCGCAACCGCTGACGGAGATCCTCCGCGGGGATGTCGAGATTGACCAGCTGGTCCGCGGACGCCACCACCCAGTCCGGCACCGTCTCGCGCACGGTGACCCCGATCGCCTCCTGAATCACGTCGTTGAGTGATTCCAGATGCTGGACGTTGACGGCCGAGATGACGTTGATGCCGGCGTCGAGGATCGTCATGACGTCCTCCCACCGCTTCAGTCGTCCGGCGCCGGGCACGTTCGTGTGCGCCAGCTCGTCGACCACGGCGACCGTCGGCTTGCGCGCGATGACGGCGTCGACATCCATCTCCTCGAGCGTCACGCCCCGATACGAGATCTTCTTGCGTGGGACGATCTCGAGCTGATCCACCTGTGCTTCGGTGTCGGCGCGTCCATGCGTTTCGTGGAAGCCGACGACCACATCGACGCCTCGGCGCCGCAGGTCGTTGCCCTCCTGCAGCATGCGGTACGTCTTGCCGGTGCCCGCGGCCGAGCCGACGTAGACCTTGAGCTTGCCGCGCTCGCGCTGTTGAACGAGCTGGAGGAAGTCTTCCTGTCCCGTGCCCGGCGGACGCGGCTGCGCCCGGCGCTCTGGAAGCGCGGGCGCGGCCACCGTCTCGCTTTCGACTGGTGGAGCCACGCGCGGCTCATCGGTCATGTCAGGACGATAGCGCGCCCACCGATGCGCCGCAGGGTCTTATTGGCCCGCCGACGCGGGCTATGAGCGGACTCAGTCATGCGACTTGCCGTCGTAGTTCAGCAGGAGCGCCGCGATGAACAGGTTCTGAGTCGGCACGAGCTGGCCGGCGCCATCCCTGAAGAACCCGCCATCGGGCCCGCGGGACCCGTCGAGGCGGTGCTCGAGCCGCAGGATCACGTTCGACGCGCCGGACGGCTGCCGCAATTCCAGTGTGGCTGTGGTGGCCTTCACGCTTTGGCGGGCGAGCGTCGTACGCCCGTCCGGGTCCCAGTACAGCTCGGGCCTGAACGCCAGGGTCACATGCGGATTGAACGTATAGCGCATCGGCAGCTGCGCCGACATCCAGACCGTCCCGGGCGTGCCGGTGGAGTCCACCTTCTCTGCGCCGACGAAGTACTCGAGCGCCACAACCACCCGATCGGTTCTCCACTCCGCGATGTTGTCGAACAGCACGCGCCAGAACTCGAGCGCAGTGCTCGACTGGTGCGGACCGTAGAGCACCGTGTGCTTGATCGTGAGGTGGTCCATCGGCTTGTAGGCGATCTGTCCACCGGTGCTCGGGACGTTGTTGGCCCGCGCCAGATGCCAGTAGCCGTTCACGAGCAGCAGCGTCCCCGTGACCTTCGAGCCAAACGGATACTGCGCGTTCGCGCCGAGCATGAAATACGGCGTGTAGTCGGCGCCCCACGGGCGCGTGTAGTTGAGGTTGTCCTTGGCGTACAGGGCGTCGTAGCCGATGTAGCTGCCGAAGATGCCGCCCTGTAGCGTCAGGCCGTTCCCGACCGGCGCGAGGTACGATACGTTCGTGGGGCCGAACTGTCGCAGCGTGCGCCAGCCGTGGATGTTGGGCGCGGTTGCCGAGAATCCGAAGACCCGCGTGTCGATGCCGGCCTGCAGCGTGAACTCCATCCCGAGACGGGAGTTCGCGGCAGCTGCGCGCCTCACGTACGCGTTGGCCATGTCGAGCTGAAGGCCGTTGAGGACGAAGGTGGTGCCGCGACTGCGCCAGACATGGTTGTCCGGCTCGTTCGGCGCGCCGAGATACGGGATTGCGGCATACGCGCCGTACTGCCACGGAGGAGTGCCGGAGTCTGCCGTGGCTCGAGGTGCCGCGACGGAGTCCTTCTGCACCTGGGCCGCGAGATGCATGGGCACACCAAGGGCCATCGCGAGAACGCCTGCACGGATGGTCACCTGTCTTTTCTGCCGAACGCGCTGTCGAGCGCGATGTTGAGGAGGAGGACGTTCACTCGTGGCTCGCCGAAGAAGCCGAATTGGCGGCCCTCCGTGCGAGCTTCCACGAGCTTCATGACGGCGTCGGCTGCCACGCCGCGGGCGGCCGCGACGCGCGCCACCTGGAGCTGAGCATTCGCCGGTGAGATGTGCGGATCGAGCCCCGACCCGCTGGCGGTGACCATGTCGCTGGGCACGGCGCCCTTGGTGGCACCCTGCAGGACTGCCGTGTCCACACGCGCCGTGATCAGCGTATCGAGCTTCGCGTCCGTGGGACCCTTGTTGCTGCCCGCGGATGCGGTGCCGTCGTAGCCGGCGCCCGCCGCGGAAGGCCGCGAGTGGAAGTAGTAGGGCTGCGTGAACGTCTGCCCGATGAGCGCGCTGCCCACCACGTGGCCGTCAACCGTGACGAGTGAGCCGTCGGCTTGTCGCGGAAAGAGAATCCGCGCCAGTCCTGTTACGACGCCCGGGTAGACGAATCCAGTCACCACGCAGAGCACGAGGGTGAGAACGATCGCTGGACGTAGTTGCTTTTTCAGCATGGATGGCCTCACGAAACCAGCCGCAGCGCCACGAGGAGCACGTCGATCAGCTTGATGCCGACGAACGGGACCACGAGTCCGCCAAAGCCATAGATGAAGAGGTTGCGCCGCAGAATCAGCGCGGCCGGCGCCGGCCGATATCGAACGCCGCGGAGCGCCAGCGGAATGAGCGCGATGATGATCAGCGCGTTGAAGATCACGCTGCTCAGGATCGCCGACTGTGCGGAGTGCAGGCGCATGATGTTGAGCGCCTGTAGAGCGGGATATGTCCCTACAAAGATGGCTGGAATAATCGCGAAGTATTTGGCGACGTCATTGGCAATGGAAAACGTCGTCAGCGCGCCGCGCGTCATGAGCAACTGCTTCCCGATCTCCACGACCTCGATGAGCTTCGTGGGATTGGAATCCAGGTCCACCATGTTCCCGGCTTCCTTCGCCGCTTGCGTGCCGGTGTTCATTGCCACGCCGACGTCTGCCTGCGCGAGGGCCGGCGCGTCGTTCGTGCCGTCGCCAGTCATGGCGACGAGCTTGCCGCCGGCCTGCTCGCGCCGAATCAGCGCCATCTTGTCTTCAGGCGTTGCCTCGGCCAGAAAGTCGTCGACGCCCGCCTCCGTGGCGATGGCCGCGGCGGTGAGCGGGTTATCGCCGGTGATCATCACCGTGCGAATACCCATGGCGCGGAGGCGGTCGAAGCGCTCGCGCATGCCGCCCTTGACGACATCCTTGAGATAGATGACGCCGAGGACGCGCGCGCCGCCGTTGTGCTTTTCCGCGACGACGAGCGGCGTGCCGCCTTCGCGGGCGACGCGCTGTACGACTTCGTTCATCCGTTCCGGGATCTGGCCGCCCGACTCGCGGACCCATTTCGCGATCGCGTCCGCGGCGCCCTTGCGCAGGGACATGCCCTCGGCGTTCACGCCGCTCATGCGCGTAGCGGCCGAGAAGGGGACGAACTCCATGTGGTGCGCGACAGCGGTGCTGGCACCGACGGTCACCATGTTCGTCCCGTCGCTCAGGGTGCGGCCGCGGAGGCCGAAGCGCTCCTTCGCGAGCACCACGATCGAGCGGCCTTCGGGGGTCTCGTCAGGCAGCGACGCGAGCTGGGCGCGATCGGCGAACATCTCGAGATCGACGCCTGGCATCGGCGCGAACTCCACCGCCTGGCGATTGCCGAGCGTGATGGTCCCGGTCTTGTCCAACAGCAGGGTGTTGACATCCCCGGCCGCCTCTACCGCGCGGCCACTCATCGCGATCACATTCTGCTGGATCATGCGATCCATCCCCGCGATGCCGATGGCCGAGAGCAGGCCGCCGATCGTCGTCGGGATGAGACAGACCAGCAGGGCAACCAGGACCGGCGTCGTGGCGTCGCCTCCGCTGTAGATCGCGAACGGCTTGAGGGTGACGACCGCGAAGAGGAAGATGATCGTGAGACCGGAGAGGAGGATCGTGAGCGCGATCTCGTTGGGCGTCTTCTGCCGAACGGCACCCTCGACGAGTGCGATCATCCGGTCGATGAAGGTCTCGCCCGGATTGGCTTCGATCCGGATGACGAGGTAGTCGGACAACACCTTGGTGCCGCCGGTCACCGCGGAGCGATCGCCGCCTGACTCGCGGATGACCGGCGCGGATTCACCCGTGATGGCGGATTCGTCCACCGACGCCACGCCCTCGATGACCTCGCCGTCGCTCGGGATCACGTCACCGGGGCCGCAGAGCACGACATCGCCACGCCGCAGCGCATCGGCTCGCACCAACTCTGAGGACAAGTGATCCGCGGCGTCGGCGAGGCGCTTGGTGTGCGTCTGCGTCCGAGTGGCGCGGAGGGCGTCCGCCTGGGCCTTGCCGCGCCCCTCGGCCATCGCCTCCGCGAAGTTCGCGAAGACAACGGTGAACCAGAGCCACAGGGCGAGTTGAACCGTGAAGCCGATGTCGCCGCGCCCCGTCGCGATGTCGCGCGCCAGGACGAGCGTGGTGAGCGCACTGCCCACCAGCACGATGAACATCACCGGATTCCGGACCATGTGGCGCGGATTCAACTTCGCGAATGCCTGGCGAATGGCCCCCTGAACGATCCGAGGGTCGAAGAGGTTGTGTCGTTTGGAGCTCATGATTCGGTCCGGCGTGATGAAATTCGGTGGCGGTCTTTGGAAAGCGTCAGCACAGACTTACGCGGGACGATGCAAGACCCTACAGCACTGACCAATACCGACAAGGCACTGACCGACGCTGACGAGGCACAAACCAGAGCCGGGAAACCGGGCCAGCATACCGACGCGAGGTACCTTCATAGCTGGCTCACGGACCTCGTCATCGGACTGTTCTACAGGGTCTTCGATGCGCTCGGGTTTGGCTTTTTGGAGTCGGTGTATCGCAATGCCCTCGCGTTGGAGCTGCGACGGGCAGGAGTTGAATTCGAGCGCGAAGTCCCTATCGACGTATGGTACGGCGGCGAGAAGGTCGGTCACTTCCGAGCGGACTTCCTCGTCGAGGGAAGAGTGCTGCTCGAGATCAAGGCATCTCAGGCGCTCAGTGATGCGGACCGGAAGCAAGTCATGAACTATCTGCGCGGCACCGGGATCGAGGTGGCGCTGCTGCTCCACTTTGGTCCCAAGCCGCGGTGCGAGCGGATTCTTTACACCAACGACAGAAAGCCCCGGGCGACCTGACCAGCGTTGACACAGCCCCGACAAACGCTGACGGCCTCGGTGTTCGTCAGTGCAGTGTCTGTGTTGGTCAGTGCTCGCGTCTTCACCGGGTCTGCGTGTGTCTGTGCAGTATCCGCGTTTGTCCGTGCTAACGCTTTTCCGGCCCGGCGCGGCGATCATCAGAACAACCGTCCGGCCTGCATCGAGAAGTGCTCGACGATCGGCCCGAGGGCGAGTGCGGGAAAGAAGGTCAGCGCGCCCACGATGAGGATCACGCCGATGAGCAGCGTCACGAACAGCGGTGACGTGACGGGGAACGTTCCAGCCGATTCCGGCGCGATCTTCTTCTCAGCCAGGAACCCGGCCAGGGCGATCATGGGCACCATCATCGCGAAGCGGCCGACGAGCATGTTCACGCCGAGGAGCGTGTTGTAGAAGTACGTGGAGCCGGTGAGCCCGGCGAACGCGCTGCCGTTGTTGCCTGCCGTGGAGGTGAATGCGTAGAGGATCTCGGACAACCCGTGTGGTCCGACGTTGTTCAACCCCGTGAGTCCCGGAGCAGTGACGGACGCAATGGCCGTCAGCGTCAGGATCGCCGCGGGAAACACCAGCGCATACAGCATCGCCATCTGCACCTCGCGCGACTGGATCTTCTTGCCCAGGTACTCCGGCGTGCGACCCACCATCAGCCCGGCGATGAAGACCGTCAGCACCACCATCACCAGCATTCCGTACAGGCCAGCCCCGACGCCGCCGAACACGACCTCACCGAGCTGGATGTTCGCCAGTGGCACCAGGCCGCCGAGTGCGGTGAAGGAGTCGTGCATCGCGTTGACCGCGCCGCAGGACGCATCTGTGGTGACGGTGGCGTAGAGCGCCGAGTTGGCGATGCCGAAGCGGACCTCCTTGCCCTCCATGTTGCCGCCCGGATTCGTCGCGCTCGCGACCACGTCCACGCCGCGCGAGGCGTGGATCGGATTGCCGCGCGCCTCGGACCAGTACGCCACGGTCACGCCGGCCGCGAACAGCACGAACATCGCGCTCAGGACAGCCCAGCCGTGCGCCTGCTTTTTCACCATCCGGCCGAGCAAGTATGTCAGCGCACCCGGAATCATGAAGATCGTGAACATCGACCAGAAGTTGCTCCACGGCGTGGGACTCTCGAACGGATGCGCCGCGTTGGCGTTGAAGAACCCGCCTCCGTTGGTGCCCAGCTGCTTGATCGCCGACTGACTCGCGACCGGACCCATGGCTATGGTCTGCTTGGCGCCTTCGAGAGTCGTGACGTCGAGATACGGCTTGAAGTTCTGGATGGCGCCCTGCTGCACGAAGATGAGAGCGACGATGAGCGAGAGCGGCAACAGCACGTACAGCGTGCCGCGCACCGTGTCCACCCAGAAGTTGCCGATCTTGCCGCCGCTCTTCCGCGCGATGCCGCGCACGAACGCGACCGCGACGGCCATGCCGACGGCTGCGGACAGGAAGTTGTGAAACGCGAGCTGCGTCATCTGCGAGAAGTACGACATCGTCGACTCCCCGCTGTACGACTGCCAGTTCGTGTTGGTGGTGAACGACACCGACGTCTCGAACGCCTGCCGATCCGGAACGGCCGGCATGTTGGCGGGGTTGAGCGGCAGCACGTGCTGGATCCGCAGCACGACGTAGGTCAGCAACATCGACGCGACGCTGAACAACAGCATCGCGGCGGCGTAGCGCGTCCAGTGCTGATCCTCGTCCGGATCGACGCCGCTAACCCGATAGATCGCGCGCTCGACTGGCGCGAGCCACTTGAGTGTGCCGTCGTACACGCGCACGAGGTAGATCCCGAGCGGCTTCGCCACGAGCAGCACGCAGAGCGCGAAGAACACGATCTGGAGCCAGCCATTCGCGGTCATCAGAATTTCTCCGGTCTGAGCAGCGTGACCACGAGGTAGACGAGGGCCAGAAGCGTCACGACAAGGCCGATCAGGGATTCGAGTGTCATGACTTGTCCTCGGCGGACGTCCCGTCCTTGCCGAGCCTCTCGCAGCCGCGGACGTACGCGAGCATCAGCGCGAAGAACGCGATGGTGCCGGCAACGTAAAGCACGTCGTACATGGGGAGCCTCCTGGCCCGCACACACGCTGGTTTGCGCCTTATCGAAACCGGCGCCTACGCGGTTAGGGAATTGCCTTGTGGACCTAGGGCATCCCGCAACCCAAAAAGCGCTGCAAACGCATGAACGCCGTTGCGGGTAACGCTACCAGTCCCCGCGTGGAGAGGGCACAAAGAAGCGCCGGTGGGGCGCTAAGATTTCATTAAGGCCGTTTCGTCCACGGCTGGGAGGCGCAGTGTGAACACGCTGCCTCCGCCCGGGCGCGCACCGTACTCCAGCGAACCCTGCTGGGCTTCCGCGAGTCGTCGCGCGATCGAGAGGCCGAGTCCGGCCCCGCCGACGTCCGGCACCGACGACGAGCGATAGAACGCGTCGAAAATCCGCTCCTCTTCGCCGAGTGTCACCCCGGGTCCGCGGTCGGACACACCGACGGCGACATGACTGCCGTGGCGCGCGACGCCGATCTCGATCGGCTGATCGGGGGGCGAGTACTTCGCCGCGTTCTCGACGAGGTTCGCCAGGATGCGAAGCGAGTGTACGAGGTCGAAGCGGCCGAGTAGCAGGGGCGCCTCTGGCGGCAGGGACACGACGAGACGATGGGGTCCCACCGATCCCTCGACGCGTTGGACGAGCGCGCCCAGGAGGTCATCGACCGAGTTGATCTCGGCGCGCACCTGGAGCGCCCCGGCGTTCAGCCGTGACAGATCGAGCAGGTCCTCCACGGTGCGATTGAGCCGGTCCGCCTCGGCCTCGATGATCTCCGAGCGCTCGTCCCCCAGTGCACTGAGATCGTGCGCCAACGCCTTGATCGTCGTGAGGGGCGTTCGCAGATCGTGCGACACCGACGCCAGCAGGGCGTCCTTGAGCCGATTGGTTTCGCGCAGGGCCTCCGACCGTTCGGCATCCGCGACGAGCTGCGCCCGCTCGACCGCGAGCGCCGCGTAGTAGGAAATGGCGTCCAGAAAACGCCACCGCGCGGGATCCAGGCGCAGCCCCTGCGGGCTCTCCACGCGCAGTACACCCACGACGCGTTCGCGGGCCTGGAGAGGCAGGAGCAGGGCCAGCACCACGCCTGTCTCGAGTGCGCGCAGCTCCGCTTCGGTTGGTCGCGCGGAGTGCAAGTGCACGGTGCCATCCTGCTGTTGGGCCGCCGCGTTGCCGGTCGCGAGCACCCAGTCGACCAGCGCGCTGTGCTGGGCGCCTCGCAGATGCACCTCGCATTTCGCCGCGCCCGTCGAGTTGCGAATGACGGTGGTGACTGCCGCGAGGGATGCCTCGGCGCTTCCAACACTCAATGTCTCGGCTCCGAGCGTCGCCAGCCGGTCGACTTCCACCGAGCGCTCGCGCGCGATCCGGGCTTCCTCCTGCGCGCGGTAGAGCAGCTGAGCGGCCACCAGACCGGTGATCAAAAACGCGACCAGGACCAGCCAGTCGAGTGGATTGGCGATGACGAACGTGTAATACGGCGGCAGGAAGAACCAGTTGAACACCAGAAAGGACGCGATGGCCGCCGCGACTCCCACCGTGCGTCCGCCGACGGCACTGGCGCCCAGCACGACGAGCAGCAGCACGAGGGTCACATGCGCCTTGTCCAGGTTCCCGCGTACGGCCAGCATCACCGCCGTCACTGCCGCGAGCGTGCCCAACCAGAACAGCAGGGCGCGCCACCGAATGGGGGGACGCGTCACGCCTGCTCGGCCGAGGCGAAGCGATAGCCTACCCCGGGCTCCGTGATGATGTGGCGCGGTCGCACCGGGTCCTCCTCGATCTTGCGCCGCAGGTGCGCGACGTGGACGCGAAGGTATTGCTGCGCGTCGCCCGCGGCGCGGCCCTGCCAGACTTTGGCGAAGATCTGCCGGTGCGTCAGCGTGCGCCCGGCGTTGGTGGCGAGCGTGCGCAGCAGTTCCCACTCGATCGGCGTCAAATGCACGAGCTGCCCGCGCACGGACGCCGTCCGGGCCACCAGATCGATGACGAGAGCGCCGGAACGAATCTGTGGCTGGGAATCGCCCGCCCTCGACCGGCGCAGCAACGCGCGCACCCGCGCCTGGAGCTCGACGACGCTGAACGGCTTCGTCATGTAGTCATCGGCGCCGGCATCGAGTAGCGCGACTTTCTCGTCATCCGTATGTCGTGCGGACAGCACCAGGATTGGCGCTTCCGACCAACCGCGCAGCTCGCGGCACACATCGATCCCCGGCATGTCCGGCAGTCCGAGATCGAGCACGACGAGGTCGGGGCGCTCGGAGGCAGCAGACGTGAGCGCGGCCGTCCCGGTTGCCGCATCGAAGATGCGAGCATCGTCGCCGGCGAGGGCGTTGTGGACCGCGCGTCGTATCTGCGGCTCGTCGTCCACGACGAGAATGGTGCGCCTGGACACTCTCTGAAGCTGACGCGCTGGGGCTCGGCAGTCGAGCCAACGGGCGCAAGACAGCCTCCGGCGGCGATTCGGCGCGTGGTTCAGTTATCGCACAGTCAGGCACCGGTGACCAGGTTCGAGACACGACCAATGACCGCACCGATGCCACGAGACCCGATAGACGCGCATACCGCGACGGCGCCGTCGCACAGCCCCGAGCTGCTGTATTTGCTGCACGGCGATCCCGCCGAGCTGGCGGAAGCGCTTGCTACGATGCGCTCGGCCGACATCGCCGACGCCCTGCGGCACCTTCAGCCGGACGCCGCCGCCAAGGTCATGGCCGCGTTGCCGTTCG
>DASTVV010000228.1:0-30110 GCA_035758925.1 Gemmatimonadaceae bacterium
CGCAGCTTCGTCCGGGTTCGCGGTCGTCGCGAGCGTCGAATTCTTGAAAACCAGCGTGACGCGATAGTCCCAGCGCGATTCCTCGGTCATGTGATTGGCCGGAGTCTCGATCTTCACCGACAGGATGCGGCCACCCTCCACCTGCTTGAGCAGCAGGGGGTAGTGATTCTTGAGGAAGAGTTGCAAGAACTCCTGCTGCCGCCCCCATTGCACCTTGTAGTAGTACTCCATCGTGTAGGGCTGATTCGAGCCGGCCTGTGGCGGCGCACCCTGCGCGAAGGCGGGCGCGGCCAGAAACACGGATGAGACGAGCGCGATCAGCAGCTTCGGAAGGTTGGACATGGGCCGTGTGCCGGGGTGGGAAACGCAGGTGGTGTTCGGAGCTCGGTCGGTCAAAGTTGGGACGTGCCGGGCTTGCGGGCGAGTGCGACGTAGAGAATCCCCTGATACTCCGAGGGTCGCGTAGCGACGACGCTTGGCTGCGCGAGTCCCGTCTGCGACGCCAACGACGGCAGCGCGGCGATCGGAATGGGATACGGCACCCATCGGCTCGCGCCGCGGCGGTCGTATTCGACGAGGACGACGCGGCCGCCGGGACGAACGAGGTTCACCAGGCGAGCGAGAACCGCTGTGGCATCGCGGACGAAATGCAGCGAGTTCGCGAGCAGCATTCCGTCGAGGGATGGGAGCGACAGCCCGCGAATGTCGGTCGGTTTGGTGAAGTCGGCGACTCTTGCGACGACGTCGGGAGCGTGCTCGCTGGCCCAGTGCTTGACCCTCGCGATCGCGGCGGCATCCCGATCGATCGCGTAGATCCTGCTTCCCGCCGGCAACAGCTCGTGCAGCGCTTGCGTGAACGTTCCGGTCCCCGCGCCGAGATCGGCCCAGCTTCCGACGTCGACGCCTTGTCCCACGGCGTCGCGGATGAGAGCGACGGCTTCAGCGGTGTCCACGACACAAAGGTGATAGCTTCTGCCTGACGCTGCATCCCGGTCTCAACCCAATTGCGATGAACGTTCTCCTTTTTGGCGCGACGGGCATGATCGGTCAGGGCGTTCTGCGCGAATGCCACAGGGATCCCGGCATCGCTCGCGTCCTGGCGGTGGGGCGCAGCCCCAGCGGTCAGCGGCACGAGAAGCTCCGCGACCTGGTCGTTCCTGATCTCACGAAACTCTCCGAGCACAGCGACGAACTGGCTGGGTTCGACGCGTGCTTCTTCTCGCTCGGCGTGACCGCGATGGGCCTCACGGAAGCGCAGTACTCTCGCGTGACCTACGATCTCACGCTCGCCGTGGCGAAGGCCCTGGTGCAGATCAATCCGCGGCTCACGTTCATCTACGTGTCTGGCCAGGGCACGGACAGCACCGAGCGCGGCCGGTCGATGTGGGCGCGCGTCAAGGGACGCACCGAGAACGCATTGCTCGCGCTGTCGCCCACGACCTACATGTTCCGTCCAGGCATGATCATCCCGCTCGACGGAATCCGCTCGCGAACGGGATGGTACAATGCGATCTATGCGATCGCGACGCCGGTCTATCCGGTGCTCAAACGCTTTTTCCCGGGCTACGTGACGGACACCGAGCGCCTGGGGCGCGCGATGATCTCGGTGGCACGGAATGGCGCGTCGAAGCGGCTCTTCGAGACATCGGACATCAACGAGACCGGGCGCGCGTAGCGACTTACTGGGGCGGGCGAGTCAGAATCGAGAGGTAGGCGACGTATTGAGACTGCTGGATCGCCTGTCCGCTCCGCGGCAGTGGGCGCAGGCTGTCGAGCCGAATCTCGAACGGCTGACCGGCCGGTTGGACCTGGCGCGGGTCCAGCGTCGTGTTGAGCCGATACGAGCTGGTCTGTCCTGATGCGGCACGAACGCCAAGCACCGCAACGGCATTTCCGGCCCAGACGCAGGTCACATCCGTTGGGCAGCGCGAATCGCCGTCCACCAGCGTGAACGACACGTGGGCACTCGTGCCCGGGACTGGCTGCTCTTCGCCGACGCGCAGTCCGCCCTGCGCCTGGCCATCCGCGTTCGTTGGCGGTGGCGTCGTCGCGCAGCCGACGAGCAGCAAGCAAAGAATGAGGTTTGGCCGCATACGCTTCAGAATAAGTCTGGGGTGTGTGACCTGTTTGGGCGTGATGGGGCCCGTTTGGTCCGGGCACGGCGAACAGACGTCGTTACCGCACACCTCATACCCCACACGTCAAACTCTGACTGGTAAAACCCTCCTCTCGCGCTCTACATCATTTGTATACATTGGTGCATGCCAAACACCGCGATTTCCGCCGAGCCGCGAGCGACGTACGCGCCGGCGAGCGAGCAGGGCACGACCCGACGCGTTGCCTCCATCGACGTGGTCCGCGGAGGCATCATGATCCTCATGGCGCTCGACCATGTGCGTGACTACGTCACCAACCTGCGGATTCGGCCCGAGGACCTGGCGCGCGGAAGCGCCGCCCTGTTCGCGACGCGATGGATCACACACTTCTGCGCGCCCGGGTTCTTCCTGCTGGCGGGTATCGGTATTGGCATATCGGCACAGCGCAGCACTCTTGCGGATGTCCGCCGGTTTCTCGTCACACGCGGCATCTGGCTGCTGTTCCTCGAGCTCGTGGTGACCGCGATTGGTTGGCAGTTCGGATTTCAGCTCGTTCCCGCCTTTGCGATCGTCATCTGGGCGCTGGGCCTCTCGATGATGCTCCTGGCGCTCGTCGTCGGCTTGCCGCACGCCCTCATCGCCATGATCGCGCTGCTGCTCATCGGGGCGCATAACCTGTTCGACGGCGTTCGACCAGAGTCACTGGGCGCGTTGGCGCCGCTCTGGCACATCCTCCACGTCCCGGGACTGGCAATCCCCGGCAAGCTCATCGTCGCTTACCCTCTGGTGCCATGGGTCGGCGTGATGGCGCTCGGCTTCGTGATCGCGGACATGTATCGCTGGGATGCGGCGCGGCGACGGAAGACGCTGCTGTGGGCCGGGGTCGCCGCCACTGCGGCGTTCATCGCACTCCGCGCGTTCAACGGGTATGGCAACCCGTTCCCGTGGTCGCCACAACGCACGCCGGCCCTGACGGTCGCCTCGTTCCTGAACCTGCTCAAGTATCCACCGTCGCTTCAGTTCCTGCTCATGACGCTCGGCCCGCTCATGATCGCATTAGCGCTCACGGAAAACGCGCGCGGCCGGATTGCCAGTGTAGTGCAGGTCTATGGACGTGTCCCGCTCTTCTACTACGTGGTCCACATCTTTCTGGTGCACGCGTTAGCCGTGGGATTGGCGCTGATGCAGGGTGGCGAGTTGCGTCGCATCCCAGTCGTCTCGGCTCCCGAAACCATCCCAGCATGGTACGGTGTGTCGTTGCCCGGGGTGTACCTGGCCTGGGCAACCGTGGTGGTGCTCATGTACTGGCCATGCCGCTGGTTCGGTCGGATCAAGGCCGAACGCAAGGAGTGGTGGCTGCGTTATCTCTGACAGGGGCCGTATAATGGAAGACCAACCTGTCGGAGTGTGCCGATGAAAACCGTGCTTTCGCTTACCGGCCTCGTGCTGCTCGCGTCCTGCGCGACTTCAGCCAGAACCGACGTCGCGGTGCAGCCGCAGGGCAGCGCGGCCGTGGTTCGCACGGCGGAGCACGACTTCCGGATCGTCACGGTCGCCGAAGGCCTGGTGAATCCGTGGTCGATGGCGTTCCTCCCCGGTGGCGACATGCTCGTCACGGAGCGTCCGGGACGGCTGCGCATCATACGCAACGGGAAACTCCTTCCCGATCCCGTGTCGGGTTTGCCAAAGCTGCGCGTCGGCGGGCAGGGCGGGCTGCTGGACGTTGTGCCGCATCCCGACTTTGCGACGAATCACCTCATCTATTTCAGCTACGCGAAGCCCAGCGCCGACACGCTGCAGGGAACGACCGCCGTGGCGCGCGCGCGCTTCGAGAACGATTGCCTCAACGACGTGCAGGAGATCTTCGAGGCGAAGGTCTGGTCAACGGGACGCGGCCACCACGGATCGCGTCTCGCGTTCGATCGCCAAGGCTACCTCTACATCACGCTGGGCGACCGGCAGGTTCCTCCGGCAGGAAACCTGGAGGCACATCCGGCGCAGGATCTCACGAATCACTTTGGCAAGACCATCCGGCTGCACGACGACGGTCGGGTGCCGGCCGACAATCCGTTCGTGAATCGCACGGATGCGCGGCCCGAGATCTGGACGTACGGCCACCGCAACATGCAGGGCCTCGTGATTCACCCAGTGACCGGAGACGTCTTCACGACGGAGCACGGTCCACAGGGCGGAGACGAGTTGAATTTCATCCAGCCGGGCAGGAACTACGGCTGGCCCGTGATCGGCTTTGGCGTGAACTACCGGACTGGCGCGGCGATCCACAGCGGTACGCACCGAGACGGGATGGAGCAGCCGATCCACGTCTGGGTGCCGTCCATCGGCACGTCGGGCCTGATGATCTACACCGGCGATCGCTTTCCCCAGTGGAAGGGGAATTTCTTCGCTGGTGGGATGGCGGGCGAACAGCTCGTCCGTCTCACGGTGGATGGACGGCGCGTCGTCAGCACGGAGCTGGTGGTGCAACGCAAAGGCCGGATCCGCGATGTGCGCCAGGGCCCCGACGGGCTCATTTACCTGGCCATCGAGGACCGCGAGGGGAAGCCCACGCCGATCGTGCGGCTCGAGCCGGTAGCACGTACGAGCTGAGTCCGATTCAACTCGTGTACTAAGGGCCAGGACGCCGGGTATTGTGCCCGAACTGGCTTCGGCGTATCTTCGGTTCCCCAAAAGTTCGGGAACCTGGTATGCGCGGCAAATCGAATATCCGTCGGCTCATGAGTGCGCGCGACCTCAGAAGTTGGTTGACGCAACCCACGCCGCCCGCGGTCAGCGACATCGAGATCCAGCGCTGCCTCCACTCGCGATACCACTCGCTTCCGCCGGCAAGCAGGGCGGCAATCCCGTTCGTGTTCGCGGTGCTCAAGGACATGTACGTCCACGACCTCGATGTGCGTCGCTGGCTGATGCGACCGCGGCGCGAGCTTCACGGCGCGAGCGCCGCCCACTGTATCCGCGGCGGCCGCGCCGCCGAGGTGGAGGCGCTGGTGGTGAGGGACTGGAATCTCAGCGACACCGATGCGATGCAACACTCACGGCGAGGCGATAGAAATGAACACCAGCGACATCTCGGGCTCACTCACGACGGTCTTCTCGGAGCTCATCAACGGCGCGCCCAGGGGCGGCGCCTACGTGCTCAACGGCGGTGATCCTGGTCTCCTCAAGTCGCTCGACAAGTTGTCGGCGGCCGCTGCGTCGGCGACGACGAACGGCGGTGCGTCGGTTGCAGCGCACGCTGAGCACCTGCGCTACGGGCTCTCGCTCATGAATCGCTGGAGCAAGGGCGAGAATCCATGGAACGATGCCGATTGGACCGCCAGCTGGAAGAAGACGCGAGTCTCGGATGCCGGCTGGAAAGAGCTGCGCTCACAGTTGGCGGAGGAGTCTCACAACTTGCTCAAGGCATTGGGGAAGCCGCGCACGGTGGACGAGGCGGAGCTCAACGGAATGATCGGGACGATCGTCCACTTTGCCTATCACGCGGGCGCCATTCGACAGATCGATCGTGGCGCGCGCGGGCCGTCGGCGACAGAGTAGTGTTGGTCCGTACACGCTGCGCGCTCTGTGATTCAAACATGAACGGCGGATGAAACCATGAAAATGCAGAAGCTGACGCCGGTGATGATGGTGGACGCGATCGAGCCCGTGCTCGACTTCTGGATTGATCGGTTGGGATTCAAGAAGACCGTCGAAGTGCCGCATGACGGCCGGCTCGGATTCGTGATCCTCGTGCGCGATAACGTGGAGATCATGTATCAGACGCGAGACAGTGTCGCGTCCGACGTGCCGCCGCTGGCGGCTTCGCCACAACGTGGCACGTTCCTGTTCATCGAGGTGCAGGACCTGGATGCGATCGTGAAGGCACTCGAGGGCATCGCGCCCGTGGTGCCGCGGCGCAAGACCTTCTACGGCGCCTACGAGCTCATTGTCCGCGAGCCCGCGGGCAACGCCGTGACGTTCGCCGAATACGAGAAATAGTCCGGTGATGCCGCCTCACCGGCGAGCCTTCGTCAGTGTGATTCCGACGACGGCGTGTACACCTTGCCCTTGCCGTCGGGACAGGTCACCGACGGGTTGAAATCGGCGAAGAGCCCGTCTGTGTTCTTCGTCCATGCCCAGACGTGCAGGTACCAGTACTTGAAGTTGTCTTCCTGCTTGAGCTTCTGACCGAAAAGCACGGGCGGCACGGAGTCGCGTGAGTAGAAGCGATACGGCACGATGAACTCCATGCCGTTCAACTGGTACGTGCCGTCGGGCATTCGCTGGTACAGCAGCATCTCGGGACGCTCGACGTCCAGCTTGGCGTCCACGTACGCACGGTTCAGATGGTGATAGCCCATCGCGCCATGATGGGCGTGGACGATGCAGTCGGCCACATCGCGCGGATAGCCCGCGGCGACGGCCGAATCGAGCGAGCGATACGACTGCGTCGCTGCCCGCGACCGAGTGACGGCGGCGGCAACTCCCGCGTCGTAGCCTCTCGTGATGATGCTCGAAGGCGACCGTCTCGCACAGGCGGACAGCAGGAGCATCGCGGCGCACATGGCGCTGAATCCAGGGCGATTGATCATGTAAGCGTTGGTGAACCAGGCTGCGAACGAACAAGAACCGCATCTGGTCCATGCCGGTCAACGGGCGTGCAACGTAACTGTCTGGCGACGCAACGGACGGCAACGTAAGATCGGTCCACCGAAGTCAATCCTCACTGGAGTAGAACCCAATGCCGGTCATGGCTCGCTCGCTCGCACTCATTGTCCTCCTGATCGGAGCGCCTTTCGAAATCGCCACGGCGATCGGAACACCGGTCAGTGGACAGATTCGCGACCGCGCCGGTCGTCCGATCAGCGGAGCCACGGTCAGCATCGTCGAGCTGAAACGTGGCGCCACGACGGACCGGGACGGCAGGTTCCTACTCAGCGACGTGCCGGCAGGGAACTACACGCTGACAGCGCGGCACCTCGGCTTCGCGCCGGCGGCGCAGAGCATCAGAGTCTCGAGCGCGGCGATCGAGCTGTCGGTGACGTTGCGGGAGGACGTCGCTCGCGTCGAGCCGTTGAACGTGACTGCGACGCGGACGCCGATCTCCGAGGGCGACTCCCCTCTCGCCAGTGTGGTGTTGTCGGGCGACGAAGTGCACCAGGAAGGAAACGTTTCGCTCGCGCATTCGATCGCGAAGCTGCCTGGTGTTCGCAGCGTCACGAGCGGCCAGCAGATCGGGAAGCCGATGATTCGCGGCCTGTTCGGCCCGCGCGTGCTCGTCCTCACGGACGGGAGCCGTCTCGAGGACTACTCGTGGAGCGACGAAGACGGTCCGTCGCTCGACGCGCGCATCGCGGACCACATTGAAGTGATTCGTGGTCCCGCCAGCGTGCTGTATGGGTCGGACGCGCTCTCCGGCGTCGTGAACGTCATTCCGTCGGAGCTGTCGTATTCCCCGGATGGCTCGAGCACCCGGAACGAAGCGCTCGAGGTCTACGGCGGCAGCGGCAACATCGAGCTTGGTGGTGCCGCGCTGGTGAATGGCTCGTGGGCGAACAAGGCGTGGCGCGTGATGGGCACGGGCCGGTTCTCGCAGAACTATCAGACCCCCGACGGCGAGATGCCCAACTCGAGTTTCTTCGCGGTCAACGGTGAAGCGGCGTTCGGCATCCGCCACGCAGCCGGCAGCACCACGTTCCGCGGCGCGCACTATGGCGGCGAGTTCCATCTGCTGGAAGCCAGCGGGCCGGAACCCGGTGACCCGGACGGCGGGCCCGTGCGGCAGGTGCTCGATGACCGACTGCAGATCACGGACGACAGGCTGGCTGGTGGTATGCGCCTGGAAACCAAGGTGCAGTTGCAGCGTCACGGCCTCTCCGAGGTCTCGGACGACTGCGTGCCGCCGCCTGGACAGACAACGTGCACCAAGGTCAAGGACCAGCAGGCGTTCGGACTGGCGCTGAACACCGCGGCGGTCGAGATGCTGGCGCATCACGGCAACACTGCCGGTCTGGCGGGCACGGTGGGTGTCAGCGGCATGGCGCAGCTGAGCAGCTCGTCCGGGCCGATCTTTCTCGTTCCCGGCGCCACCGTCATCAGTGGCGCGGGGTTCGCCTTCGAGCAGTATTCGGCAGGGCGGGTTGCGTTCGTCGCAGGCGTTCGCGCCGACGAGCGTTCGTTGTCCTCGGAGGCGCGTCCCGAGATCAGCCGCGCCGCGGACAGTCGCAGCTGGTCCGCTTTGAGCGGCGATGTCGGCGTCATCGTTCACCTCACGCCGCATCTCGCGGCGAACGCCAACTTCGGCACGGGGTGGCGCGCGCCGACCCTGTTCGATCTGTATGCCAACGGCCCAAATCAGGCGGACGTTCGCTACGAGGTTGGCGATCCGACGTTGGGGACCGAGCAGTCGCGGACTCTCGACGCCAGTCTGCGCTGGTCGAGCGACCGATTCCGCATGAGCGTCACTGCATTCGACAATCTCGTGGACGATTTCATCTTCACGAATCCAACCGGCGCGGTGCAGAACAGCCTGCCCGTCTTCCAGCATACACAGACCAACGCCCGGCTGTCCGGTGGTGAGGCAACGGTGGAAGCCCAGGTCACGAGCGCGCTGGTACTGCGCGCCAGCCACGATCGTGTTCAGGGCGACGAACGCGACAACGAGATCCCGCTGCCACTCATGCCTCCGCCACGCACGATCGTCGGCGCGGAAATCGCCACCAGCGATCGCGGTGCATTCCGTCACGTGCGGCTGGGCGGCGAGGTCGAGATCGACCAGAAACAAACGCGGCTCAATCCGAACGACTTTGCAACCGACGGCTTTTCGCTGGTGAACCTCGATCTGTCGTTCGAACACCCGCTGCGCGGAAGGCCTGGCCGATTCGACGTCGTGGTGCGCAACGCGCTGAACACGTCGTACCGGGATTTCCTCAGCCGCTTCAAGACGTTCGCGACGGCGCCCGGCGTGAGTGTCGTCGTCAAGGCGTCGGCGGGCGCATGGTAGCAGCCCGAGAGACGCGGAAGCTGCCGCGCGCACTCGTCGCGGTGGCCGTCGCACTCGGATCGCAATCCCTCGCAGGCGCGCAGAGCGCGGCGAGCATCGACCCAGCGCGAGTGGACAGCATCATCCGCAAGCATGTCGCCGACAAGCAGATCATCGGCGTGTCCGTCGGAATCATGCAGCACGGCAAGGTGGTGTTCACGCGCGGCTACGGCATGGCGGACAAGGCGGCGCAGCGTGCCGTCACGCCCCGCACCATGTTCGCGATCGGATCGGTGAGCAAGCAGTTCACGTGCAGCGCAGTGCTGATGCTCCAGGAGCAGGGCAAGCTGTCGATGCGCGATCCGGTCGCGAAGTATTTCCCGAGCCTCACGCGCTCCAGCAGCATCACATTGTTGGATCTTGGCGGACACCTCTCGGGCTATCGAGACTACTATCCGCTGGACTACGTCAATCGCGAAATGGCCGTGGCAGAGCCGGCGGACACGATCATCCATCGCTATGCCGTGCGTCCGCTCGACTTCGAGCCCAGGTCCCGATACTCCTACAGCAACACCGGCTACCTCATCCTCGGGCGCGTCGTAGAAAAGGTGAGTGGCGAGTCGTTCGGCACGTACCTGTCGAAGCGCATCTTCACGCCGCTGAGGCTTTCGCGTACCGCGTACGAGCCGTCGCCGAGCGGTTCGGACATGGCCAGGGGATACACGTCGTTCGGGCTGGCTGAACAGATTCCCGCAATGCCGGAGGGTGCGGGATGGGCCGGCGCCGCGGGCGCCATCTGGTCGACGCCGACGGATCTACTCACGTGGGACCTGGCGCTCCTCGACGACCGGATCATCTCGCCCGCGTCCTATCGCGTGCTCACGACTGCGCAACGCCTGACGGACGGTCGTTCGAGCGGCTACGGCTGCGGACAGGCCATCAACGATCGCGGCGCGGCGGTCACATTCAGCCACGGTGGCGCCGTCAGCGGATTCGTCGCGCAGAACACCATCATCCCGAGGACGCGCTCCGCGCTGGTGGTTCTCTCCAACAGCGACTTCTCGCCCACCGGAGCGCTCAACCAGGAGCTGCTCGCCTTGCTGCTGCCGAGCGTGGACGTGCCGGCGGTGAAGGGACTGTCGGCGTTGGACGCAGCGAAGAAGTTCCTGTCCGAGCTGGAGCAGGGAACGGTGGATCGCTCCACCATCTCGGCCGACTTCGACGCCTTTCTCACGCCGGAAAAGGTCACCGCGGCGCAGCAGGCACTGAAGGCGCTCGGTCCCGTCTCCCGCGTTCGCATCGCGGGCCTGCGTGAACGCGGCGGCATGGAGGTCGCCATCGTGCAGTTCGACGTCGGCACCACGTCGGCGCAAGGCCTGATGTACCGAACGCCGGACGGAAAGATCGAGGAGTTCCTCTTCTCACGAAACTAGGCGTGGTCGGTTGACATTACTCGGTACGTAGCGCGGTCATCGGGTCGACGCGCACCGCGCGTCGAGCAGGCACAAGGCAGGCGACGAGCGCCACCACGGTGATCACCAGCGTTGCAAACGCGACCGCGACGGGGTCCGTTGGCGCCACGCCAAACAGGAGCGCACGCAGATACCGCGAGAGCGCGATCGCGCCGATGCCACCGAGCACGAGCCCGGCGAGCGCGAGTCCCCCGGCCTGGCGCAGGACGAGCGAAACGATCGCGGCCGGCGTCGCACCCATTGCGGTGCGTAGTCCGAATTCGCGTGTGCGTTCGGCCACGGATCCCGCCAGCACGCCGTAGATGCCGGCCGACGCGAGCAGCAGCGCGATCACGCCGAACGCGACGAACAGGAGCAGTCCCAGGCGCCGCTGCGATGTCGACGTCGCGACGACGTTCTCCATGGTCGCGACTTTCGCGATCGGCTGCAGCGGGTCCACGCCGCGAGCCGCTTCGACGACGGCGGGAATCGTCGATGCCGGTTCGCCGCGTGTGCGTACGACCAGCACCATCGAGTTCTCCTCATAGTACCACTGTCGCTCGGGGACGTATACCTGCAGCGTCTCCGTTGCATCCAGTCCGGTGTGCCGAACGTTCCCGACGATGCCGACGACCTGTTTCCACGGCCTGGTCGGACCACCCATGCGGATGTACCTGCCGATTGCGTCTTCGCCGGGCCAGATGCGTTTGGCGAGCGCGTCGCTCACGATCGCGATCTGTACGTTGGAGTCCGCGGCTTCCGCTTCCGTGAAGCCGCGTCCGCGCAGGATGGGAATGCGCATCGCGCGAATGAAGTCGGCGCTGACGGTGTAGCGGTCGGCGGAGGGCGCCAGCTCCGGATTGTCGAGCGGCTTGTCCCGCGCCGCGATGCCGTAGCGATCGAAGTTGCCTCCGAGCGGCAGCTGCGTCGCGAGCCCGACGTCCTCGACGCCAGGAACGGCGCGCACGGCCGCGCGCAGGCGATCGTGGTTCGCGAAGACGGACGCGCTGGTCTGATAGGCCGGACCGATGGCCTGCACTTCCATCGTGACGAGCCGCGACACATCGAAGCCGGGGTTCACCGACAACAGCCGGAGGAGACTGTGTCCCAGCAGTCCCGCGCCGACGACCAGCATCAGCGCGAGCGCCACCTCGGCGATCACGAGCGCAGCGCGCAGGCGATGGCGTTGTCCCGCCACCGACCGCCCGCCACCGCGCAGTGCGTCGAACAGACGTGCGCGTCCCGCGCCAAGTGCCGGAGCCAGACCGACCGCGGCGCCCACGAGCAGCGCGACGCACAGGACGAGCGAAAGCGCTTGCCAATCCAGACGAATCGCGGACAGTCGCGGCAGGTCCGGCGGCAGATGGGACACCAACGCGGGAAGGGCGAACACCGCGACACCGACTCCCGCGAGAGCGCCAAGGAATGCCAGCGCCACGCCTTCCGCGAGAAGCTGTCGCGCGATGCGGCCGCGGCCAGCGCCGAGTGCCGCTCGTACCGCGAATTCCTCGTGGCGGCGCACGGCTCGCGCGAGCTGCAGATTGGCCACGTTGGCCGTCGCGATGAGCAGCACCAGTCCGACCGCGCCGAAGAGCGCCAGCAGGATCGGCCGCGCATTCTCGGTGATGCGGTCCTGGAGACCGACGGCGAACATCCCGACGGACCCATACGACCTGGGATTCTCCGCGGCGATGCGCCGGTGGAGGGCATCCATCTCCCCGGCCGCCTGCGCCTGTG
This sequence comes from Gemmatimonadaceae bacterium, assembly GCA_035758925.1. Lineage (GTDB taxonomy): Bacteria > Gemmatimonadota > Gemmatimonadetes > Gemmatimonadales > Gemmatimonadaceae > DASPMP01. The sequence continues at coordinate 12,264 of DASTVV010000228.1, forward strand.
TCACGCCGCCGCGCATTCGCGCGATCATCTGCAGGTGACGGCAGGTGCGACACGAGGACGAGCCGGACACGGCATAGCCCAGCGGACGCCAGATCTCGGCGGTCGGTTCCACCACGTCTTCGAACGACGCCGGCATGACGCCCACGATGCGACGCGTGGTACCGCCCGTGTTGATCGTCTTTCCGACGATCTGCGGATCTCCGCCGAAGCGCCGCAGCCAGAGCGCGTGACTCAGGATCACGACGTTGCGCGTGTCCGGCGTGTCATCCGCCGACGTGAAGTCCCGACCGAGTCGCGGGTGGACGCCGAGTGTGCGGAAGTACTCCCACGTCACCACCTGGCCGCGCACACGCTCGGCATCGCGGTCACCGAATATCGTTGGCTGCCAGAAACCCGAGAGCGCGCTGGCCTGCAGCGTGCGCGCGCTGTTGCGCAGGTCGAGATAGGTCTCGTAGCCGATGCGGCTGGCGCTCCCGTCCAGCTCTTTCTCATCGATGCGCAGCAGCCGATCCGCGTTCGGGAAGGGCAGTGACCGCAGGAGCACGGGACTCACAATGCTGTAGATGGATGCGGTGGCGCCGATCGCGATGCCCAGCGTGGCGACGCAAAGCACCGTGAATCCGCGCGCGCGAGCCAACAGGCGCAGCGCGTGGCGGGTGTCGGAGAGGAGGGACTGCACGCGAGACTCCCTGGTGCAGGGCGTGAATGCGCTCACGAGCTCCGGCGCGGCCTGCAGTTGCAGGACCGCGGCGGCGGCTTCGCGCCAGAAGTGCAGCGCTGCCGTGAGCCGGTTGCCGGCAGCGCGCAGCTCGTGCGCTTCCACGAGGTCACCGACCACGGCGTCGCGCGACTCACTGGGGAGCAGCGTCTCCAGCATGAGGAGCGCGAGCCGTGGAGGAGCACGCCGCTTCATGACGGTTCGAGCCCGACGGCGAGTCCGTTGGCCAGGCGGCGAAGTGCGTTGATGCCGGCCCGCAGCGTCCTGAGTCCGGTCGTCGTGACGCGGTAGTGGCGTTTCGCGCGGCCACCGCGGACCGGGCTCGCGTCGCCCATCCTCGACGCAATCAGGCCCTTGGCCTCGAGACGGACCAGCGTCTTGTGAATCGTGCCGATGGTGAGATTGCGGCCGGTCGCGCGGCGGATGGCCTCCTGGATCGTGACGCCGTATCCGTCGCCGTCGAGCCGCAATGTGGCCAGCATGACAACCTGTTCGAGCTCACCAAGCATGGTGCGGTGATATGATAGACATTGTCTACTATATCGACACCGCCAACCCGCGCAAGGTTGGAGTGTCGTTCTTCCAGCTCAGCGCACCACGGTTCGCCAGATCGCCGGGTCCTCGAGGCCCAGACGCCACAGCGCAAAGCGCCGAATCCCGGCGAATTCGCTCTGTCGCACGATCGAACGCAACAGCACCGCGTCCGTGACCCAGAGATCCCAGTCGCCGCGAACGGCGTGGAGCGTTCCCGTCGCTACGTCACGGCGGAGCGGGACGCTGGCGCTCGCGGACTGCTGCTGTGCTTCATGGAATCCGACGGTCTCCGTCGGCCTTCCTTTCCGCCACGCGTAGCCATAGGTCGGCAGCCCGGCGATGATCCGACGCGGCCCAACCTCGGCAATGCGCAACGCCAGCGCGGTTCGTACCCAGTCGGGCGACGAGATCGGGCCGGGTTCGCCGCCCGCCCAGTGCTGGTCGTACAGCATCGGTATGATCGCGTCCGCGAACGCGAGCAGCCGCCGGCCGGGATAGGCAGCGGTATCGGTCGCGGGAACCGCTATCGCGATGGTGCGGACTCCCAGCTGCCGCGCCGAGTCGGCGATGGCCTTCACCACGCGCAGCTGCCCGTCGAGGTCCGTGGGTTCGAGATCCTCGAAGTCGAGGACCAGGCCTGTGTACGCCATCGCACGCGCATAGCGCGCGATGGAACCCGCGGTCGCTGACAATTCCCGCGCGTTGCGCGCGAGCGTGCGAATCGATGCCGGGTGGAAGCGCTGCCCGTGCCACGACGTGACGATGGCCATCCGATTCACGCGCGCGCCACGCGGGACAGCAGTGTCCGCATATGGTGACGGCAGAAGTGGACGTCCGGAGACACTGTCGAGGCCGATCCAGCCGGTGACGACAGCGCTCAGCTCGGTAGCGTGCGCGCGTATGCTGGTGTCACTCCGCGCGTCCCACGGAGCCGCGAACGCCCAGAACTGACTCTTGAGGGGCGCTCTCGACTGGGGTGTTGCCATGGAGGGCGCCGCGAACAACGCCGCGGTCGCCAGTGCCACGCGATGAATGTGCATGAAACGGCACGTCAATTGATGAGCCAGCGGGTCTGATGATTTGCCGTCGAGCCTCAATCGCCGTGCCACGGCGGCTGACCTCGACTGACACATCCGCAGCACACGAAAAATGATGCAGACTGGAATCGCGACGCCGCACGATCTGCTGGGAGGGGCGCTGCCCGGCCGGATTCATCTCATCACTGGCGCCCCCGGAAGTGGGAAGACTTCGGCGTGCCTGCACTTCCTTCGCGAGGGCATGCGATGCCGCGAGCGCGCCGCGCTTTTGACGCTGGACCGTCCGGCGGACCTGCGCTCGCACGCGTTGCACGTCGGCATCGACCTGAAAGCATGTTTGCGCGATGGGCGTCTGACCGTGTTGCGATATCGCGCGCGTTTCGCACAGCGGGTTGCCGAATTGGCTTCCATGGAGCCGATGCTCGCGGATCTGGAGCGCATGATGGCGGCCTCGGACCTCCAGCAGATGTTTGGAAGCGACGTGCCCACCCGTATCGCAATCGATCCCGTCGCTCCGTTTCTGGGGGACATTCCGACGAGCGGTGCTCTGGCTGGACTGGTGGACCGGCTCGATGAGTCGGGCATCACCACACTCCTGACGTTGAACGGCGATGTGACCGCGACCGTGGATCGCAGGCTCGAGCCACTGATCGAACGCGCCGCTGTCATCCTGCGCTTCAGGCATCTGGTCGGCACGCGATTCGAGATCGACATCGTTCGCGCACGGCATCCGGTCGCGTCCGCGGGACCGGTGGCATTCGAGATCCGGCCCGGACGCGGATTCGTCTACTCGTCCACGGACGCGAGGCGCGAAGTCCTCCCGCGAGTGGCCCACAACGATGCGACGTTGCTCGAGTCGCTGGCGCCTCTCGTGGTGGACGTCTTTCCGCCCCACGGTGACACAACGCCGCGTTCATGAAGCGCTCCCGTTACTCGCTGCTCTTCGCGGCGCTGTCGGCCGCGCTGACGGTCGCAGCGCTCGCCAGCTACCGGGCGATCAGCGCGATCGCGAGCGGCCAGGGCCGGGACGACGCGAGCCAGAAATGGCCCGACGACACGCTGCCGACGCGGGAGGCTCGCATGCTCGCCGTTCCAGCCAGGGCGTACGCAGCGCTCGCGGCGGCAGACTCCAGCTGGCGCAGCCAGTACGCGAGAGAATACACGCTCGACGAGCTCCGCGCACGCGGAGACGGGCGGCGCACTCCGCGGCAGGCAATGCAGGACCGTGTCTACCGCTACACGCGCAGCGGCAATCGCGCGCGCGCGATCTGGGAGCTGGAGCGCTGGGTAGGGTCGAACCCACGCGACGCGGACGCGCTGTTGTCGCTGGCGCGGCTGCTCAACGAGACCGGCCGCGCGAAGGATGCCATCCCGCGCTACCGCCAGGCGCTGGCGATCGAGGCTGAAGGCAAATGACGTGGACGACCCGCCACGCGACGGGTGCACTGCTCGCCGCTCTCGTTGTGTCGGCGGGCGTCGCGAACGCCCAAGCCCGTCGATCATCGCCCGCGCCGGCAGCCGGTCCTCGCTCGGTCGCGATCAGGGCCGAGTTGGCGGACGTGCTGCTGCAATCCCGCCAGTACGACGACGCCGCTCGCGAGTATCGCGCTCTGCTTCGCAACGACCCGCGGAATCGCTCGTACCGCATGAACCTCGCGCGGGCGCTGGCCTGGGGGCAGCGCTTCGAGGAAGCCGAAGCCGAGCTGCGCGTGCTGTCAGTGCAGCAGCCGGGCAGCGCGTCGATCGCATCGCTGCTGCTCACCGTGCGCCAGGCGATGTCGCCGAGCGCCGAAATAGCGGCGACGTGGGCGGCCGAGCGTCCCGGATCTCCCGACTATCGGCGGATACTTGCTCGCGCATTGGCGCGCGACGGTCGTCACGAGGAAGCCGTCGCGCAGTACGACACGTTGATCGCGCAACAGCGGACGGCCGGCCTGTTTCTCGAGCGGGCCTACATCAATATCGAGCGACGCAACCACGCCGCGGCGGAGTCTGATCTCAACGCGGCGATCGCCACCCGACCGAACGCGGAGGCGCTGGTACTGCTCGCCGACTTGCGTCGCTGGCGGGGTGACCTGGGTTCCGCTCACGCGCTCTACACCCGGGCGCACCAGCTGTCGCCGAACTCCGCGGCCGTGGCCGCCGGATTCGCCCAGCTCGCGCGCGACGAGCGGCCCGCGGCCGCGTTTCTTCCACAAGTAAGCGACGGTCCGGGCTGGCAAACCGCGAGCACCGCAACGACCGACAACCTCGGCGCGCTGCTCACCACCGTGGCAGCTCGGCGGGGATTCGAGCACGGCCCAATCGGCGGCAGCGCAGGCGCGAAGCTGCTGCGCCTGACCGATCGCACGGCGGTTGCCGACAAGGCACTCGGCTACGGCGCCGATGTCGCGCTGGCCGGGGAAGCCACGCATCGCGAGCTCTTTGCGCGTGCGCGAGCCAGCGTTGGGTTCGTGAACAATCCGCAGGCTGATGCGGTGCCCGACGCATCGTTCACGCTCGCGGCCTGGGTACGCGCATGGGGTGCGGCCCTGGAGGCGTCCACTGGTCCCGCGTATCCATCGCTCGTCACCTTGGCGTCGTTTCTTCCGCAAGACGATGGGTCGCTGCTCACGGAGCGGAGCGCGACGATCTCGATCGCAGGACCGATCCAGCGCCTCGACATCGCGGCGCGCCGTCAGGTCTCGGCGTTCAGCGATGGCAACGCTCGCTCCAGCCTCGAGGCGTTCGCGCGCTATCCGATCGTGCCGCAGGTGTCCCTGCTGTACGCGGGAAGCTCCATCGCGTTCGCGCAACCATCCACGCAGTACTGGGATCCGGCTCGCTACGTCTCACATTCCATCGGCGCCGAGTACGCGGTGCGGAGTACGCGCGGCTTGTCGGCGGCGCTCCGCATTCTGCCGGGCCTGGCCTGGGCAAACGAGCGCCCATTGAGCGGCCCGGACTCCATCGTCCAGCGTCGCGGATCGCTGCTGAGCGCGGGCGCCGAGTTTGGCTATCGCGGTGAGTCGTGGGAGCTGACAACAGTCTTCGGATACAGCCGCGGCCGCGCCGGCGACTACGAGCGCTACGACGGACGGATTCAAGCGCGGTACGCACCGTGACGCTGCTGCTCGTCTTCCTCGTCGTGCTGGTCGCGCGATACGCGCTGCTGCTGTGGCTGAGTTACCTGCACCACATCGAAAGTCGTGGTGCTGGTGACCGCGTACACACGGCGATGCCCCCTGTCACGATCATCGTGCCCGTATACAACGAAGCGACCGTCGTTCAGGCCGCGCTGCGCAGCCTGCTGGAGCTCGACTATCCCGCGTTCGAGGTGCTCGTGGTGGATGACGGATCCACCGACGCAACCTTCGCGCTGGCGTCGCGTCTCGAGGGCACGTACGCCAACGTCACCGTCCGCGTGGTCACGAAAGCGAACGGTGGCAAGGCGAGCGCGCTGAACGCCGGCATCGCCCTCGCCCGGCACGGCTACGTCGTCTGCATGGACGGTGACTCGCGCCTCACGCGCGACAGCCTGCGCAACGCCATGCGTCACTTTGCCGATCCGCGAGTCGGGGCCGTGGCCGGCAACGTGAAGGTCGTCAATCGCAACAACGTGTGGACGCGGCTGCAGGCGCTCGAGTACATCGAAGGCCTGAACATGGCTCGACGCGCGCAGGGTTTCCTCCGCGTCGTGAACATCATTCCAGGGCCGATCGGCGTCTTCCGGCGTGACGTGCTGCTCCGTGTTGGCGGATACGACACGGACACGTTCGCCGAAGACGCGGACATGACGCTCAAACTCCTCACGGACGGCTGGCACATCGTCTACGAGGAACGTGCCATCGCGTGGACGGAAGCGCCCGAGTCGTTTCTGGAGTTGGTGAAACAGCGATATCGCTGGACGCGTGGGATTCTGCAGGCGTTGCGCAAACGCGCCCCGTGGTCCTGGGGGGCGCGTCCGGTCGCCCCCACCGTGCGCGTATCGATCGCCATGATGCTCTTCGAGGCAGTCATCTGGCCGGCCGGAAGCATCCTGGGGAACCTGGCGTTCTGCGTCGCAGCGCTGAGCACCGGTGCAGCCGCTGGAGTCTTTTACTGGTGGGTACTGCTCACGATGCTCGACGTGGCCGCGGCGCTCTACGCCGTGGGAATGGAGGGCGAGGACCTCCGGCTCATCCCCTACGCCGTGGCGTACCGCCTGTTCTTCATCACGATGGTCGATGTGACGAAGCTCTTCGCCACTGCGGAAGAAGCGGCGCGCGTTCAGATGACGTGGGGCAAGCTGGAGCGCGCGGGGAGAATCTGAGCGATGGATCTCAAGACATTCCTCGCAACGATCATCATCGTCCTCTTTCTGGTGACGATCGTGATGGCCATGGGCAGCTACGGTGCGTACAAGCTGCGTGAACGCCGGCGACCCGCGGCGGCCCCGCTGGACGACGGCGGAGAAAGTCGGTTCTTTGAGCGCATGGGCGCGGCGGCCCTCGATGTGGACCAACCGGATTCTCAGCTTCGCCGCTGAGCTCCGCCGTCGAGCGGCCCGCGTGAGCCCGACGACCGTCGGGTTTGCGGTGCCGGCCCTGGCGGTGGTGATGATCTCGCTCGCGGTCACCCTTGCTGCCGCGCGCCGTCCGGACCGTCCCGTGACGCGGAAGAGGTTTTCCGGATCGACGGTCGTGCTCAGGATGCCGTCCCTGCTGCGCGGCGCAAGGTTGCCGATCCGGGTCCCCGTGGCCGTCGTGCGCGACGCCGCGGCAGCCGGCTACTACGACTCGCCGGCTACGCTCGATACGATCGTGCGTGCGTGGCGTGACGCTCTCGAAGCAATCGGTGCCGACGTTCGTATCGTCGGCTCCAGGGAGCTGCACCTGGCTCGGTCCGCCCGTGTGCTCGTCGTGCCCTCCTCGCCGTGTCTCACCGTCGAGACTCGCGAAGCGATCGAAAAAGCGGGAGATCGTGGCCAAGGGCTGGTCGTGACCGGCGCGAGCGGGGCGTTCGACGCCGGGTGCCGGCCGCTTGGGTATGGATTGGTCATCGGCCTTACCGACGCGTCGCGCGCCGAAGAGTTGGGCAGGCGCCAGATGGTGTACGTCAGCATTCCATCGGCGGGCCCGTTGTCAGCGGACATTCCCGCCGGCGCACGGCTGGACGTTCGTCCCGCGGCGCAGGTCGCGCTGCGCCACCCCGCGCCGGACGCGTTCTACTCGGACTACACGCTGGGCTCCGCGCCCGCCGACGGGCAGCCCTTTCTGGATGCCGCGCTCGTGCGAGCGAACTACGCCGGAGCGCGTGTCGCGTATTTCGGCTTCGAGCTTCGCAACGTCGTGCGGACGCCGTGGAGCCGCGAAATCGTGGCGCTGCTCGTACGAAACACGATTGCCTGGACCGGTGACGTGCCGCTCGCGTCGGTGGAGAGCTGGCCCAGGGGTCGCGCATCGGCGGCGATTCTCGCACAGGATGTCGAAGACATATTCGGTAATGCCCGGCACGCGATGGATTCGCTGCGCGCGGCTGGAATGCCCGGCACGTATTTCGTCACATCGGATCTCGCCAAGCGAAATGCTCGTCTGACGCGTCGCCTCGCGAGCTCGGGTGAGGTGGGTACGCACAGCGAGAATCACCAGGTGTTAGGCGGGTTGAGCTACGAGCGCCAGCTCGAGCGTCTGCTCACCACCCAGCGCGACCTGGACAAGCTGCTCGGCGAGCCCGCGCGCGGTCTGCGTCCGCCGGAGGAGCAGTTCGACGAGGCGACGATGGCCGCGTGGCTGCGCGCCGGGGGCACGTACGTCCTGGGCGCCAATGACGCCCGATGCGCCGCGCCGGAGCTGTTGCCAGTGCGAGGCGACACCATCGTTCTGATCCCGCGTGTGTTCGGCGATGATTTCTCCGCCGCCGGACCTGGGCGCCGCAGACCGCCCGCGGTAGTGGACTCGCTGATGCGGGCGGAGGTCGCCAAGGCCGAACGCCTCGGCGGCCTGTACGTCCTCAGCTATCACACGCAGCTGCTGGGGCGCGCGGAGTACGTGCCAGTCCTTGCGGGCATCGCGCGCGAGCTGGCGACGGACTCCACCGTCTGGATCGCAACGGCCGACGCAATGGCCGAGTGGTCACGGGCTCGTGCGAGCGTCGAGGCCCGCGTGCAACGCAGCGCGCCCGATCGACTCACTGTCGTCGTGCGGAACCGCGACTACCGATCGCTGAAGGACGCCACCATCAGGGTGACCTTGCCGCGCGGTCGACGACTCGCGCGCGCCAGCGTGAAGTACAGGGACGCGGGGGTGGAATCGGCGCGTCTGGTGGTGCCGTTCATTCCGGGCCGCTCATCCCTGAGAATTCAGCTCTGGCTGGCACCGAGGTAGCGCCAGCATCTGCCTTACTCCGCGACGTATCTCCAGGGATCGCCGGGGTACGCGCGCCTCCAGATCGTGAAGAACGGGATATCGCGCGTGGATGCTGCCTTGTCGGCGCTGGCCGGCGTCGTGACGTGAATCGTGCCGATGCTGACGCCAAGGTCACCGGTAGACGCGACGATCACCTGTTCCGGTGCCCAATTGATCCCGGAGCCCGTGGCGAGTCCGGCGCCCACCAACTTTGCAATGGCCTGCGGGCCGCGCACGAACTCCGGGGACGACGCGCCGCCCGTGTTGACCGCATCCGGCGCCCCCCACTTCTCGAACGCGGGGCCGAGGCCCATCGGCGCCGCGTCCTTCGAGAACGCGTGCTCCGCGAGACTCAGCTCGTCGGCATAGCGGTGCACAGCCGCCGAATCGCCCTGTGGTAGCGCGCGCACCGGCAGCCACGGCGCCTGAGCCGCGAGCGACACGGTGCCGGACGCGCTGGGCACGCGCTTGTACGCGGCCACTCGCCAGCCCGCGTCACCCTTCACCCAGTACGCAACGTATTTCGCGGGAAGCGTCGTACCGTCCGGACGAGTGATCGTCATGTACCCGACCGTGAACCCGTGCTCGCCATCGGACGACACTCCGCCGCGCACGGGCGTCCACTCCACCCGCGAACGCTTGTTGTCCGCGTTGGCGCTCAGCGACTGCCGCGCGGCCTCCAGGCCTCGAGCGTGAGCGCCGGGCGCCTGCATCACGACGTTGCTAACGAACATGTTGGAGAGCGCCGTCACGAGGTCGGTTACTTTGGCCGCGGCCGCGAATGCCCGATCCGCGGCGAGCAGCGCGTTGACGGACTCCTGCGGATCCACCACGCTCGAACGTGGAGCGCCGGCGGATACCACCTCCGGCATCGTACGCTTGCTGACCATGCGCCAGGCGCCCTGGCGTCGCGCAAAGAAGAATTCCATCTCGCCTGAAACGCCGCCGCCACGCACTGGCGTGTGACGCACGTACACGATTGCCGAATCCGCGCTGCTCTCGGCAGCACCGACGGCGTATGGTGGTGAGAAGCGCAGCACGAATCCGGCGAGTCCCTGGCACCGCGTGTTGCCGTCGTTCAGCGGGCAGACGCGCGGGACGCGCGCGGCCTCGACGATCGCGAGTGCCCAGTCCTCGTTGACCTGCATGGCGCTGTCTGCCTGGCGCGTGCGCTGATTGGCAAGCGGCTGCGGATCCACCCATCGCGCCTGCTGCATCATGGGCCGATAGAAGCGCCGCACGAGCTCTCCGAGAATCTCGAATTGCTCGGCAGGGGAGATGCGTGCCGCGGCGCGCGTCGTACCTCGCAGGTCCGGATTCGGCGTCGGGCGCGGCGCATGATCCGGGATCGGAATGAACGATTCGCGCGTAATCGCCGTGCCACCGCATCCGGCGAGGCCGATGCAGAGCATGACGGCCAGGGCTTTCGGGAGCTGCTGCATGTGAGACAGGAAGCGTTGTAGGAAAGGTACTGGGCGGTCGGTTGTCGGGTTATCTGGTTATCTGGTTGTCGGGTTGAGAGTCGTCAACCCGTAAACACGTCAATCAGTGAACCCGTAAACCCGTCAACCGGTGAACCCGTAACCCGTCAACCGGCGAACCCGTAAACCCGCCAACCCTCAACCGGTCGACGCCGACCCCAGCACTTCAACAACTGGCGTTGCGACGCGTTTAGGCGGCTCGAGGTCCGGTAGAAACACCGCCAATGCACCGAGTGCCGGCAACAGCGAGCATACTCTATAGACGAACGTGATGCTTGTATGGTCAGCGAGCTGCCCCAGCACCGCGGCGCCCAGGCCAGCCATCCCGAACGCAAAACCGAAGAACAGCCCTGAGATCAGGCCGACGCGACCGGGGACGAGATCCTGGGCAAATACCAGGATTGCGGAAAACGCCGACGCCAGGATCAATCCGATGACGACGCTCAGTACGCCCGTCCACAGGAGGTTCGCGTATGGCAGGATGATGCTGAATGGGAGAACACCCAGGATCGACCACCAGATCACGTGCTTTCGCCCGATGCGGTCGCCCACCGGCCCACCGATGATCGTCCCGGCTGCCACGGCGCCGAGGAAGGCGAAGAGGTGGAACTGGGCCGCCTGCACCGAGAGCCCGAACTTCCGCATCAGGAAGAACGTGTAGTAGTTGCTGAGGCTCGCGAGATAGAAATACTTGGAGAACATCAGGACCATCAGCACCGCGAGCGCTCCGCGAACCCGCGCTTTAGAGACCTGCGGCGCCTGCTCGACGCGTGGCGCCGCGCCAGCGACAGGACGATGGCGTCTGGCATACCAGCCGCCGACCTTGAACAGAACAGCGATCGCGACGAGTGCGATCACCGAGAACCACGCAATGCTCGACTGACCACGGGGCACCACGATGAACGCGGCGAGCAGCGGTCCGAGCGACGATCCGGCGTTTCCGCCCACCTGGAACAACGACTGCGCAAACCCATGACGTCCTCCAGACGCCATCCGCGCGACACGGGAGGACTCGGGATGAAACACCGACGACCCGATGCCCACGAGCGCGGCGGCTCCGAGGAGGAGCATGAAGCTGTTCGCCACGGCCAGGGCCAGCATTCCGGCAAGCGTGAATGCCATTCCCACGACGAGCGAGTACGGCTGCGGGCGGCGGTCCGTGAAGTGACCGATACCCGGCTGAAGCAGAGACGCCGTGAGCTGGTACGTGAGCGTGATCAGTCCGATCTGCCCGAAGTCGAGCGCGTACTGGCTCTTGAGGACCGGATAGATGGCCGGCAGCAACGACTGGAGCGTGTCGTTCAGCAGGTGGCAAAAACTGATCGCGCCGAGAACGGCGAAGGCGGTGCGGTCGCGATGCGTCACGAAACTGTCAGAGCGAGACCCGCTGATCCCTGGTGGCCATGAAGGGCGTAAGTTAGTGAGCGGCGTCGCGCGACGATGGTGGCGCCGGCGAAGTGGACGATGAAACTTGTCACGTCGTGAAGCCATCGACCGAAACGAGCGCCGTCACCCGGCGCCGCATGGCATCGCAGTATCTCACGTCGCCGGCCGCCGGCGGCGCCGCCGCCATCGTGCACCAACTCGGCGCCGTCCAGGCGCAGGACTACGGTGGCGCAAAGTGGGCGCTCGCCCAGCGGACACGCGGTTTATCAGACTCCGACATCGAGGCGGATTTCACCGCCGGAAGGATTCTGCGGACGCACGTGCTACGCCCAACGTGGCATTTCGTTTTACCAGCCGACATTCGCTGGATGCTCGCGCTCACCGCTCCGCGCATCAAGTCCGCGATGGCGTCCTATGATCGGAAGCTCGAGATCACGGCGGATGTGATTCGACGGGGTCACTCGATCCTGACTAAAGCGTTGGATGGCCGGCATCTCACGCGCTCGGAGCTCGCAAGAGCATTCGAGCAGGGAGGCCTCGAGAATGCGACAGGCCAACGTCTCGCGCACCTGATGTCGCACGCCGAGCTGGACGCGATCGTCACGAGCGGTCCACGACGCGGAAAGCAGTTCACGTACGCGCTGATGGACGAGCGCGCCCCAGCCGTCGCTCCAATCGAACGCGACGCTGCGCTGCTGGAGCTCACGCGCCGGTATTTCGCCACACGAGGACCGGCGACGGCGCACGACTTCGCCTGGTGGTCCGGCCTGTCGATGGCCGACGTGCGGCGCGCCCTGGAGATCACGCGCTCCGAGCTGTCGGCGACCAAGCTCGGCGGTCAGCCAGCGTGGCTCGTCGAAGGGCGGCTGCCGCGGATGACGCCCTCGGCGCATCTCCTGCCGAACTACGACGAATACTTCATTGGATTGAAGGATCGCAGCGCCATTGCGGAGCGGATCGGCCGAGAGATTCTGGTCACGGGAGGCAACGCGCTGGTCCCGCACGTCGTGTTCGTGGATGGTCAACTCGTCGGCGGTTGGAGGCGGATCGTCGTTAAGGACGCGACGGTGGTGGAGCTGAACCTGCTCGCGCGGCTAACGCGCGATGAGCTCACGCGTGTCGAGGCGGCGGTGAAACGGTTCGAGAAGTTCCTTGGATCCGCGGTACGCCTGCGCGGCGGTCGGCGCCGGCCGGAGGGGGGAGACGGACGGTCGCTGCGGTGGCTGGATGCGAGGGAGTAGGATGGCCTGCGTGTGATCTGAAACCGTCTCCGGCTATCGCACGAAGTGTCTCCCGGAACACGAAGGGAAAGGAACACGGTGCTGGATCAGTGGCGGCGCTTGCCGGTTGTCGTCCGAGCTGTGTTCGCGGGTCTGACGGTGTCCGCCGTCGGACTCACTCCATGGATCCTGTTCGCGTCGGCGAATCAGAGGGTCCTCGTGCGCGGCCGCACTACATGTTCATCGCGGCCGTCTTTGGCTGTCTCGCGTGGCTGACGAATTCCATCCTGCCGAGCATCGTGGTGCACGCGGCGGGCGATGTGTATTCGCTCATGAGGCTGTGGGCCACGGGACTGCCCGAGTGGCGCGTGAGCCCGACGCCTGCGCCGCTGATCTGGGAAAGCGGTCCCGACGCGGCTTTCTGGGGCTATCTCGTCGCGTTCATCGCCACGTGCGCGCTCGCGGCGTCAGCGTACGCGCGCTGGCGAACGTCGCACGCGCCGCACGTCGTCCCGTGCTTGCATAGCGTCCAGTCGACCCCGAATATCACGCGCATGAAAAGAGTCGCCACCGTCCTGATTGCTGTGCACCTTGGCGCGGGGCTGGCGTTCGCGCAGACGCCGGCAGGTGCCAGCACGACTCGCACGGTCGACATGCTCCTGCGCCCGGCGCTCCGGATCGCGGGACAACCCGACACCGCGTTCAATCTCTTCGACCGGATGCGCTACTGGCACGTACCGGGCGTCAGCATCGCGATCGTCGAGGATTTCAAGATTGTGTACGCGCGCGGGTTTGGCGTCACGGAGTTCGGCGGCTCGACGCCGGTGGACACTACCACGCTCTTTCTGGCAGGCTCCATCAGCAAGCCAGTGTTTGCCACTGGAGCCCTGCGACTCGTGGAACAACGCAAGCTCGCACTCGACGAAGACGTGAACGTCAGGCTCAAGTCGTGGCGCATGCCTGACAGCCGCCACACGGCACGTGAGAAGGTGACGCTGCAGCGATTGCTCACCCATTCGGCGGGTCTCACGGTCTGGGGTTTCCCCGGTTACGACGCCGATTCGGCGCTGCCCACCGTGCCGCAGGTGCTCGATGGAGCGCGTCCCGCCAATACGTCCGCGGTACGCAATGACACCACGCCCGGCGCGCGCTGGTTGTACTCCGGCGGCGGCTTCACCATCGCGCAGCTGCTCGCGTCCGACGCAACCGGCGAGCCCTTCCCGGTGCTCATGCGTCGCCTGGTTCTGCTGCCGTCCGGGATGACGCGAAGCACGTACGAGAATCCGTTGCCAGCGGCGCGCCACCGCGAGGCCGCGTCGGGGCACGAGCGCATCGACACCCCGGTGCACGGGCGGTTCCATACATATCCCGAGATGGCTGCGGCGGGGTTGTGGACGACCGCGCCGGAGCTCGCGCGCTGGGCTCTCGAGCTCACGCGCGCGTACAACGGCGAAAGCAACGCGGTCCTCTCGCAGACCATGGCGCGCCAGATGATATCGAAGCAGGTCCCGGTCGGCGCGCAGTACGGCGGCGGCTACTACGGGATTGGCGTCGCCGTGGATGGTGATGGCGACTCGATTTCGTTCAGCCACAATGGGCGTGACGAAGGCTTCGTTGCCATGGCGCGCATGTGGCCGAAGCTCGGACGTGGCTACTTCGTGCTCACGAATGGTGTGAGCAACCAGCTCCTCGTCGAGATTCGTCGAGCGTTCGGAGAGGCATACGGCCTCACCGACATGCCGCCGCGCGCCGAGCGTCGTATCGCGGACGTGGACATCGCGACGTTCGACGGACTGACGGGCCGATACGTCGCTACTCTGGCCCGCGACACGCTGGTCCTGGACGTCACGTTGTCTCATGGCGTACTCTCGCTCTACAATCACTCGTCCAAGCGCCTCATGCGTCTCTGGCCCGAATCGGCTGACACGTTCTTCGACATACACGCGGGCGGGACCTTCGTGTTCGAGCGCGAGGCTGCGAGCGGGAGCGGGGCGTCGGGGCGTGCAAAGGCGATGCGGCTTGGCCGGGCTCCGGACGCTCCCAAAGCGGTGCGTCAGTGATGCGGTCCTTCCAGTGCTGAACCGGCGCGGATTCCTCGCAACAGCGGCGGCGGCTGGACTGCCGCACGTCGCCGGCGTGCCCAGGCCGAAGCTCGCGGAGGCGCCGATCTCGATCTTCGATCCATGGCTCGAGATCGACGCGTCGGCGCTCGCTTACAACGCAAGCGCGGTTGCACGACTTGGTGGCGGATCAAACGCACGGCCCATCATCGCGGTTGCGAAAAACAATGCGTACGGCCTGGGGCTGGAGGTCGCCGGACCCTTGCTCGACCGGCTGCCGGAGGTGCGGATGCTGGCCGTGGTGCGGCCGTCGGAAGCGCTGGCACTGCGCAACGCAGGGGTGAAGAAGCCCGTCCTGCTGATGGGGCCCGCCAGTGAAGACGAGCTGCTCGAGCTGGTGCCCCTCGACGTCGTCCAGTCGCCGTACCGCGCCGCCGCGCCCGCGATTCTCGGCAAGGTGGCCGAGCGGCTGCAGCGGCCGGTGCGCATACATCTATATGTAGATACCGGAATGCACCGAATGGGCATCCCGGTCGGGCAGGCCTTGCCGTGGGTGGAGGCGCTGGCAAAGAGCGGCGCCGTGCGGATCGAGGGTGCATTCACCGAGCTCGTCGAAGACCCTGAATTCGACCGGCAGCAGGCGGCGCGGTTGCGTGCACTCAAGGCCGACGCCGCGGCGAGGGGAATCGACATCGGTACGCTGCACGCGGCGTCGTCGGACGCCGTGATGCACGGGACGAGCGAGACATTCCTGGATGCCGTGCGGCCGGGCCTGGCGCTCTACGGTGGCTATGTCTCCGAGCGCGCCCTGCAGCGGGGCGAGCTGCGTCCTTCGTATCGACTCAAGGCGCGCGTGCTGCGGGTGGACAGGCTCGAGGCGGGTGAGGGTGTGAGCTATCACCGGCGCTGGACGACCGACAAGCCGATTTGGACAGCGACACTCGGCGTCGGCCACGTGGACGGCTACCCCAGCGGCGCGGTGAAGGGGTGCGAAGTGCTGATTCGCGGGAAACTGTTCCCCGTGGTGGGGACGGTGAGCGCGAGCCACACCGTCGTTGCGCTCGGCGCCGAGGAGTCAGCGCAGGTGGGCGACGAGGCGACGCTGGTGGGCCCGGATCGTCCGGCGCTGCATCCCAACGAAGTGGCGAGGCGCGCGGGTTGGTCCGAGTACAACATGTTCATGCACCTTGGGGCGTCTCTGCGCAGGGGGGTCATCAATGCGCAGTAAAGCCTGACGGCGACAGCAGTGCTGTTGACCATCAGTGCGCGGCGCGGTGCTCTCCGGTTATATCGACTTTGATGCTGCGCCAGCGTCCCTGATTGAATCGCAGCACGCTCAGGGTACAGCGTGTTGCGTGACCGGTGAGAATGGCGAGCCAGATGTGGAGCGGCTGCAGCGTCGACGTCTCCCTGATGACGAAGCAGATCCCGAGCGGCACGACGATCTGTGAGACGATCGAGATGTAGAGCGGGCCCTTGGTGTCGCCCGTGCCCTGCAGCCCACCCGTGTAGGCCAGCGCCACCGTAATGAACAGCCCCGAGACGCTGAGGACCCGAAGCAGGTGCACGCCGATGTCCACGACGACCGGGTCATGCATGCCGAAGACGGCGAGCAGTTGTCGCGGGATGAGCAGGAACGCCAGGCCGATGCAGGCCGCGCCGGTGAAGCCGATGCGCGCGGCGACATGGACGGCCGCCTCGGACCGATCCGGATTCTTCGCCCCAAGGTTCTGTCCCGCGACCGCGGCTGCGGCACCCATGAGCCCGACGGATGTCCATGTAATGAACGAGAACAGCTCCGTGTAAGAGACCGCGAACGCCGCCTGAGCCGCCGCGCTCTGCGCGAGCGAACCGATGAACGAGAGCAGCAGCACGCCGCCGATGTTCATGGCGATGCCCTGGAATCCCGCGGGCAGTCCGAACCGGAACAGCGCACGGATGATCTGCCAGTCGGGACGCAAACCGCGGCCGCGCGGGAATGCGACCACCCACCCGCCACCCCACAGCCGGGTCAGTGCGTATACCGCGACGAGTCCGGACGCGATGCACGTGCCCATCGCCGCGCCGCGCGTCCCGAATGCCGGAATGGGGCCGAGGCCGCGGATCAGCGTGATGTTGAGCACGATGTTGAGCGCCGTCATCGCGATGCCCAGTCGAAGCGGCGTCTTGGCGTCGCCGGCGGAGCGCAGCGCGCCGCCAAGCATGAAGAACACCATCATGCCGCTGCTGAACACGAACATCGTGCGAATGAACGGCAGGGCTTCCTGTTTGACGTCCGGCGCGGCGTTCACGAAGTCGAGCAGCCACGGAGACACGATGTAGCCGATGGGCGCCATCACCCCGATGGACAGGAAGACCGCCGTGAGGAACGCCTGGTAGACCGCGCGGTCCGCCTTGCTCGCCTCGCCGGCTCCGACGAACCGCGACACGAGGATGCTCATCCCGGTGAACAGCGACGAGATGAAGACGATCACCACGAGGAAGATCTGCCAGCTCACGCCGATCGCGGCGTTGGCCTTGTAGCCAACGAGGTTGCCGACGAGCGCGTGATCGATGATGCCCTGGAGGCCTCCGATGATGTTCGTCAGCATCGTCGGCCACGCGATCTTCCACACAGCCGGTCGGAGCGGTCCCTCGACAATGGACCGATCGAATCGCCGAACGCTCTCCACCGGCGCGGTCGCCGCGTCGCCCGTGGACGCGGTGGTAGCAGTGGATGCGGAGGCAGCAGCGGCGTCAGCCATGGTCGGCGAATGGTGGCGGACCTTGAACCTAAATACCAATTGCAACGCTGCCCAATGAACGCTGCGTTCGCTTGACGCGTCCTGTGTTCGGCGCTAACCTCAGGTCATGCAGTCGCCCCTGAATCGCGCCAATAATCGAAACCGGAGCTCCTCGCGGAGGTCTGGCTAGGTCGCGCGCTCAGGAAGCTGCAGTAGCGCCGCCCGCCGGACCTCGGTCCCGGCGGGTTTTTCATTTTGGGGTGTAGGTCAATTGGCAGACCGCCTGACTGTTAATCAGGAAGTTGCAGGTTCGAGCCCTGCCG
>DASTVV010000238.1:0-4878 GCA_035758925.1 Gemmatimonadaceae bacterium
AGTGCATCGGCGATCGCTGGGTCGGCGCGCAGTCCGGTATGGCGACCGAGCAGGACGAGACGGTGCGGTACGCGATCGGCCACTCGTCGAAATGCCTCCAGCAGCGCCGGGACGTTCTTGTGCCGCTTGGCGTTTCCAACATACAGCAGATACGGATCGCCCATGGGCCGATCCCCATTGTGCTGCAGGCCAAGCCACGCGTCGGCGGCCAGCGGTGCCACCGCGGCAGGTGCGGCGCTTTCGCCCACCAGCCGCGACATCTCTGCGCGACTGAACTCGGAATCGAAAAGCAGCCCTCGCGCGCGCCGTCGAATGACGCCGTACACATGCCTCGCGTACATGCGCCGTGGCCAGCTGCCCATCGCTTCGGGCAACGCCAGGTGGCAGACATCGTGAATCGTGACGACCAGCGGGACGTTCGCGAGCAGCGGCACGTTGTAGTGCGGCGCCCAGAACAGATCCGCGTCGCGTGGCGAGCGCCACAGGAGCTCGAGCTGTTCGGCGATTGTGTAGATGTGTGACGTCGCCGGGACGATCGAGATGTTCGTCCGCCTGACGTCTCGCCGCATCCAACTGGCTGCCGTCAGCGCGTCAGGATCACCCAACAGCGTGAAATGCCAGTTCGGTCGCAAGCCGATGACCCGCGGTACGACCTCGTTCAGGTACGTGCCGATGCCGCCATCGCCAAGCATGCGGACGTCCACGACCACGCGACGCGCGGCCGCCGCCACTTACGCCGCCTCGGCCGCGACGCGACGGGACCGCAGGGCGGTCGCGACAATGAAGGTGAGCCCCCAGAGCACCCAGAGCGGCTCCATGACCCAGGGCGTCAACAGGCTGTTCACAAAAACGCTGTGCACGCAGATGGCTATCGTCGCCGCGGCGGCACCCAGGGCCAGTCCGCGCTCCGCCGGCGTGGCCATGTGATCGCGCCAGATGGCGCGGCAGCGCCGCACCGCCGCCCACAACATTCCGGAATAGACGCACAGGCCCACGATGCCCGTCATCACCGCGACGAAGAGCAAGCCGCCTTCCACGGAGTACGAAGAGCCACCCACCCGCTCGAACCCGCGGTGCTCCTGGACAAACCCGTAGGTATTAAAGCCGACCCCGAACCAGCGATTCTCCCAGAACGTGGAGATGGCGCGTTGCCAGCTGACCACTCGCGAGAGGGCCGAGGCATCGGTCACGCCCAACCGCGCGTTTTTCTGGACGAATCCCCACACCAGCGGCGCTGCTGCGACCCCCATCAGGGCACCAAGCGCGCCAAACTTCAGCGCGCGTTTTCTGAGCCCGCGAACGACCAGGATGACGCCGACGCCAACGACGAATGCCAGTGCGCCGCTGCGCGAAATCGTCAGGATCAACGCCACAAGCAGGAAGCCCGGTTTCCACATCGGCATGCGGACGCCGTACGCAAGTTGAGCGATCTGAACGAGCAAGACCGTGAGAAGCATTCCCGCGGCGATGTTCGGCTCGAGCACCGTCGAGACCAGCCGTTGCCCCTGCGGATCGTAAGCATCCAGCGGTCGGTCCTCCGGCGACAACGTCACGCCCAGATCCGGCAGGAACGCCGACTGCACCACGCCAAACGCGGCGAACAGCAGCAGCGCGACTTCCAGTGTCCGCCACACGCGATCCACATCGCCTTCGCGGATGCAGTTCACGATCGTGACGTACACCATGAAGTACAGGATCCAGCGAGCCAGGTATGCAAGCCCGGCGGCGACCTCGAACGCGTTGAGTCCGAAGCGCGGAATTGCCGCCACTGCCGAGAGTGCGCCGATGGCGCAGAACGCCGTGGCGGTGAGTGCCACGTCGCTCAACTTGGCGGACCGCGCGCGCGCCATGGCGATGGCGCCGACGACAACCAGCGCCCCCACGGCCAGGTCGTTCACCAGTATCGGTGCCTCTCGGTCACCGAGATCCAGTATCGGGATGCGACCGAGATTCGTGAGGGTGAATACCAGCAGTGCGGCCCGGAGCACGCTGGCCGGCCGGACTCGCACGGCTTACGCGCCGCGGGCCGACACGCGGCGTTCAGCTTCGCTCATCACGACGCCCGCGCACGGCACATCCAGCCGTCGCAGCGTCCCTACCGCAGCCTCGAGCTCCGTGCGATTGACCGGGCCCGGTGGCGCGACGAGAAGCACTGGCCGCGTCGCGTGCATGGCTCCGAGCGTCGTCTCGCTCGACAACCCCGGCAGCTGGACCAGCACCAGGCTGCCGTCGCCACGCTCCCGCTCCATTCGCTCGATGCTTCCTTGAACGCTCGTCTCGGGGCGGCCGTTCCCGCCCGCGGTCAGGTCCAGGATGGTGACGTTCATCGAACGCGCCGTCGCCGTGCGCGCGAGCCCCTCGGTAACCTGAGTAGCTCGAGACCGACCGTTGCCGTTGAGTGGCACGATCAGCATGGTGCGCGACGTCACGCCGCCCACGAGCAGCGGCGTGTTCGGCTCGAACCTCTCGGCGGTGATGCCGGCCACGCGCTCCACCTCGACGGGATCGCGCAGCCAGCGGCCAAACCATCCCATCATGAGTGCGGCGATGATCCCAAGCACCACACCGCCGGCCGTCCCCAGCCCCATCGTGAGCACCGGCTGGGGAAACGACGGTCGGCGCGGCCGGGCGGCGACATCGATCTGGCGCACCTGGCCGCCCTCGTCGATCGCGCCGAGGCGCGCTTCCACGAGCTGGGCCTGCAGCGCGGCATAGAGTTGCGTGAGTCGCAAAACGTCGCGCTTCAGGCGTCCGACCCGCTCGTTGGCCGACGGCAGATTCAGGATCACCTGCTGCATGCTGTCCAACCGCTGCTGCAGGTGTACGCGCTGCCTCGTGGTCGCGTCCGCGTAACTCCGCGCCATGCTGGCAATGGCCGCGCTGATCGTTGCCATGCTGCGGTCCAGCGCCAGCACTTCCGGATCGCGTTCCGTCCGCCGCTCCAGCAGGCGCGTTTTCGTGACCTCCAGCTCGGTGAGCTGACTCGCCAGCGGGCTCACGGAGGATCCCCGAATGAACGACGGGTATGCCGCCAGGTCCAGCGAGCTCAGTGCTCCGCGGTCTGCCTGCGCCAGAAGCTGCCGCAGTGCGGCCTCGTCCACCTGAAACTGAATGAGCTGCTCTCGCACCTTCGCGGCCGACGTGAGCTGTGCTTCATCCGTCAGCTCCGGATCGAATACACCGCTCCTCTCCTGCTGCCGTTTCAGCTCTCGCTCGGCGTGCGCCAACTGCGTCGCCGTGGAGTCCACCTGCGCGGTGACGTACTCGACACGCCGCGCGTTGACCCCGCGGTCCACCGTGCGCCGCCGCTCCAGGTACGCACGGACGAGCAGATTTGCGCCCGCCGCTGCCGTGACCGCGTCGTCGCCGCGATACAGGATCTTGGCCACGTCGCCGCCGGCCTTGGTGGCCTCCAGCCGCTTGCCGAATACCGTTATGGCATCCTCATTGTCCAGGATCGTCAGCGTGAAGGCGGGCGGCAGACCGCTCGCCTGGAGCGTGATCGATCCCACATCGAGCACCACGGGCTGTCCGGGAGTCGCCAGCAATCCGGAGGTGTCGCCGCCGACAACGTACCGTCCGGCGCCATCCCTGACGAACTCGTAAGTGCGAGGATCAAAGGAGTCGTGCAGCGCATGCGCCGCGACCAATCGCGAGGGCGGGATGCCTTGTGGCTTCCGCACCCGGAACTGCAACTGCAGCGTGTCCACGACGGCTTCGGCAAGCGCACGGCTGCGGAGCAGCTGCAGCTCCGTCTCGATCGAGCCGCCGCCACCCAGGCCGCCGACGCCGCTGAGCAGCTCACCAACGCCCTGCATTCGGCCCAGCACAGACGCACCCGCGCCGCCCGCGCTGCGAGCCAGCACGCTGGCCTTGCCGGTATATCGACGCGGTGCGAACAAGACGATGGCAGTCGCGCCCAGAACGCAGACCGCAAAGCACACGACGAATGCGCGCCACTGGATCCGCAGAGTCCGGACCACGTCCGCAATGTCCACTGCGTCCGAATCCGCCATCGCCGCGGCACTCACGGGATGGGAGGCTCGAACCAGGAGCGAGTTCCTGTCGATCACTTCAGCACCTGCAGCGTGAACGACGTCACCAAGACGGCCGTGCTGATCACCGGCAGCATGTTCATGATGAGCCAGCTCTTACGTCCCACCACCACCTGATCGCCCGACTGGAGGTCTGACGCCGGACCCTGGTCACTCTCCCAGCCCTTCACCGGTATCCGCTTGCCGTCCCGGACGATGGCCACTTTGCCTTTGCTGCCGAATTCTGTGACGCCTCCGGCGCGTGCAACGGCATCCCGAACAGTCGAGGCACCGTCGAGCATGTACACGTTCGGGAGCTTCACCTCACCGTTCACCACGATGCGGCGCATGACGAGCACCTGAAGCTCGGGCGCTCGCAGGAACTCCGCGTACCGCGTCCGGAGAGTATCCTCGAGCTGCGAGATGGTCAGGGGAGACACGCGCAGGATCCCGAGCTTGGGAAAAACGGCTTCTCCGCGCTCGTTGATGCCCAGGTTGGCGTTGAGCTGCGGTTCCCGCAGGAAGTTGAGCACAATCTGATCACCCGCTCGCGGACGGGTGGCGGCCGCTCGTTGAGCGGCGCTTTCGGTACCGGTTTGGCCTACGGCCACACTGGGTACACAAACGATCAGCGCGGCCCGTACGATGATCAGGACGAGCGCTCGCATAGGTATCGGCATGTCTCGCTAGTAGAACAACTTACACTCGTCCGGTTGCCTCAGATAGAGGCCGGACATTAAGGGGTCAGTACGCACCCTTGCCGCTGAGCACCACTCCGAGCGTGCGGGCCATGATTTCCAGATCAGACCGCAGTGACCATCCCTCGATGTAGGCACGCTCCAAG
>DASTVV010000010.1:0-9256 GCA_035758925.1 Gemmatimonadaceae bacterium
GGGCGCTGTCTGTTGTGTCGCACCGGCAACGCGCACGTGTGTCCCTACACCAGGATCATCGGCGTCGATCGGGACGGATGCTTCGCGGAATACATCGCGATGCCGGCCACGAACGTCTGGCACCTGGACGACAGCACGTCGTTCGATGTGGGCGGCATTCATGATCCGATGGGGAACGCATTTCACACGGCGCTCACCGCGGAGATTCCCGGCGCCAGCGTGCTGATCACGGGCTGCGGACCGATCGGACTGTTCGCGATCGGCATTTGCAGGGCGGCGGGTGCGTCGCGCATCATCGCGACCGACCTGAACGAGACGCGCCTGGCGTTGGCGCGCCGAATGGGCGCGCACGACGCCATTCACCCGCAGGCCGCCTCCGAAACGGTGAAGCGCCACACGGACAGTCTCGGGGTCGACGTCGTGCTCGAGATGTCCGGAGTCCCGTCGGCCATCCATCAGGCGTTCGATCTCGTACGCGTGGGCGGACGAGTCCAGATGCTTGGCATTCCGGCGAAGCCCATGGAAGTGAACTTCTCGACCGAAGTGATCTTCAAGGGCATCACGATCTATGGTGTGGTCGGCCGCCGAATGTACGACACGTGGCATCTCATGACGCGGTTCCTGAGATCCGGCCAGTTCGACCCGACGCCGGTGATCACGCATCGATTCCCGCTGGAGGCCGCCGACGACGCGATCCGTGCGATCAAGTCGGGCGAGGCGGGCAAGGTGATATTCGAGATCTCATGAAATGACGATCAATAGCCAGCTCACCAGAGACCTGCGCGGCACACTGGATCAGCTCAAGACCGACAAGGTCTACAAGCGCCTCAACTACCTGGACTCGCCACAGTCGGCACGCGTACAGATGGAAGGACGTGGCGAGATTCTCATTCTCTCGTCGAACAACTACCTCGGGCTCTGTGACGAGCCGTCGGTGATCGAGGCTGGGATCGAAGGCCTCAAGCGGTTCGGCGCGGGGACGGCCAGCGTGCGGTTCATCTGCGGCACGTTCACCATCCACCGCGAGCTCGAGGCAGCCCTGGCGCGCTTTGTCGGGACGCCAGCGTCCATGACATTCGTCTCGGCGTGGAATGCCAATGAAGGCCTCACTGCCACGATCGTGCAGGAAGGCGACTTCATCGTCTCGGATGCGCTCAACCACGCGTCGATCATCGATTCGATGCGGCTGGCTAAAGCCATCACGAAGTGCACGACGGCCGTCTACAAGCACGCCGACATGGCGGACCTGCGCGAGAAGCTCTCGGAGAATCGCGGTGCCAAGCGCCGGCTGATCTGGACCGACGGCATCTTCTCGATGGAAGGTGCGATTGCCAAGCTCCCGGACATCCTGGAGATCGCGCGCGAGTTCAACGCGATCGTCGCCGTCGATGACTCACACGCGTCGGGTGTGCTTGGAAGGCACGGTCGCGGCACGGCCGAGCATTATGGCCTGCTGGGCGAAGTGGACATCATCACGTCCACATTGGGAAAGGCGCTGGGCGGTGCCGCTGGCGGCTTCGTCGCCGGCTCCGAAGAGGTGACCGACATGCTGACGCAGCGCTCGCGGCCCCAACTCTTTTCCAACGCGCTGCCGCCAACGGTGGCGGCCAGCGCGCTTGCGGCAGTGGAGTACATCGAGGCACATCCGGAGCGCGTCGCGAAACTGCGCGACAACACGAAATACTTTCGCGAACAGATCGTCGAAGCGGGCTTCAAGCCCCTTCCCGGCGACACGCCCATCGTACCGATCATCGTCGGCGAAACGGCCGCCGCGATTCAGATGAGCGACATGCTGCTGGACGAGGGAGTATTCGTGACCGGGTTCGGCTATCCCGTTGTG
Organism: Gemmatimonadaceae bacterium; assembly: GCA_035758925.1. Lineage (GTDB taxonomy): Bacteria > Gemmatimonadota > Gemmatimonadetes > Gemmatimonadales > Gemmatimonadaceae > DASPMP01. The sequence goes on from DASTVV010000010.1 coordinate 1,841, forward strand.
CCGCAGGGTCAGGCGCGCGTCCGCTGCCAGTTGTCGGCCGCACACTCCAGGGCGGACCTCGATGAGGCAGTGAGCGCGTTCAAGACGGTGGGCAAAAAGCTCAAGCTGATCTAGCCGTCTCGCTCTCCACCCGCACGCGGCGGACGGCGATCACCAGGCGCTTCCAGCTGGCGACGTCGTCGCCCCGGACCTGAACGACTTCCCCGCAGTAGCGTTCCCCCTCGAGCATCCAGGGGGCAAGCCAGGAATTGACGTCTGGCGAGAGGTGCCCGACGACGTCTCCGCCCCGGGCATGGACCCAGACCGTCGGCGGCTCGACGCCTGGAGGGTCCGGGACCAGGATCAGGCGATCTCCCGGCGTCAGCCGATGCACCACTTCGGTTCGCCGCCCAAAAACCGTCCCGTAAACCGGGGTCCTGAACTCCTCGGCGCCTGGCAGGATGGAGGACATCGTTTTCTACCTTAAAGCGGTGACCGGGTTTGGGCTAGACGGAAACTGATGTCGGGTTGGGGGTTGGGGGTTGGGGTTGCCCTCGAGCCCCAACCTCATACCCCCATCAGAGATAAGTGACCAAGCCGGGCCCGCTTCGTCCCGATGGGTGAGGACCACGCCTGGCCGGACCTTTAGCGTTGAGGACACGTATGCGGGGTATTCGAACTCTGGCGGTTGCTGGGCTTCTTGCGCTGGACGCGAGCACCGCGGCCGCGCAGGCCACCCGGCATTTCAAGGACTCGTGGTTCTGGGGAGTCAAGGCCGGTGAGACGTTCTATCAGTCGCAGAGCCACCCGGACTTGGGGCTGGCGCCGCTCGGCGGCATCGACTGGCTCATCACGCGGACGTACGGCGGCATGTATCTCTCGTTCGACTACGGGATCCTGACGCGCGAGAATGTCCTAGTGAACGACTCGATCTCGCCGTTGGATACGGTTGGACGCGTCGTGAAGATTTCCGGGCTGAGACGCTTTACCGCCGCTGGCATGGTCTTCCCGTATCAGAGCTATCGGTTGCACCCATACTTCGGCGTCGGATTCGCAATGTGGGACATCGCGAAAGCGGAGCCCCAGGGAACCTTCCGCAATGGGCTTCAGGAGCGGTTGGTGGCCTCCACGATTCAACAGTTCAAGGCAGCGGCCACGCCGATCACCATACTCGGATTCCAATACAAGCTGCCAACCATATCCGTCTTCGGCCAGGCAACAGCATCGCCATCCAACTCGAATTTCTTTCTGTTCAGTGGAAGCGGTTGGCGAACTACGGTCGAAGGCGGAGTGCGATTCAACATCGGCAGCTCGCTCGACCGAACACGATAGCCCGCTCTATTCCTCTTGGGCTCGGATTCGAGCCGCCGCCTCGCGACGTCCGTTCACGCCGCGAGGCGGTTTTCTTTTGCGCGGGAGCCGGGAGGTCGCACGCGAGACGTGTGGGCTGTCAGCCACGATCCAGCGGAGTGGCCAGTCCGCGGATTGCGTGATGCCGATGCGCGGGGTCACGACGACACGGCTGTCGGGCACACGCATTCCTTCCCTGATGAGAATCGGTGGCCGGCCGAGATCAAGAGTGTTGTGGCGTGAGTCGATGCCAAGCGCCGCGCAAAGCTTGCCTGGTCCGCTGCTCAGGTCCCTGTCGCTGCGGGCCGCGCGGCGGCGTTGCCACATGATGTCCGCCCCCTCGAGCGGCTCGACGGCGCGGATGAGCACCGCGCTGGGAAGGCCCGCCTCGCGCGTGACGGCGTTGAAGCACCAGTGCACGCCGTAGATGAAATAGACGTAGGCGATGCCCGGCGGTCCGTAGAGCGGCTCGGTGCGGCGCGTGCGGCCAGCCGCGGCATGACAGGCGAGGTCGTGCTCGCCCAGGTACGCCTCGGTCTCCACGATCCGCCCGCTCACGATGCCGGCGTCACCGTGGCACTCGAGGACACAGCCAAGCAGGTCGCGCGCGACCAGCTCGGTGTCCCGCGCGTAGAACTCGCGGGGAAGAACGGCGCCGGCGCGTGAACGCCGCGCGTGTCGCGCGGCGCTACGCGTCATCCGTCGTCGCGCTTGGAAGCGGTCTTCCTGGCCCGCGCGCGGCGCGGACGCTTGGCTGCGGCCTTCGGCTCGGTCTCACCCGCCTCCGCCGCGGTCACGCGGGCTCGCTTGCCCGTCGTGCGCTTCTTCGGCGCCGCCGGAGGAACCTCGGCTTCCTGCGTACCGTTGTCGCTCGGAGGTGTGACGGACACCATTCCGAGTGAGAGCAGCTCGGGCGGCAACGTGGCCGGCCGACCGCGACCGCCGGCACCGCGTCCCCGAAGGGACAATCGCGCTGCGGCGGCGCCTTCCGGCGGCGTAGGCCGCGAAACCGCCGCCTGCGCCCGTGCGAGCTGGTCGCTCACCGAAGGCGCGGCCTCGGCGCGCGCGACCTCGAAGTCGTCCCCCCGACGCCGCAGATCGATGACATCAGCGTCGTGGGCATCTTTGAGAATACGAATGAAATTCCGTTCGCTCAGGCTCTCGCTGTCGCGACCCAGCAGCTCGCGCGCGCGCTGGCGCACGACTGAGGCACGCGCAGAGTTGTCGTCCTGGACCAGCGAGCTCACTGCACGCCTCAGGAGATCGAAAGCCTCGTCGCGCGTCAGGCGCTCACCAGCGATTCCTGGTCCCTCGAGGGGATGCGCTGGCGGCAGCGACGGGACTGACGGGGGCGTCGGAGCCGGAGCTGGTGCCGCGGCCGGAATGGCCATCTCGCCCGTGTGCGGTGTCCGTTCCCTGCCGCCGCGACCGCGACGACCACGCCGTCCTCGTCCGCCCTTTTCGGCAGCAGGCGCGGGTTCCTCCGTGCGCGCCGAGATGGCAAGCGGTCCTGGCGTTTCTGCCGTGCGAGCCGGGACCGGCTCCGCTGGCGCTGCGCCGGCGACGTCCACTTCCAGCTGGCCGTTATCCAGGCGCCGAAGCGATAGCAGCCCTTTGCCGGCCGCCTCCTGGCAGAACTTGGAGAACTTGCTGATTCCGAGGTTCTTCTCGTCGAAGGTGGGATCGATCTCCTGCATGACCTGCTTGAGGCGATCGGAGCGCATCACGTCGTGGTTCTGCTTCATTTGCGTGATGGCTTCCTTCACGAGCTCCCACGGATCGTACTTGCGCGTGGGCTCCTCGTCCGAGCTCTTCACCAGCCCGGCGAGTGCGTTGTAGCTGTAGTACTCGTCACAGTTCTGGACGAGCAAATCGCTCGACGATTCGCGAATGCCGACGCCGATAACGTACTTCCCGTACTCCTTGAGCTTGATGACGAGACTCGAGAAGTCCGAGTCTCCGGAGAGCAGGATGAACGTGCCGATCTCGGGCCGGGTGAACACCAGCTCGAGGGCGTCGATAGCGAGGCGAATGTCGGTGGCGTTCTTCTTCGACGAGCCGTAGGCCGGCGCGAAGATCAGGTCGATCGACGCTTCAGACAGCGGAACGATGTACTGCGGGTAGCGACGCCAGTCGGCGTACGCGCGCTGGACCGCGACCTTGCCCTTGATAATGTCGGACGAGAGAAGGTTGCGAAGCTCCTTCCCGAGATCCGACCGGATTCCCATCGTGACGTTGTCGAAATCGATGAGAAGCGCCGCATTGGGAGCGTGGTGCAGCGGAAGCGGAGCGGCAACCTGAGCAGCTGTAAGGGCTCCCGGACCGCGATGTACTAATGCGCTCTGCGAACGAGTTGGCTCGCGGCGCTGGTAACGATGACTCATGCAGCGTGGTAATGTAGCCTTGCGCGTAATGCCGCGTAAGTCTCACTCCCCCAATGCCTTCAAAATGACGCGCTTGGGCCGCCTTCCATCCCACTCGCCATAGAAGATCCGCTGCCAGGGCCCGAGATCGAGGCGACCGGCCGTGACCGGGACGATCACCTCATGGCCGATGGTGATGGAGCGGAGGTGCGCCGCGGCGTTGTCCTCGCCCGTGCCGGTGTTGTGTCGATAGCGTTCAGGGTCCCACGGCGCGATGTCCTGCTCGAGCCAGTCGAGAATGTCCTGCCACAGACCGGGCTCGTGGTCGTTCACGAAGACAGAGGCGGAGATGTGCATCGCGGACACCAGGACCATGCCCTCGGCGATCCGTGCGTCGGACCTGCACTTCTCGACGTCGTCCGTGATGTCGATGATTTCCTGTCTCTTCTTCGTGTTGAAGGTGAGGTACGTCGTGTGGGCTTTCATGGTGGTTGTGTAAGCGTGGCTCAATATGTTAGGGCTCATGGCTATGGGCTGTGAGCGGTGGGCCATGGGTTGTGGGGTTCGGCTCGGCAAGGAGAGCGGCGATTGAGGCAACTGGGGTTTCGCGGTCGGCTGTTCATCATCCTTCTGCTTTTCGCGCTCGTACCGTCCATCGTGCTCACGACCGCGTGGGCGGCGAGCTGGCTGGCGCTGCCGCTCACGAGCTCGGCGTCAGCGTGGGACAGTGCAGCCGCCACAGGGGCCAAGGCGCTGGCGGTCGCCCGCGAACATCGCCTCAGTCCTCGCGACTCCGCGATCGTCGCTACGCATGAACAGGCTCTGAGGGAGAGCCAGCTGCGATCGAAGCAGGCGGGCTTTCTCTTCGGACGTGTCTGGGTGCTGGGAGCGATCGCCTCCTTGCTTGCGCTCGGGCTGCTTTACGTCGTGGCGTCGCGCGTGGCAGGACATCTGAGTCGCAGCCTCAGCAGGCCGGTGCAGGAGCTCATGGGGTGGACCGACCGCATCGCGTCCGCGGTACCGCTCCCACAGGGAGACCCTGCGCGCGGGGCGCCGGAGTTCCAGGTGTTACGCGACCGCATGCGCGAGATGGCGAACGGACTCGAGCGCGGCCGGCGAGCTGCCCTGGAGGCGGAGCGACTCTCCGCACTGCGCGAGACGGCGCGACAGGTGGCGCACGAGCTCAAGAATCCCCTGACGCCGATCCGGTTCGCGGTGGATCGGCTGCGACGCGACGCTCCGGCGGCGCTTCAAGAGAGCGTGGAGGTGCTGGCCATCGAGGCCGCGCGCCTGGACGAGCTGGCGCGCAGCTTCGCGCAATTCGGACGGCTGCCTGAGGGGCCGCAGGCGCCGGTGGATCTCGGGGAGCTGGCACGCTACACGGCACGAGCGGCGGTTCCGCCGGACGGTGCTGTGCGACTAGACATCTCCGTCGCGAACGACGTACCGCTCATCTCCGGACATCACGACGCGCTGTCTCGTGCGCTGTCCAACGTGATGCTCAATGCCGTGGAAGCGTGCCGTGACGGAGGCGCGATCAGTGTGGACGTCAGCAAGGTTGCCGACCGTCAGGCTGGCAATGGCAGCGGAGGGCCGGCTGTGGCGCTGACGGTTCGCGATACGGGTTGTGGAATCCCCGCGGATCGCCTGTCCCGAATCTGGGAGCCTTACGTTACGTACAAATCAGGGGGGACCGGACTGGGACTGGCCATCGTTCGGCAAACGATCGAGGCGCACGACGGACGAGTGAGCGCCGAGAGCGAGCCGGGCAGGGGCACCACCATCAGGTTCATCTTCCCGCTGAAGAACGCGTGAATGCCGTCCGATACGGAGCACTCGTGATGCAATTTGAATCTCTGCCGCCACCGATGGTTGTCGCTGCCATCGCGACCGTCACGTGGGGCATCGTGACGCTCGTGGTTGGCGTCGTGGGCTTCAGGGCCTGGCAGCGGCGCAGTGAGATGAGGGCGGGCATCATTCCGCCCGGCATGACGGCGGCGCCGCAGCAGCTCCCGCCGGACGTCTCACAGCGACTGGCGCGCATCGAGGCCGCCGTGGATGCCATCGCGATCGAGGTTGAGCGCATCTCCGAGGGGCAGCGCTTTCTCACGAAACTGCAGGCGGAACGGGCGCCGCTCGCCGCTGGCGAGAAGATGCCCGAGCGCCAGCGCTGACCCCACGATCCCGCCCCCACTCTAGATGCCGACCGCGCTGATCATCGACGACGAACCGAATATCCGGCGGATGGTCGGCGCACTGCTCGGCGCCGAGGGCTACGACGTGCGCGATGCATCGGACGGATCGTCCGGGGTGCGACGCGCAAGCGAGCACGAGCCCGACGTCGTGTTGCTGGACCTCATGATGCCGGGCGATCTCGACGGAATGGCGGTGCTGGAGCGACTGCGCGAAGCGATCCCCGACTCACCGGTAGTGATGATGAGCGGGCGCGCCGGCCTGAGCGACGCCGTTCGCGCTACCAAGCTTGGCGCGTTCACGTTCCTCGAGAAGCCGCTGACGCCCGAGGGTGTCCTGTTGGCGCTGGCGTCCGCAATGGAGCTGCGCCGGGCGCGTCTGGAAGCGCGGACGCTGCGCGCGGACCTCGGGCTCGGCGGCGAGATGGTTGGCGAAAGTCCGGGCATCCAGCGCGTGCGCGAGCTGATCGCGCGCGTGGGCCCGACGGACTCGCGCGTGTTGATCAGCGGCGAGTCGGGTGTCGGCAAGGAGCTGGTGGCGGCCGCAATCCACGCCGCAAGCCCGCGGCGCGACCGCGCCTTCGTGCGTGTGAATTGCGCGGCGATCCCGCGCGACCTCGTGGAGAGCGAGATGTTCGGCCACGAGAAGGGTTCGTTCACCGGGGCGACCGATCGACGCATCGGACGGTTCGAGCTGGCGCATACCGGGACGCTGCTGCTGGACGAGGTGGGAGACCTCGGCGCGGAGGCGCAAGCGAAGCTCCTGCGCGCCATCGAGGCGCGGGAGATCGAGCGCGTCGGCGGCGGACAACCGATTCGCGTCGACGTCCGCGTGATTGCGGCGACGAACAAGGACCTGGCCCGCGCGGTGAGCGAGGGACAGTTCCGCGAGGACCTGTTCTTCCGACTGAACGTCATCCCGTTGCACGTGCCGCCACTGCGCGAACGTCCGTCCGACATTCCCCTGCTCGTGCGACATTTTTCAGCGTTGCACCATGGACGCACGGGACAGGCTCCGCCGCGTTGGGCCGGCGAGGCCATCAGCGCGCTGGGTCGGTATCGCTGGCCCGGCAACGTGCGTGAGCTGGCCAACATCGTGGAGCGGCTGGCCATCCTGCACGCGGGCTCGGAGATCGGCGAAGACGCCGTGCGCGGCGTGCTGCCGGTGGAACGCTCGCCGGCCGCGGCGCCGCTGCCCGATCCGGCCGCGCTCGATCACTCGCTCACGGATACGCTGGACGAGTACGAGCGCATGCTCATCGCGCGCGCGCTATCGATGGCTGGCGGCAACGTCGCGGAGGCCGCTCGCAAGCTCAAAACCGATCGGCCGAATCTCTATCGCCGGATGCGTCGGCTGGGACTCGGCAACGCCGAGGAATGAACTCGGACAGACACGCCGACGCCTCCGCGCGAGGACATGGCCAAACTCCGGTCCCGAGACGAGATTGGCTAAGGTGTCTCGCGGCAGTGGTTTCGCGCGCCGGAACGACAGGGCACGGCCGCTGCTTCAGCCAACGCCGGACACGACCTTC
>DASTVV010000033.1:0-8460 GCA_035758925.1 Gemmatimonadaceae bacterium
ACCCGGAACCCGACCGACTCGTCGCGGCCTGGGGCACCGCACCGCAAATGGGGCTGCCCGAGGTGAATGTGCCCACCGGACTGTTCGAGGTCTTCCGCACACAGACGCGCACGCTCGCGAAGCTCGCCGCGTGGGGACATACCGGTGTGACGCTCACGGGAAACGGCGGCGATCCGGAGCGGGTGGACGGCGCCAGCGTATCACGCGACTTCTTCAGCGCGCTGGGAGTCGCGCCATGGCGGGGTCGCGTGTTCGCCGCCGAGGAGACCGGTGCGGACAACGCGCCGCTGGCCATCATGATGAGCCACGCGCTGTGGCAGCGCCGCTATGCCGGCGATACATCGCTCGTGGGACGCACGATACAGGTCGACTCGCGGCCGGCAACCGTCGTGGGCATCATGCCGCCCGGTTTCGACTATCCCAACCGCGCACAAATCTGGACTCCGCTGTACGTCGATCCGGCCGCCTTCAACTGCTGGTGCTACGACCTGGTTGGCCGCATGAAGCCGGGCATCACCGCGGACGACGTCGCGCGCGACGTGATGACGATCGCCGACAACTTCGGCCTGACGCGCCGCGATGTCTTCCCCGACGCCAAGCCAGGTGGCTCGCGTTTCATCGCGATGCCGCTCAGCGAGCGCATCGCTGGCGATCTCCAGCGGCCACTGCTGGTGCTTCTGGGCGCCGTGGGTCTCGTGCTGCTCATCGGATGCGCCAACATCGCGAACCTGGTGCTGGTACGCGCCACCGCGCGCCGTCAGGAGCTGGCAATGCGTTGCTGCCTCGGCGCCGCGCCGCTTCGCATCGCCGCACAGTTGTTGACGGAGAGCATCGTGCTTTCGACTATCGGCGCAGTCGCGGGGTTCGGGCTGGCGTACTGGGGAATCCAGGCGCTGCGCCGACTGCCGCCGGATCAGTTCCCGCGGATCGGGGAAGCGGCTGTCGACCCGATCGTGTTGGTGTTCACGGCCGGCATCGCGGTGCTCACCGGCGTGCTTTGCGGGCTGGCGCCGGCGCTGCGCGCCTCGCGGCTGCAGCTGCACGACGCCGTGCGCGGCGGCGCCCGTGAGACTGGCGGCCCCGGCACTCGGCGCTGGAGCAACGGCTTCGTCGTCACGCAGTTCGCGCTCTCGGTGGTGTTGCTCGTGAGCGCGGGACTCCTGCTCCGCAGCTACCACCAGATCACGAATCGCGACTTCGGCTTCGTGCCGGAGCACGTCCTCACGGGTCGCATCACGCTGCCGTACCCGCGCTACGACACCAGCACCACCGTGTGGGCGTTCTACAATCCGCTGCTCGACCGCGTGCGCGCCATCCCGGGCGTCAGCGAAGTGGGGCTCGCGTCGCGCATCCCGCTCACGCGCGGCAACCCGCAGAACGCCGTCGTGGCGGAGGGACAGGAACCAAGGCCTGGCCAGCCGGTACGCGTGGTCAACGTCCGCATCGTGACGCCGGGCTATTTTCGCGCGATGGGAACGGAGCTGCTCGAGGGACGCGACTTCCTGCCCAGCGACAATGAACGCAGCCCGCGTGTCACGGTGGTCGACGAAGCGTTCGCGAAGCACTTCTGGCCGAAGGGGAGCGCCATCGGCAAGCGCGTGCGCGGTCCCAGCGACACGTCTGCCACCCGATGGAGAACGATCGTGGGCGTGGTGCGCAACGTGAAGCACAACAAGCTGGACGAGGACACCGACATCCAGCTCTACGAGCCGTTCACGCGTTATGCCGTGTGGAGCAACTACCTCGTGGTGCGATCGACCGTGTCGCCAGAGGAGATGACGTCGCGCATTCGCGCCGAAATCAAGGCACTGGACCCGAGTCTGCCGTTCTATGAAGTGCGCACGATGGACGAAGCCGTGAGCAAATCGCTCGGTGTGCGGCGGCTGACCAATCTCCTCCTCGCCGGCTTCGCGCTCACGGCGCTGATTCTCGCGTCCATCGGGATCTACGGGGTCATCTCGCTGAGCGTGAGCGCGCGCGTCCGCGAGTTCGGCGTGCGCATGGCGCTCGGCGCCGACAGCTCGTCCATCAGGCGCATGGTGCTGCGCTACGGACTGGCCCTGGCCGCGGTGGGCGTCGCGATCGGCATCGCGGGCTCGTTCTACCTCACCCGCTTCGTGCAGAAGCTGCTCTTCGGCGTGGCGCCGTTCGACCTGCCGACGATTGCGAGCGTCGCGACGGTGTTGGCGGCGACAGGCCTGCTCGCGTCGTACCTGCCGGCCAGGCGGGCAACGCGCGCAGATCCGGTGAGTGCGTTGAGAGCCGAGTAGTATAGCGCGGACCTTCGCCGAGAACCATTTCCAGACTCGCTAGTTTGCAACCGGTGAGCTATTGGGGAGGCAACGAGAATGACCGCGCCAGATTCCCATCTCGATACCGTGTTGCGACGGGCGTATGCCAGCTTCAACGCCAGGGATATCGATGCCGTGCTCGCCCTCATGCATCCTGATGTCGATTGGCCCAACGGCTGGGAAGGCGGCTGGGTAAAGGGACATGAGGAGGTCCGCACGTATTGGACGCGACAATGGGCGGCCATCGATCCGCGCGTCGAGCCCCTCCGCTTCGAGAAACCGCGAGGTCACGAGACCATTCGAGTCGTCGTCGAGCAGACGGTGCGCGACCGTGAGGGGAATGTGCTGACGCGGGATGAGGTCCAGCACCTCTACTATTTCGAGGCCGGTCTCGTTCGCCGAATGGAGATCGAGACGGACTAGGCTCACCGGCGTGTCACCGGTTCCCTCGACGCACCGAGCGAGGGCCGGGAGTCCCCTCGCTCACCACGCTGTGCTCCTCCGCGGGCTCTCATTCGCTGGGCTCATTGCGAGCCCTTGTGCGGTGCTCGCTGGCTTCGGCGGTCGGAGCTTGTAGCTCCTCCCGCCTCAGGCGATTCGCTCCGGGGACTCCCGGCCCGAACATTAGCAAACCCTCTTGCGTGACCCTGTGCAACGCTTCAGCTTGCGCACGCTTCTCACCTGGGAGAATCGTCGACATGTTCGGAAAGATCTCTGCGAGGGCATTGATGCTTGCCCTTCTCTTTGGCGCCAGCTCGCTGCAAGCCCAGCAGGCGCAGCCCAGTGCCGTAACGCAGTCGAGTCAGGCTTCCCCCTCAGATGTCATCGCCAAGGGAAACCTGGACGGACAGGCCGCAGCACGCCCCGTCGGAACCGCCGGCTGGATGACCGGTGGTGTCTTTACCGGACTTCTCACTGGGCTGATCGGCACGGTAGTCATCTGGGCCGTCGCTGGGAACAGCGACGTGAACGTGCCGGCGGACAAGCGCTCGCTCATCGCTGGAGAGAGCGCCACTTACCAGCAGGCGTATCAGGCGGGGTTTGGGGAGAAGTTGAAGTCGAAGAGAAAAGGCGCGGCGCTCACCGGTGGTTTGATCGGGACCGCCACATTCCTGATCATCTACCTCTCGGCGACCAGCGGCGGCTCTCAGTGAGAAACCACGAACCGATCGGCATTGATCGGCGGAATCGGCGCTCATCCGCGTCCCAACCTTTGACAGTCAGGCTCGGACCAACTCGCTGTTGACTGCCCGACAGGACTTTCATATACTGCGCGCCCTGCCAAAGCCGGCAGACTCACGCACCAAAACACCATGAGACGAATTCACCGCAGTCCAGCGCCGTGCCCGCGAGGTCCTGAATCATTCAGGAGACTCGGGTATTTGCGGCTGGACATGATCGCGGGTGGAGGCTTCGTCTCGGGATAAGCTGGCATTAGCCATTTCTGACGCGACGCCCCGTCCGCACACAGCGCGGCTTTTTCTCGCGCGCCATGGCGCGACGGGGTTCACCTCCGAGGATCGGTTTTCGGGAGCGGAGGGCGCGGAGCTCTCGGACGAGGGACGAGCGCAGGCCGCCGACCTCGGCGACCGGCTTCGGCCCGAGGCCATTCAGGCGATCTTCAGCAGTCCGCTGTCGCGCGCGGTGGAGACAGCGAGGATCATCGCGAGTCGATGCGCTGTAACGCCGGAGACGCGCCAGGGCTTGAGCGAAATCAGCCACGGACATTGGGAGGGGCTCACCCGCGCTGAAGTCGAGCGACGCTTCCCGGAGGAGTACGCGGCCTGGGAGGCCGATCCGTTCACGTTCGCGCCAGCCCAGGGTGAGACGGGCGTTGCCGTGCTGGCCCGCGCGCTGCCCGTGATTCGCGACATCGTCACGCGACATGAGGGTCAGCGCGTCCTCGTGGTGTCACACAAGGCGACGATTCGCATCCTGCTCAGCAGTCTGCTGGGCTTCGACGCCCGCGGCTACCGCGACCGGCTGGACCAGGCTCCCGCGTGTCTCAACGTGCTCGACTTCCGCGATCCGGTACGCGTGCGACTCATGCTGTTCAACGACACGTCGCACTACGACCGGCATCCGCGCGTGTCGGGCCGCAACCTTTCGCGCTGGTGATCCCGACCGCCGCGAGTTCTCTATATGAATGTCGCGCCTGGACGGAGCACGGGCACGAGCGGTCCAGAGCCTGCCTAACGAATGCGTAGCGGAGCCGAACATCGCCCGCGCCGAGGAACCTGTCGGATGCAGAGGAAAGCTTGACCGGCGCCGTTGATCCTGCCTGGACGCTCTCGGGCGACCAGGTGCGCTCGATGCATGAAGCGCTTGTGATCAGACAGGCGGCGAGTAAGGCGACGACCGCGCGTGAGGACATTGCGGTGGGAGGAAAGAGAATCGTTCGGTTCGGTCTGAATGTACCGCTCAGGAAAAGACCCGAAGTGCACCGTACCACGTCATCGCGGTTTGCGCGGCAGTGGTCGGGCGTTTGCCAGATCTCTCACCAGCGAATCAGACACCTGGTCGGCCTGATTCCCGTAGTGCATGCCGTAACTGTGAGTACGTCCAGCTCGCTCGAGTGGCGTGGTGAGGTTCAGCGTGAGCGTGAGATCAACGTTTCAAGGTTTTCTATCGACCATAACGCCGAAAGCGTGGTCGAGTACGTCGGCCAACGGCGCCGGCCGCCCCGTCACGATAAACCCGCCACTCGTCCCGTTGGAGGAAGAGGCAGCGGACGGAAGCGGCGTCCACGACGTGCTCAAGAAGACGAACTTCTGGTTCAATCGTGAGCTCTACCAGCTGGAGCAGGAGGCCTTACGCCAGGGCGGCGAATGGGCGATGAAGGGTGTGCCGCACCCATCCGTGAAGCGCGACGAGCCGCTGCCAGTGGAAAAGGTCCTGATCGCCAGGTCGAGGGAGACCTACCGCCAGTGGATCGAGCGCGTTCGCACGAAAATGCAGGACGCGATCGAGACCGCGGCGCAGGACGTTGCCCTCAAAATGGTAGCGCTGGGTTTTGCCACGAGGACGCTGGAGGCAACGCAGCTGGATCTCGCCGTGAAGCAGCGCGCCGCCGTAGACATGCGCGAACAGCTGCGCGAGCGAGCTATTCCGTTCGGCTACAAGCCGTTCATTCGCAAGCGGTGGGGCATCCCGATTCTCGCGCTCCTGGTGCTGGTGGAGTTCGTCGCGAACTTCCCGGTGTTCCGCATCCTTCTCCCCATGAGCGCCCAGCTCGTGGACATCTCGGAACGGCTCACTCGCGGGGTGATCGACTACGGTCTCCTCACGGGGGCCTTTCATTTTCTTCAGGATCTTTCCTTAAGGCCTGAAGCCGTCGCGGTCGCGGGTGTCGTCGTGCTGTCGACGGTGGTCGTCGCGGACATGTTCGGGATCTCGCTGCGGCCGCTCGTGGCGTTGAGCGCGAAGGACAACCCTGGAGCAGCCGTCGGCATCAAGCGCCACAAGCGCCAGCACATCGCGCGCGTCCTGCTCGCGCTCACCGGCGTCGTCGTGATCATCTCGGCGCTCTATCGCGCCCGCGGAGAGCTGCCCCAGACCGCGATGGCTCGCGTCGCCACGGACTCGGCGCGGGTGGCGATGATCGATGCGCAACTGCGGAGCGCCGTGCAGCAGGGAAGTCCCGCGGTGGGCGCGCTGACGCTTCGCCTGCGCGACGCGGAGCGAGTGCTGCAGCTCCGTCGCGACGAGGCGGCCTACGCGGAAACCGTGCAGCGGTCCAACTTTGCGATTCTGCTCCTGAACGTCGCCATCGCGTTCGCGGCGGCATGCGTCGGCTTCTCGAAGACGCAAGAGAACCTGATGGACGAGCTCACCGAGGATCCGCGCTACGTCGAGCTCAAAGCAGAGATCATGCGGCTGACGCGAGAGGCGGTGGAGCAGCGCCAGCTCGCCCGGGAGGCCATCGGGAACGCCCGCGCCGGCATCAGCACCGTTCGCCACCTGCAGGCCGCGCGACCACTCGACGACTGGCCCGCGAAACAGGAGCGACTCCAGGCAGCCATCCAGATGTTCCGGTCGGAGAACGCGCGGCTTCGCATGCTGGACCCCGGCGACATCGCGGCTTTCCAGCTGAGCGCGCACATCGATTTCCCCGAGGTGCCTCACGAACCCTTAAGGGTGCCCGCGGGGTTCGAGAACCGGGAGCTGGAGCTTCAGGTCCTGAGCGCCGACTTCGAGCGCGTGTCGAAGCGTCTTGCGGCCGACCTCGAGAGAGCGGCGTCAGAAGCAGCGCCGGCGACCCCGGCGACGGCTGCCACTACGATGTCAGCGAAGACCGGTTCGGCGCCAGCAACAGCGGCGACGGATGCGACAATGCCGTCGGAACTCACAACGGTGGCGGAAGGGACAGCGCCGTCGCGTGCGCCGGGAGCGTCGGAGGCCGCAGCGTGACGCGGCGTCCAGCATCTCGCCATGTGAGCGGCGTGATGGCGAGGCTTGCCCCAGTTATCGGACTCGCGGCTCTTATTGCACTCGCGGCCTTCATGGTCTCGCTTGCCGGCTGCGCCGCCGACAGCCAGGCAGCGTCGAAACAGGGACTCAGGCCTGGGACGCACTGGATCGTCGCGGCCGACCTCTCCGCGAGCAGGCAGCCGACGCAGTTGCAGGAGGGTCAGGACTTCGTGAAGGGACTGACGCGCGTCGTCAGGAACGGCGATGCCGTCACACTCTTTCGCGTGTACGAACGCGGCTTTGCCGACACCAACTTCATCTGGACGTCGGAGATCAGCGCGGCGCGCGACCCCGACAAGCCACGGCCGTCCGACTCCCTTGCGCTCATCGATTTTGCGGACGAGCTCACGGCCGAAGTCACCGTGTTGTTCAATCCAAGCAAGGCGGGAAAGCTCCAGGGCACCGACCTGTTCACCACCCTGCACCGTGCCGCCGAGCTGGCGGCAGCCGATCCTCGGCGACGTCACGTGTTGATCATCGTGTCCGACATGCTCCAGTCCACGCGCGACGTGGACATGGAGCGCAACCTGCCGGACACCACGTGGATCAGGCGCGCGGCCAATGACCGGATCCTGCCGAATCTCTCTGGTGTGTGTGCCGTCGTGATCGGCGCGGACGTGGCAACTGCGCGCGGCAAACACGTTCAGGCCTTCTGGGAGCAGTACTTTCGACTGGCGGGTGGAGATCTGCGCGGGTCCAACTATCGCAACTTTGCGCCGTCGCCGGAGGGAATGAGCTGCTCTTAGAACCGGGTCTCCACGCGACCCATCGAGAGCGCGGGGCGGGAGTCTCCTCGCTCACCACGCTCCGCTCCTCCTCGGGCTCTCATTCGCTCGCGCTCATTGCGAGCCGTCGTGCGGTGCTCGCTGGCTTCGGCGGTCGGAGCTTGTAGCTCCTCCCCGTCTCAGATGATTCGCTCCGGGGACTCCCGCCCCGCGCCCTGCGGCTCGCGTGGAGCCCGGGTCTGCTCCGCCACTTTGCGCGACTCGCGTAAGCCGGCTCGCTGGTTCCGCTGCGCTATGCGTCCGTCGCGCCGCGCTTCCGGTGGACAGATGGTGAGCGCTGGGACTCCCTAAGCGGACCGTCTGGAGGCGGAGGCTGACGCCCGCCGACGCCGACAGCCAGTGAGCACCGCAAGGGAGCGGAGCGGCAGCGAGCGACCGAGGAGCGCAGCGTGGTCCGCGTGGGAGCCTTAGCGCACACCGACTGCTCCTCGCGGGGAGCGCGTTCGCCGTCGGGCCGCGCACATGGTCCGGAAATCGCGCCCGCGAAAACGGATGCGCGTCACCGTTCTTTTCGCCGTCGCCCTTGCACACGTAACGCTCGCCCAGGGCGACGACACGACGTTCGCTGCTCGACGCGCGACGATCGACGGCACGAGCATCTACTATAGAATGGGCGGTAGTGGGCCGGCGGTCGTCTTGCTGCACGGCTACGCACAGACCTCGCGCATGTGGAGCCGCGTCATGCCGCAGCTGGCGCGGAAGTTCACCGTGATCGTGCCCGACCTGCCGGGCATCGGCGAGTCCGCGATACCCGCCACCGGGCTGGACATCCTGACTGCCGCCAAGCGGATGCACGCGCTCGTGCAATCGCTGGGCATGGCGAAAGCGCGCGTCGTGGGTCACGACATCGGCCTGATGGTGGCGTACGCCTACGCCGCGCAGTATCCCGGCGACGTCGAGAAGTTGGCGATGCT
>DASTVV010000040.1:0-3080 GCA_035758925.1 Gemmatimonadaceae bacterium
TTCCTGATGCACCGACCCTGCGCCGTGATCGCGGTCTGGACCAAGCGAGGACCGTAGCCGGCATGCCGATTGACCTCTTTCGCTGACACGCGCCCTGGAATCGCTCGGTTGCGTTCAGGTGCTGTCGCAGTCGCGCTGGACCCCTGCTGCGGTCAGGCTGCAGTCCTGATGCAGTCGCGCGAACGCTCTGACGTGATCGCGCCGCACCCCTGATCCACTCGCGTTGTACCACCTGTGCAATCGCGCGAGACTACTATCGCACTCGCTCTGCACCACCTGTGTGGTCGCGCTGTACCGCCAACCACGCGTCCAACACCACTATCGAATAGGGCCTCACCCTCTGACAGACACGGACAAAGGTGGTGTCGAACTGCAGTGCGGCCCTACCCTTCCCTAGTGTGCGACAGTTTCAACCGGGGATGATCAGGGTTAACTAACCCCGCGGCCGGCCGATACTGGGATGGGAGGCACCATGCTGACCATTCGCCGACGCTGGCAATCGCGCTGGAAATCGATAGACCGTAAGCTCCCGCTCCTCGCCTCGGGCCTCGTGTTGCTCACGGCCCTGATCGTGGGCGTCATCGCCTACGCGCTGGTTCAGCGCGAGCTGGTGCGCGCCGCAGAGCAGCGGCTGAAGAGCACGGCGACGTTGGTCGCGCAGATGGTGCAGCGGCCTGCGCCGCGACGCGATTCGCTCGCGCGGGTCACGGATCGCTCGCTCGTGGAATTCCTGCGCGGCAGGCTGTCGCGCGATGCCGCAACGGCCGCGCTGGCGCGCGCGCGTAATCCGATGGACACTACGCGCGTCTTCGCCGCGCTGCTGGATCCCGCTGGCAGGACTCTCCTGGCCCATCACCGGCCGCCGGCCCGCGAGCCTGCGTGGCCGCTGGGCGCCGTCCGGCGTGGCGACGTGAGTGGCGATTCCGTCTCGCTGGGCCCCATCGAAAACCTGGGCGGCGCTCCAGCGTACTCGCTGGTCTATCCGCTGCGCGATTCCCTCTCCTCGGCACCGCTCGGCTACGTCGTCGAGACGCGCGTTCTCGCGAGCCGCATGGCGCGCGGCCTGCGCGGCCTCATCGGCCCCGGCGTCCAGCTGGCCCTGGGCCAGCCGGGACAAGGCATATGGACGGACTTCGAGTCGGTGATGCCCACGCCAACGGTGTTAATGCCGGACGCGGGAATCCTGAACGTCGGCGACGAAGTGAGCGCCTCGGCGCGCATCGCGGGCACCAATTGGGTGGTGTGGCTGTCGCAGCCCAACGCGGCGCTCATCGCGCCGGCACGCACAGTCCTATGGACGCTGGTGCCCATCGGGTTGCTCATCGCGCTTGTTGGCGCGGCGCTCATGTGGCGCATGGCGCACCGCATCGCGCGCCCCATCGCGGAGCTCACAGTAGCGGCGGAGGGCGTGTCACGGCAGTCCACCTCGACCACGACACCCGAGTTGCCGCTGGAACACTGCGGCGCTGACGAGATGACGCGGCTGCGCATTGCATTCGAGCGCATGGCCACGCGCGTGGCCGAGCGCGAGGCGCTGGAGATCCAGCTGCGCCATTCGCAGAAGATGGAGGCGGTGGGCCGGCTGGCGGGCGGTATCGCGCACGACTTCAACAACCTGCTCACGGCCATCCGCTCGTACGCGGACCTGATGCTGGAAGACCTGCCGCAGTGGGACGCGAAGCGCGGCGACGTGGAGGAGATCCGCAAGGCGGCGCATCGCGCGGCCGGTCTCACGGCGCAGTTGCTGGCCTTCAGCCGCAAGCAGATGCTGCAGCCGCGCGTGCTCGACCTTGGCGTCGTGCTGCGGGACGTGCACGGGATGCTCAAGCGCCTGCTCATCGAGGACATCCAGATCGCGGTGGAGACGTCGCCGGACCTGTGGCCGGTGAAGGCGGACCGCGGGCAGCTGGAGCAGGTGATCGTGAACCTCGCGGTGAACGCGCGGGACGCGATGCCGCAGGGCGGCACGCTGACCATCACGGCGTCGAACGAGAGGGTGAGCGCGCCGGTGTACACGAAGGACGGCAAGGTGCCGACGGGCAGCTATGTGGCCATCAGCGTGACGGACACCGGGCTCGGGATGGACGAGGCGACGCAGCTGCGGTTGTTCGAGCCGTTCTTCACGACCAAGGCGGTTGGCCAGGGTACGGGGCTGGGCCTGGCGACGGTGCACGGCATCGTGGCGCAGAGCGGTGGCTACATCACGGTGAAGAGCGAGCTGTCCGAGGGAGCGACGTTCAGGGTGTATCTGCCGCGCGCGCTGGAGGCGCCCATCAGGGAGCCGGGCAGCGGTCCGGTGCGGATGCGCGGGAACAACGAGACGGTGCTGCTGGTGGAGGACGAGCCGGCGGTGCGCGCGCTGGCGCGTCGGGTGCTGGTGCGCGCGGGCTTTCGCGTGCTGGAGAGCACCACGCCGCGCGACGCGCTCGCATTGGCGCGCGACCATTCTCGAGAGATCAAGCTGGTGTTGAGCGACGTGGTGATGCCGGAGATGAGCGGCCCGACGCTGGTGTCCAGGGTGCTCGAGCTCTGTCCGCAGGCGCGGGTACTGTACATCTCGGGCTACACGGATGACGAAGTGATTGGCCGCGGGCTGTCCACGCAGGGCATGCTGCTGTTGCAGAAGCCCTTCAGCGCGCAGCAGCTGGTGGAGCGAGTGCGCGTGGCGCTCGACGCGGCGTAACGCGTTCTGACGTTTGGGGTAGCGGCCTAGCGCCTCTGCCTGTATAACGCCCTTGTCCCTAGCGCCGCATGTCGGCCCATGCCATCGTAGCGATGACGCGGCGATGACGCCCCTTTCCCACCCTGCGCATCACGCGGATACGAGCCGGAGGGACGGTTCGGTGATACACCTGCACACGCTTGGGGACGCCCTGATCAAAGTGGACGAGAAGGAGATTCGTCCCACTGCGCCGTTGATGTTTGCGGCGCTGTTGTATCTCGGGATGGAGCGTGGGCGCCGAGTGCCTCGGGCCGCGTTACAGGAGCTGCTGTTTCCGAACTCGGATGAGCGAAGCGGGGCGCACTCGTTGCGCCAACTCCTGTACAAACTGAGGCAACTCGGGGCTCCAATCGAAGTG
>DASTVV010000089.1:0-16189 GCA_035758925.1 Gemmatimonadaceae bacterium
GACGGCGGGATTTGAACCCGCGACCCCCTGAACCCCATTCAGGTGCGCTACCGGACTGCGCTACGTCCCGTTTCGCCACGCTTCGAGAGCGCGGCCGAAGGAAGACATATAGTAGCCGGTAGACACACCCACCACCAACTCCGAGTTGCGGTGGAGGGTCAGGCCGCTCGCACGACGACCCTCATGGGTCCTGCCGCGACGAGCCAGACCCGTAGTACCGCCGGTTCTCAATCGCCCGCTCCGCGACCTTGCGTGCCGAATCACGTGCCTGCTTTGCCCGCACGGAATCCCGCTTGGCCTTGGCTGCCAGCGAGTCGGCGATTCGAGCCGAGTCGAGCGCCGCCAATTGCGACGCCGGCACTGCCTCGCTGATCGGAATCGCCACGACAGTCTGAGTCGTGTCGAACGGCAGGTATCCCGCGGTTTCCGCGTTCTCTCCGGGCTCCGGTCCGTCCGAGCATGCGCACAGCGCACACAGCCCCACCACCGCAACCACCGCCGCCTTCGTCATCGCCTGCCCTCCAGGATCCAACGCCTTCACCAGATCATTCGGGCAAGCGATGTACCGCTCCGCACACTCCGTGGTCGAGTTCAGCTGCGCCGTTTGCTATGGTGCCTCGCCTTCACTGTCTGGCCGGCCTTGGCCGAATCGTGCGCCCTGGCGCGCGCGGAGTCGTTCTTCAACGCGACGGCTCCAGGTACGGAGTCCGTGATCGGCACCGAGACCACGGTCCTCGCGGTATCGATTCCCGGAATCGTTGCGGTATCCGCGGTCTCCGAACGTTTCGAGCACGCGGTCAACACACACGCGGCGGCGAGCGCTCCAACTGCAACCTTCAACATCGTCCTGCCCTCCCGAAGTACAACTGATACGACCTCAACACCACCTACTTCGGGCAAGCGACGTACCGTACATCGCGTGTAAGAATTCGCAGCTGCGTTCCCCACGGATCCCTCACGATCGCGCTCTCATCCACTCGTTCCACATCGTGCGATGCAGACGCGAGGCTGTTGGCTGCGGCAGCGACGTCAGCAGAGGTGGGCACGATCAGCTCCCATTCGAGCAGCCGCGCGTCCGCGTCCGACGCGCTCGGCGCGCCACGTGCCCACGTGTTCGTTCCCAGATGATGGTGATAGCCACCGGCGGAGAGAAACAGCGCGCCGGGATAGCTCCACACCACCTTGTCGAGCCCGAGCGCCCTGTGGTAGAACGCTTCCGCGCGCTCGATGTCACCGACATGCAGGTGCATGTGGCCGATCGTTGTGCCGGCCGGCATCCCGCGCCACGGCTGGCCGCCGCCAGCCGCTGCCACGGACTCGACGTCGAGAGGAATCGATGCCATGGCGAGCTGCCCGTTCTCGTGACGCCACGAACCCCGTGGCCGATCCGCGTAGACCTCGATGCCGAGATTGTCGGGGTCCTGGAGGTACAGCGCCTCGCTGACGAAGTGGTCCGACATCCCGGGCTGCACGCCGAGGTGCGCGAGGTGGATGAGGAACCGGCCCAGCGCGGCGCGGTCCGGCAGCAGGATCGCGAAATGGTACAGGCCCAGCAGACCCCTCCGCGGTACGGGCCGGACACCCTTCTGCTCACGCAGCGCCAGGAGCACGTCGTCGCGATCGAGTGCGCCAAGGTGCACCCCTCCGCCGACCTCACCGAGGACGCGGAATCCCAGGACACCACGATAGTAGGCCAGCGATCGGTCGAGGTCTGAGACCTGCAGTTTTACGCGACCGACGCGCGTGGCCGGAGGCAGCCGGTAGCCCGGCGCGGCGATGCCGTACTCCAGGGTGTCGCCTGTCATGCTGAAAGGTACTGGCGGCCGGCGCGAAGAAACGAATTCAGCGCTCGCGCGTATTAGGAAAACCATGCGGTTTCACCGGATTGTTGCTTGCGCGTGCGCGCTGACATTGGCCGGGCCCGTCGCCACTGCTTTTGCAGGCGACCTCGGCGGATCGCGCGCCGCCCTTCGTCGGGCCAACCGCGTGGCCAAGCGCAACGATTATCGGTTTCTGCGCACGGCCTCCGAAGTCCGTGAATGGGTGCGTGCCGAGCGGCTCGTCACGGTGACATCGACCGAGAACTACGAGCTCGATGAGGTTTCCTTTCCCTACACACGGCCGGCGGTAAAGCTTTTCCTGGACCGGTTCGCCGCGCAGTATCGCGCGGCCACGGGTGAGCGACTGGTGGTCACGAGCCTGACGCGTCCGCTCAACCGCCAGCCGGAAAACGCCAGCGCGCTATCGGTGCACCCGGCCGGTATGGCCGTGGACCTGCGCATCCCGAAGAGCGCGAAAAGCCGGCGCTGGATCGAACGGACGTTGTTGTCGCTGGAGGATCGCACGGTGCTCGACGTGACGCGTGAGCGTCACCCGGCCCATTATCACGTGGCAGTGTTTCCCGACGAGTACGAGCGGTACGCGGGACGGAACGGCCGCTAGCCGCTCCGCGGCCGTTGGCGCATCACCGAGGCTCGGCGTAGCGACGCGCTGCCGACACCCCTCGCAAGCCCACGGGCTCCGCGCTCCGGACGTACGCCTCGAGCGCCTCTTCGCCACAGGTTGCCCAGTCGCTGGGGATGGGACTGAGCCTGCGTTTCTCCTGGCCGCTGTCGAAACACAGCCAGCCCTGGGCGTAGATCCCGCGCAGGTTCGCGCGCTTCGCGGTCCCCACCCTGCGGACGGATTTCCTTCTATCGGCCGCTGGCGGAGCTGAGGCCACTCGTCGGTCGGTTATCGCGCTTCGGCGCTCTCCGAGTTGCGGAATGATGTCCCATGCCTGCCATTCGGTTCCGGTAGTATCGACAAAGGTTCGATACGGCATGTGTTCTGGCCCTCCTTGCCAATTTCGCGGTCGAGCTCGCTTTTGGAGCGGTCGACTCCGGCGGCGTCCAGTGAAGCGAAAGCAATGCCATCAGCCCCACGGTCTGGTGCGAGCGAGCTCCGCGGCAAGCGGCCTCACGCTTGCACCAGCGCGTCCTGATGACGAAACCCGTGATTCGCGCGGTCGTGCTGCTGCTCGGTGCGTCCGCACTGCAGGCGCAGAGCAACCCCAGGCCGCCGCTCTTCACACGCACCGACGTCTATTGGGGTGCGGCGTTTCTTCTCGGCTCCATCGCGCTGAGCACGGCTGACGTACAGATCGCCCGCAAGTCGACGGACAGCTCGATTCATTCGACAACGCTGGACAAGTACGCACGCAACTTCGCGCGGGTGCAGGAAGGGACGCTCACCATCGGAAATCTCGCGCTGTGGGGCATCGCCCGACTGGCGAAGGCGCCGAACATGGCGGACATCACCTTTCACGCGGCGGAGTCGGTGGTCATCGGCAGCATCGCCTGCCAGGTGATCCGCGGGCCGCTGGGCCGGTCGCGTCCATTTCTTACGAATTACTCAGACCCGTACGACTTCCATCCGTTCCGCGGCTTCACGAACATCAAGTACCGCGCGTTCCCCTCGATCCACACCTCGTCGTCCTTCGCCGTGGCGACGGTATACACGCTGGAGACCAAGCGTCGCGCGCCTGGCGCCACGTGGATCGTCGGTCCAATCACCTACGCGCTCGCGGCGGGCCCGGGACTGGCGCGGCTGTACAATGGCCAGCACTGGGCCAGCGACCTCCTGGCGGGCGCGTTCGTCGGCGTGCTGGCTGGCGGCAAGGTTGTCCGCTACAACCACGAGGTGAACCCGCGTAACGCGATCAACAGACTCTTTCTCGGCGACAACGGCATCCGCGTCAGTTTCACGGCTGACGGGCCCACCGTTGTCGGGTCGTGGACGTTCTAGCGGCCAGGGCCAGGGCCGCGCCTACTCTTCCCTGAGCGCCTCCAATGCGCCCTTGAGCCGCGGCATGAGCTCCTGAATCGCCTGGAGCGAAACGGCTCCGACCGACAAACGGAACCAGCCGCTGCCTTCGGGTTGACCGAACGCGCTGAACGGCACCGCCGCGAGTCCGGCTTTCTGCAGCAGGTACGAACGCACTTCGTCGTCGGTGCGAAGTACGCGCGATGCGGATCCCCCCGCCGAGCCGTCCGTCGCGGCCAGACCATGAAGCCGGAAACGCGCGCTCAAGTAGATGGCTCCGCTGGGAATCGCGGCATCCACCGGATGTCCCTCTTCCTTGAGCGCGATGATGCCGTCGTGCAGCGCGGTCAGCCGCTTGCTCACCTCGCCGAGCATCTTCTCGTGGAAACCATCGATCTCCGCATCGTCGCCGAGAAGTGCCGTCGTCGCGACCTGCTCGGGACGCGGCGCCCACGCGCCAACGTGCGTCAACAGGTCGGACATCTGGCGGACGATCACCGCGGGGCCGATTCCCCAACCCACACGCAGCCCGGTGGCGGCGAAGGACTTCGAGATGCCGTCCACATAGATGGTGTACCGCGCCATCTCCGGCCGGAGGGCGATGGGATGGACGTGCTCGACACCGAACGTCAGCATCCAGTACACCTGGTCATACAGCAGATACAGCGGACGCTCGTTGCCTCCGCGCCGGTCGTTCTCCTCCAGCACGGCGTCGCAGATCTCGCCCAGTTGCTGTTCCGTCAACACCGTTCCCGTCGGATTCACCGGCGAGTTGAGCACCAGGAGCCGCGCGTCGCGCAGCTTGCCACGCAGCGTCTTGGCGGTCGGAAGGAAGGCGGTGGTGGCGTCGCAGGTGATCGGCACTGGAACGGCACCGGAAAGTTGACAGTAGTGCGAGTTGTTCCACGATGGCACGGGGAACACCACGCGCTCACCCGGATCGACGCACACGCGGTACGCACCGTAGATCAGCGGACGCGCCCCGGCGGTGATGAGCACCGTGTCCGGATCCGCCGCGATCCCCAGGCGTCTTTCGGCAAAGGCCGCGACCGCCTTGCGCAGTCCAGGCATGCCCGTGGACGGCGGGTAGTTCGTCTCGCCGCGCTGCACGGCCGCCGTGAGCTCGCGCGAGAGCAGCTGGGGCACCGGGAATTCGCTCGGCGCGAAATCGCCGACGGTGAGATTGCACAGCTTGCGACCGGAGGCCTCGAGTGCTCGTACCTCGGAGGCGATCTTGAGAATTGGCGACCCGATCAGTCCTTCCGCGAGCAGCGAGAATCTGCCCGGCGCGCGATCGGCAGTCTCCGGCGCGCCGTTCGGTACGATGGTCTCGGCTTCTCGGTGCGAATGCAGGGCCTGACGGGTGGGTTCGGAGTGCATCTCGGATGACCTGGGCAGAGGTTCACCGGCGCCTGCGGCGCCGCTGCGTACTCTTGCGGGCACTCCAAGTGCCGTCGAGGACTCAGTTGCGCGCACACAATCTGCGGCAACTGCCTCGTCAGGAAAAGTGGCGATTTTCATTCGCGGCGCTTCCGCGGCCGTTGCTTCACGGCCGCAGGCGCCGATCGGATGCTACCGCTGCTTTCCCTTGGGGGAAGTCTTGGCCTTCAGCCGGCGCTGCGCGGCTGCGCTCTTCAGCTGACGAGCCTCGCTGGGCTTCACGTAGTGACGTCTGCGCCGCAAGTCCTGCAGCACGCCAGCGCGCTGGACCTTCTTCTTGAACACGCGCAGCGCCGCATCGATGCGGTCGCCGTCTCCGAGATGAACCTCTACCATCTTGGATTACCGGCCAAGCTTGACGACGTTCTCCGCCGCCGGACCCTTCTGGCCCTGGACGACGTCGAACTCCACCTTCTCCCCTTCGGCGAGCGACTTGAAGCCGCTGCCCTGAATGGCGGAATGATGCACGAAGCAGTCCTTCTGGCCGCCTTCAGGCGTGATGAAACCAAAACCCTTCTGATCGTTGAACCACTTGACCGTTCCAACCGTACGCATTGCCCCGCTCCCTGAGAATAAGACGCAACAAAAAGGGCTTCGCGATGCGAAGCCCCTGACCATGAGACCACCGACGCGCCGAGGCGCGTTTTCGCTCAATTAAGGTAACGCGAGCCCAACCGAAATCAACTTCGGCTTTTGACCCTCGGCCGCCGGGCAGCGTTCTCCCTCAGGGTCCCCGAAATCGCAGCGATCATCGACTTGGCAAGATCGGCCGAACGATAGGACTTCCGTCCGTTCTTCCCCTCGCGGCGCCAGGTCCAGCTCTTCTCGTCCGCGGCTTCCGCGATGAACACGCTTTCCCGAACGACCTTGGCTGTTTGCGTCACGGCCACTGTCGGCACACCGTTGATGTACTCCTGAGCCCCGTTGGCCCCAACCGTGCCGTTCCATTCCACGATGAGCAGCCGTCCCTGCGAGACCGTCTCACCGCGCGTACGCAACCACGAGAGCGTCAGCGCAACTGGGCCCAGCTGCACGATGCAGCGACCCGGCGAACGGCGAACATCGGCTTTCAAACCTTTCGATTCGTCTTCCAGATCGGTCACGCGCTTCGCGACATCATCAGCCAGGCGATCGAACTCACGCGCGCACACCGCGAGCGCGCGATGCGAATCAAGAAACTCTTCCCGGTCGAGCACGTCTGTCGTCATGCCGCCTCCGTAAGTATCACAAATGTAACCCGGCACGTGGTTATCGGCAAAGCGAACAGTCGGCACGACCTATGCGCCCCCCAGCGGCGCGCGCAGGGCGATCTTCTCACCAACGTTCCAAGTCAAGAGCCTACAACATGATGCGCACGATCAAGATGGTCTCCTCGGCTGGCGTCCTCGTCCTTATTGCTGCCAGCCTTTCCGCCCAGGTCGCCCCGCCGACGCCGGCCCCGAGAGCTACCCAGCAGCCCCGCGCACCGGCCCAGTCGCCACGCTTCATAAAGGAATTCGGGACGATGTGGACGTTCGACGCGCCACCGCTCGAGTACTGGCGCGAGGCGTACAACTTCACGCCGGATCAACAGTGGCTGGATCACGTCCGGCTGTCCGCCGTCCGCATCCCCGGCTGCTCCGCGTCGTTCGTCAGTGCGAACGGACTCGTCATGACGAACCATCATTGCGGACGCTCGTGCACGGCGAGCGCGTCGCCGCCGGATACCAATTACGTGCAGATGGGCTTCGCCGCGCGCAGCACCGCTGACGAGAAGAAGTGCGCGGGAATGTGGGCTGATCAGCTCCAGTCCATTCAGGACGTCACGGAACGGATTCGCCGCGCTGTCACCGCCACTGCCTCTGCACGGCAGGTGGAGCAACGCAACGCCGAGATCCAGCGCATCGAGGAGGAGTGCACACAGCAGACGTCGCTGCAGTGCCAGGTCGTCACCTTCTATCAGGGCGGTATGTACTCGCTGTACCGCTACAAGCGCTACACCGACGTGCGGCTCGTGATGGCTCCGGAAGGAGACATCGCGTTCTACGGCGGCGACCCGGACAACTTCACCTACCCTCGCTACGATCTCGACCTGACGTTGCTCCGGGTTTACGACAATGGTCAGCCACTGCGTCCGGCGGACTATCTCCGGTGGAGCGCGGCGGGAGCGACGCAAGGCGACCTCGTCTTCGTCGTGGGCAATCCCGGGTCTACGGGACGCATGCTCACGCTCGCGCAGATGGAGTATCTCCGCGACGTGGCCTATCCGGCGACACTCGCCCAGTACGATCGGTTGCTCCGCGTCTACCACGCGCTGGCGGCAAAGTCTCCGCAAGCGGCGCGCGAGTACGAAAACACGATCTTCTCGCTCGAGAACTCCAGGAAGGCGGTGACAGGCTACCGGCGCGGCCTCGTCGACACCGCCATCATGGCCAGGAAGCGCACCTTCGAGACCGACTTCAAGGCGCGCGTGAATGCCGATGCGCGTCTGCGGGTCCAGTACGGAACCGCGTGGGCCGAGATCGAACGTGCCCAGCACGAGCTGGCGGCGATGGCGCGCGACCTCCAGTGGCACAGCTTCGGCGGCGGCTCCACGCTGCTCAACTTTGCCGGGGGCATCGTGCGGCTGCCAATCATGGCTGCCCTGCCGGACTCCCTGCGGTTGTCACAATACCGCGGCCAGGGACTGGATCGCATTCGCCAGCAGGTGCTCGGCAACGCGCCGATCGACACCGCATTCGAGCGAATGGCGCTGGCTGCCACGTTTGCCGCGTGGAAGCAGTACATGACCGTCACCGACCCCGTGCTG
Organism: Gemmatimonadaceae bacterium; assembly: GCA_035758925.1. GTDB lineage: Bacteria > Gemmatimonadota > Gemmatimonadetes > Gemmatimonadales > Gemmatimonadaceae > DASPMP01. The sequence goes on from DASTVV010000089.1 coordinate 8,033, forward strand.
CAGACCGCGTTGCGATACGGCAACGGAGATCCCGAGGCCGCCGCTGCGTATCTCGTCTCGCACACCACGCTCACGGACGTCGCCGCGCGGCGCGCGCTCGTCGAGGGTGGCTCGAGCGCCGTGGCCAAATCGTCGGATCCCCTCATTGCGCTCGCACGGCAGATCGAGCCGGTGAATCGTCGGCTGGCGATGCGTGCGGCTCAGCTCGAGTCGGTCGTGTCGGCCAACGCCGAGAAGCTCGGCCGGGCAATCTTCGAGGCGTACGGTCGGACACTTCCTCCAGACGCGACGTTCACGCTGCGGATCAGCGATGGCGTCGTGCGCGGCTTCCCCTACAACGGGACGATCGCGCCCTACAAGACCACCTTCTTCGGCCTGTACGATCGTTGGGCGTCGTTCGACGAGAAGCCGCCGTTCGAGCTGCCCAAGCGCTGGACGGAGCGCCGCGATCGCCTGGACCTCGCGACGCCGTTCAACTTCGTTTCGACGAACGACATCATCGGCGGAAACTCCGGAAGTCCGGTGATCAATCGCAACGCCGAGGTAGTGGGCCTGATCTTCGACAGCAACATCGAAGCACTGCCCAATCGGTTCATCTTCACCGACGAAGTCGCGCGGTCGGTCTCCGTACATTCGCGCTCCATTCCCGAGGCGTTGCGCAAGATGTACGATGCCGCGTGGATCGCGGACGAGCTGCAGGGACGCGTCGCCGCACGCGATTAGCGCTGGACGAGAGAGCCATCCGTCGCGCGTGGAAATTCGTCGCGCGACGGCCTTGGCGGACCGAAGTTTGCGTTCGCGTCCGGCTTCCGCCGCCCGCGCGCCACTCGCGCGGGCTCGCAATCGGTGCGTTGCGTCACAACACGCGCCCTCGAACGCAGCCCAAGGGAGCTCTCTCTATGAAATCGCGATTCTTCGCGCTCGCCGCGCTCACGTCGCTCGTCGCACTCGCCGCATGCGACGATGACAACATCGTGGGCGTCGGCAACATTGCCACCGTCCGTGTCGTCAACGCCACGAACGTCAGTCTCGATGTCGCAACGAACGGTGCGGTGGGAACGGGCAGCGCCAACCTCACTTTCGGTCAGGCGACCAGCTGTCTGGTAGTCAGCGCCACGAATCCCGACATCACGATTCGCAATGCCGGGTCGGCGACAGTCATCACCGGGCTCAATACCAACTTTCTCGCGGGCGGCAAGTTCGTCATCATTGCGACTGCCGGTGCAGGCGGTGCGCTGCAGTTCACCACCGTGCAGGACAACTTCCTTCCAGCCAGCGGGCAGGCCGGACTGGCTGCGCTGAATGCGTTCTCCACCACGACCAACGTGGACTTGTACGTCACGGCACCCAACGCTGCTCTGGTCACTCCGAGTGCCGCGAACCTGACCTTCGCCGTGGCCAGCTCCTACTTCAATGTGAGCTCCGGCGTCCAGCAGCTGCGGTTCACCAATGCCGGGGCGCAGACCATCGTGCTGAACGCCGGCAACACGGTCTTCAACACCGCGACGAACTCGATCGTTGTTCTCGGTCCGCCGGCCGCGGCGCAGACGGTGCCGAGGGCGTTCATCGTTCCAGGCTGCTAAGAGTGCGTTCGGGTTGACTGGTTGTCGGGTTGACTGGTTGTCGGGTTGACTGGTTGTCGGGTTGACCTGATAACCCGTCAACCTGAAAAGCCGTCAACCTGAAATCCCGTCAACCTGAAAAGCCGTCAACCTGAAATCCCGTCAACCCGAAAAGCCGTCAACCTGAAATCCCGTCAACCCGTGAACGCGACGCCCTCGACGGCGACTGGTTCGGCGACAACGCGGTGGACCGGCGCCGGCAGCCGGACCTGAAACACCGATCCCGCCTGGTCCGACTTGATCAGCTCGAGCGTCCCGGAGTGCGCCTGCGCGATCCACTGCGCGATCGAGAGACCAAGGCCCGCGCCTGACGCGAGCTCGCCCGCCTCGCGGCCGCGTTGCGCGCGGAAGAAGCGGTCGAAGATGCGTTGACGCGCTTCGGCGGGCACGCCGAGACCCGTGTCCGCGACCTCGACGACGTACGCGCCCGCGTCACCGTCGATGGAGCGCGCGGTGACCGTGACCGCGCCGCCGGCCGGCGTGTACTTGATCGCATTGTCCAGCAGGTTGAGCAGCAGCCGGCGGAGCAGTCCTTCGTCACCGCGCATCGGGAGCTCGTCGCCGCCAACATACCGCACCGTCGTTCCCTTGCTGGCCGCCAGTGACCGGACCGAGCGGACGCATTCGGCGCACAGCTCGCCGAGATACATCTCCGACGGCGAGATGAGTCGTTCGCCAGCGTGGGCGCGCGCCAGCAGGAACAGGTCCTCCACGATGCGCTGCAGCGCCAGCATCTCTTCGCGAATGGTCCGGAGCGCCGCGCGCAGCTCATCCGCCGACCGTTCGTCGCGCGACAGCGCGAGCTCGGCTTCGCCACGCACGATCGCCACTGGCGTCCGCAACTCGTGTGATGCATCCGCGATGAACTGTCGCTGCTGCTCGAAGGCGGCCCCCACCCGGGCCAACAGGTCGTTGAACACGCGGGCCAGGCGCCCGAGCTCGTCACCCGCGTTTGCCACCGGGAGTCGTTCGTGCAGCGTCGTCGCGGAGATGTGCGCCGCGCGATCGGTCATCACGGCGACGGGCTGAAGGCTCTTCCGCGCCAGCAGGTAGCCACCCAGCGTGGAGAGCAGCAGCAGCAGCGGAATGCCCAGCCCGAGCGAGAGCCGGACGCCCGCGAGCAGTCTCCGGTGCGAATGCAGCCGGTGTACTGCCCCAATGATGATGACGTGCGCACCAATCCGATGCGGCAAGGCGATGGCGCGCACCTCGCCATCGTCGCTCTCGAGGTTGGTGTATGCCGGGCGGCTCAGCGTCGCCGTCGTGGACGTCGACGAAAGAAACCCGCCGAGCGCCGGCACTTCCATGCGGAATGCGTGAGTCGCGATGCCGCGGGCGATGCTGTCGACATCACCTTCGTCGATCGCCTGGGTATCATCAGACTCGGCTGGCGCCGTTCCGGGAACCAGCGTCTCGGTGGCGCCGTCGTACACGGCAACCTGCAGGTCCCTGAAACGGAACTCGTGCACGACGTGCACCGCGACGTCGCGCGCGGATCGCACGCCGTCGGCTTCGATCTCGATCGCTGTCGCCACGGCGGTCGCGGCTTCGTACAGCGACGCGTCCACGTTGGCGAGCGAGCGGCGCGCGACGACGCCGTACAGCGCGATCGACACGGCTCCCAGGGACGCCGCAAAGACCGCCGCATACCACAGGGCAAGCCGCGCCCGGATCGACAGGCCGAGCGTCGGCATCGCGTTCAGGTGCCCAGCCGGTAGCCCGCGCCTCGATGCGTGTGAATGAGCGGCGCGTTGCTGCCGTCGTCCACTTTGCGACGCAGCCGATTGATGTAGACCTCGAGCGCGTTGGAGAACGGATCGTGGTTCTCGTCCCAGACGTGCTCGCACAACTCGGCACGACCCACGACACGTCCGGCATTGCGCGCGAGGTACTCCAACAAGCCGTACTCCTTCACCGTGACGGGGATGGTACGTTCGCCGCGCCGCACGGTCTGGCTGCGCGTGTCCACCGTGAGGTCCGCCACGTTGAGCGCGGGCGGCAGCATTTCCGGCAGGCGTCGCAGCAGCGCGCGCAGCCGCGCGTGCAGCTCTTCGAGCGCGAAGGGCTTGGTGACATAGTCGTCCGCGCCGGCGTCCAGGCCGGCGACGCGATCGCGCACCGCGTCCCGCGCGGTGAGCATGAGGATCGGCACGCGCTTGCCTTCCTGCCGCAACGCCTGACTCACGTCGAGTCCGTCGCGTTTCGGCAAGCCGATGTCGAGCACGATGCCGTCGTAGTCATTGATGCGCGCCTGGTACAGCGCGCGTTCACCATCGCCAGCGATGTCAACCGCGTAGCCCTGTTCGCGAAGGCTGCGCGACAGCATGTCAGCCAGCCTGGCGTCGTCTTCAACCAAGAGGAGGCGCATGGGTTTCAATATGCATCGGCGCGTGCGCCGAGTGAACGAGGTGAGGAATCATGTAATGTGGCATTCATAGAAGTGTTGTTAAGGTGCAGCACGATACGTTCGCCATTCGTACCCCACGAACTGGAGGATGGATGACGTATCGCAACGTGATCACCGCTCTGGTGGTCAGCATGATCGCGCTGGGCGCTGCCAACGCGCAGCAGGCCGCGCAGCAGGCCGCGCAGCAGGCCCCGGCCGCAGACAAGAAGGCTCCGGCTCCGACACAGCAGGCGAAGGCCGAAGCCAAGCCCGATTCGGGCGCGAAGAAGGCCGCTACCAAGTCCTCGAAGTCGAAGTCGTCCAAGGCCAAGACAGAGGCCAAGACAGAGGCCAAGAAGGACAGCACGAAAGCCAAGAAGGGCTGAGCCCGAATTGGGGGTTCTTCAGCCGCGCGCCTGGCGTGGCGCGGCTGAAGTCCAGCTGCTTACTGCCTGCTTACCGCGGCGGGAAGCGTCAAAGGAACAAGTTTACACTGGCATAACCCGGTGCCTCATCACATTTTAGCCTGCGCCGGTCCGCGTGTTTCTCCTACCCGATGCGGAGTGCTCCAGTGTCAGCCCCGACGACGACTCGCACTGATCCTGCCCTCAAGCTGAGTCCGCAAACCGCCGATCAACTCGCCGCCGACGTGGCCCGCATGGGACCGCGTGAGGCGGCGGCGCTGCTTTCGGAGCTCAGCGATGTATTGGCGCTCGACATTTTGCAGCGCGTGAATCCCGCACACGTGGCGGACATCCTTCCGGAGATGTCGGAAGGTCGTCGCGCCAAGCTGTTCCTCAGTGGTCCCGCGGCGATCACGCAGCAGTGGTCACTGAACCAGACGTTCGAAGAAGGAACGATCGGCCGATTGATGGAGCCGCCGACCGCGGTCTTCCGTCCGACCGACAGCGTCGCCGAAGTGATCAGCAAGGTGCGCGAGCTGGTGAAGAAGATCTTCGTGACGTACTGCTTCGTCTGCGAATCGGATGGACGGCTCGTCGGCATCGTCACGATGCGCGATCTGCTCGTCTCGGAACCGGATGCCAGGCTTTCGACCGTGATGCTCCGGGAACCGTTCTTCATGCGTCCCGAGATCCCGTTGATGGACGCGATGAAGCTCGTGTTGAACCGGCACTATCCGCTGTATCCGATCTGCAATGACCAGGGAAAGCTGATCGGTCTGGTGCGTGGCCAGGCGATGTTCGAGGAGCAGGCGATCGAGATCAGCGCACAAGCCGGTAGCATGGTCGGTGTCGGCAAGGAAGAGCGTCTCGTCACGCCCTGGCAGACGAGCCTGAAGTTCCGCCATCCGTGGCTCCAGCTCAATCTGCTCACCGCGTTCGTTGCGGCGGCGGTCGTCGGCTTTTTTCAGGGGACATTGGAAAAGATCGTGGTGCTCGCGGTCTTTCTGCCCGTCCTGGCCGGGCAATCGGGCAATACCGGGTGTCAGGCACTGGCCGTGACGCTGCGGGGCATGACACTGGGTGAGCTCAAACCGGGATCGGAGCGGCCGCTCGTCGTGAAGGAAACACTGCTTGGCCTGCTCAACGGAGTCCTCGTTGGCCTCGTGGCGGGCGTCGGCATGTGGTTCACCGCGTCGCGCCAGCACAACGAGCATCCGGTGTTGCTGGGGATGATCGTCGTGATCGCAATGACCGGAAGCTGCATCATCAGCAGCATCGCGGGCGCGCTCATTCCGCTCACGTTGCGTCGACTCGGCTTCGACCCGGCGACGTCGTCGAGCATCTTTCTCACGACGGCCACCGACGTGGCGAGCATGGGAATCTTTCTCACGCTTGCGACCATGTGGCTGATGTAAGTCACGCCGTGTCGACGCTGACGCGGGCCCTTCCCTCGCCGTCGTAGCGCACCGACAGCTGCCACGGCTGGCAGCAGACCGGGCAATCCTCGATGTACTCCTGCGCGGACCCGCTGCCGGGATCGAGCCCGATGCTCACGGTCTCCGTGCAGTAGGGACACACGACGGTCGCTTCGAGATCCGCCGTGCCGTCTCCCAACGGAAACTCTTCGTCCAGCGGATCAGGATCGTTCGCAAATCGCATATCGAGAAGAGTGCGTGGTATCGCGACGATATTGCAGTGCAACGAAAACGCGTCGTGGTCGGAGGACCACGACGCGTTGGTGGTACTGCGGTGCCATTGAAGCGTTAGGAGGAGCGGCCGTCCTGCGTCATCCTGTCAAGAACGGTGGCGATACGGACATCACCTCGCCGCTGCTCATCTCACCGCGATGGACCGAGGGCGACGCCGGCCTCGCGGCCCGCGTTCTCGATCACGAACACCACACGACGGTTGATCTCGGCGCCCGGTTCGTCCTTGGCGGCGTCCGGGATGACCAGACGCGATTCGCCGTAGCCGACCGCGCGGAGCGGATTGCCATCGAGACCGAGCGACGTGAGCTCGATCCGCACGTTCTCGGCGCGACGCCGCGACAGTGCGAGGTTGTACGACTGACTGCCTGATGGATCAGCGAACCCTTCGATCGTGATCGTCGAGGTCGGATAGTACTTCTTGGCGACCTTGGCGAACCGCTCGAGCATCGGGCGCGCCGTGGCGCTGACGGACGCATCGTCGAACGCGAATGTTACCGGCATCGCGAAACGAAGTCCGTCTTCCATCTGGGCGATGCGAGCTCCGAATTGCGAGCGAAGGCTGTCGAGATCGGCGCGCAAGGCGACGATGCGTTCCGACAGATCCTTGTCACCAGCAATCCGGGCGCTCTGCTCCGCCTGGATGGCTGCATCGGTCGACGCCTTGGCGGCAGCGACCTGTGTGCGGACATAGCCCTTCGTCGCACATGCCGAAAACAGCAGTGGTGCTACGAGGGCCAATGCGACCTGCGCGGTCTGGCGAGGGGACATTGGACCACTCCGTTGTGAAAAGATGAGATGGGGTACCCGTCGCGTTTCGCCTGCGAGAAGTGTTCCTCGACTTTGTGATCTGTGCCTAGTCGAGCTCGCTTAGAAATTGTTGGGCCGCAGTGTGTTGTGCCGAATTGGTCTCGATCGCAAACGCCGTGGCAGTGGCAAACTGGGACCACGGCGTTCGCGTGGCACTCGCATCGGCGCGACGGAGTGGGCGTGCCGACCGAATCCCGCCCGAGAGCGTCGCCGCTCAGTCGTGCACGATCGTACCGCGAAGCTCTCCGGCGGGATTGAGGACCGTGTGAACGTTCACGTACGCCTGTCCGGAGTTCATCGTCTCGATGAGCGTGTTTGCGTCCACGCGCAGCACGCCGGTCGCGCTGACGGGCAGCGCGTCGAGGTCGTACGTGGCGGTCAGGATGGTGCCCGTCCGCAAGCCCGCGTTGATCGCGGACGTCATGGCGGGCACGAAGTCGAGCATGATATTGCCCGTGGTGGTGCTGGTGGCGGGTCCATGGATATGCGCCATGGTGACGCCGGACGTCAGGTTGCCGGTCACGACGATCCTGACCGTGAGCACGCGATCTTCGAGCTCGAGATCCGCGTTTGCCGTTGCGGTAGACGAGCCGGTTGGCGCGGGAATCTCATTCGCCGTCGTCAGCAGCGCTACGAAGTCTTCATCATCGTCGACGCCGTTGGGGTCGTTGTCGTTGCAGGCGGTCGCGCCGATGAACGTGGACAGAACAATGGCGGCCAGAACACTTGCCTTCCTCATGCATTCCCTCCGAGTGGGGTCAATGGAGGGTGCGGGAAGGCAAGAATGTCGCCCACAGTACCTACTGGCGTCGGCAATGCCGCAGCGACTGCTTGGCGCGAAGAGCGAAAGCGACCGTCTACTTCCGGCTTTTGCGCGTGTGAATCACCAGCGTTCCACACCTCGACTCCATCTTCGAGTACTTCGCCGGCGTCTCTGACGGGCCGGAATAGAACTCGATCGCTGCGATCGACGATGTCGAGATCGAGTTGATGTCGAAGAGGGGATCACTGCGGTTCACCCACATCTCGTCGAGATAGACCTGCGCATAGCAATAGCTCCGCTCGGTGACTGCCCCGAGATCCGGCACCACCGTCATGCTCACCCTGACGGCCGGTTGCCACCCATGCGGCGCGCCCGCCTCCCCGAACGACCTGGAGTCCGGGAACGGTCGACAGCACTTCCCCCCCAGCAATCGGCCTTCCTGACTCGCCAGCTGGGCTCGAGTGAT
>DASTVV010000152.1:0-46050 GCA_035758925.1 Gemmatimonadaceae bacterium
TCAATCGTGCAAGCGCACCCCGTGGCATGCGGAGAATGGTACTGAGCGGCGTTGCACAGATACGTCAGGAGACCATGCGACATCGCACCCGGCTCGGCTTCGGCCGGAAAATACCCGCTGTCGACGTAGAAGCGCATCGCCGCGTGCCGCACGACATCGAAGTCGCCGGTCATCTGCGTCGCCGTCGCCCGCCGCTTCACCGTTCGAAATTTTGGAACGGCAATGGCCGCGAGGATCCCGATGATCGTCACGACCATCAGCAGCTCGATGAACGTCAAGCCGCTTCTCCGTGAGGTGCGTCACGGCGTGCGGCTGGCGCTTCCGCCGGCGCTGGTCCCCAGATCGCGGCAGGCCTCGCAACCCACCCCGAACGGGCGGAGCCGTTCGAGGGATACCACTATATTGGGGCTGCCGCCTACGAAACTCACGACCCCGCAATGCCGCCACGCCGAGCCAACACCACGGCCGCACGCCCACAGTCCGCCCCGCTCGTTGGCGTGATCATGGGCAGCAAGTCAGATCTGAAACACATGCAGGCCGCCGTCGATCTGCTCACCGAGCTCGGCGTTTCGCACGAGGTCCGCATCGTGTCCGCGCATCGCACGCCCGATTGGATGTTCGAGTATGCCGGGTCAGCCGAGGCGCGCGGGCTGGAGGTGATCATCGCGGCGGCCGGCGGCGCGGCCCATCTGCCTGGTATGGTTGCGTCCAAGACCGTGCTGCCGGTGCTTGGCGTTCCCATTCCGGCGACGGCGCTCAACGGGATCGACGCGCTGCTGTCCATCGTCCAGATGCCCCGCGGCGTACCCGTTGGAACACTCGCGGTGGGTGAGCCCGGCGCCGCGAACGCCGCGCTGCTCGCAGCCTCCATCGTGTCGCGCGGACGGCGCGAGATTCGCGAGCGACTTCGGGAATGGCGCGCCAAGCGGACGGACGAAGTGCTCAGCCAGCGTGACGTGTGATTCCTCCCGGCAAGACAATCGGCATCTTCGGCGGCGGACAGCTGGGGCGCATGACGGCTCTGGCCGCACGTTCCATGGGGTACCGCGTCCACGTGCTCGATCCCGACGCATCGTGTGCTGCCTCGCCGGTGAGTGACCGATGCATCACCGCGCGTTTCGATGATGCGGACGCCGCGCGCGAGCTCGCGCGGAACTCCGACGTGGTGACGCTCGAGATCGAGCAGATCGCCACGTCATCGATCGAGGCCGCGGCCGCGTACGCGCCCACACGCCCTGGCTCGCACATCGTAGGCATCGTTCAGGATCGAGATCGACAGAAGCAATGGCTCCGACAGAACGGATTTCCTCTGGGTCCGCACCGTTCGGTGCATTCGGTGGACGACATTGCGGTCGCGGCGCGCGAATTCGGCGACATCTTCGTCAAAGCGTGTCGCGGCGGCTACGACGGACGAAGCCAGGTCCGTGTATCCGCTCCGCTCGAAGCGCCGGGGGCGTGGCGCGCGCTTGGCGAACGTCCTGCCGTGGCGGAACAGGCGCTGGCGCTGGCGGGAGAACTCTCGGTGATGGTCGCGCGCCGGCCCGACGGACACATGTCGGTGTTCCCCCCGGCGCTCAACCACCATGAACGTCAGGTCCTCGCGTGGTCCGTCACGCCCGCGCCGTTGCGCGCGGACATTCTGACGCGCGCCGAAGCACTCGGACGCGACATCGCGGAAAAGCTCGAGCTGGAAGGATTGATCGCCGTGGAGCTGTTTCTCACTTCGGCGGGAGCGTTGTTCGTCAACGAGCTCGCGCCGCGGCCGCACAATTCTTTTCACGCCACCGAGCGGGCCTGCGCCACGAGCCAGTTCGAGCAGCTCACGCGCGCGGTGTGCGATCTGCCCCTTGGCGACGTGAACATCGTGCGGCCGGCGGCGATCGTGAACCTGTTCGGCGACCTGTGGCGTGACGGCGTCGAGCCGGACTTCGAGGATGCGCTCGACGACCCCATCGTGCGCCTGCATCTCTATGGCAAGCCCGGCGCGCGGCCAGGACGCAAGATGGGTCACCTGTCGGCGATCGGCGATTCCGCCCTCGACGCACTCTCGATCGCGCGCCGGGCCGCGGAACGCATTGGTGCCGCGACGGAGGACGTCCCCGAGACGCTCCGCTCGTTCGCACCGCGCTGACGCGAGCTCATCCATTCACGACCGCCTCGACCGCCGAGGCCGCTCGGCGCCCGGCACTGCAGTTGCCCGATTCGGTGCCATGCGAACAAGCCGAAAGCGCTGGACTCGCGTCGCGGTGATCGCGGTCATCGCGGGGACAACAGTGCCTGCGATCCTGCGCTGGGTGCGTCGAACGGGAACCCGGCGGCGGTCCGTGGACATGCGGATGTCCGTCGTCGTCCCGAGACCCATCCACGACGTGTTCATGTTCTGCCGCGACTTCGAGAATTTTCCGCGAGTGCTACCGTCGCTGCTGAAGATCGAAGACAGCCAGGACGGCCGCTCGCATTGGTCGGCGCGTACACCTGCCGGGCGCGTCATCGGCTGGGACGCCGGCGTCACGAAGTACGTGCCGAACTCGGTCATTGCGTGGGAGAGCGCGCCTGGATCGCCGGTGGAGGCCTCGGGCCTCATGCGCTTCGAGGCGCTGTCTCCCGACGAGACGCAGGTCGAGATCTCCGTACACTATCGGCCCATCCATACCGGGATCGCGGACGCCTTTCTGGCCCTCGTGGGCGTCAGCAGTGCCACGCGCGTCCGCAGCGCGTTCGACAAGGCGACACGCAACGTCACCCGAAAGGCCATGCTATCCTGATTGCGCCGGTCTGTCGATGACCGACGTGCCTCCATCCGTGAGCGCGGCCTCACGGTCCTCGACGCGACGACCGTGATCGCCGCGGCGTCGCTCGGTCACCGGCTGCGGTTCGGCGCGACGTTCGGCCGTGTGCACTTCGACCAGACAGAATGGCGGACCATCGGTGATGCGGGCCTTGAGCAGCGGCAGTGACACGTTGTAGACGGGAATGCCCTTGGACGTCTTTCCCTGCACCGTGCCCTTGTGCGCGTGGCCGTGAAACACGGCCGTGACGTCGAAGCGCGAGATCGGCTCCTCCAGTCGGCTCGATCCCAGGAACGGGTAGATCTCCAGCGCCTCGCCCTCCACCGTTTCCCGGATCGGCGCGTAGTGCAGCACTGCGATGCGATGCATGTTCGAGAGCCGGGAGAGGGCGGCCTCCAGCTTGAGGGCCTCACCGATCGCTTCGTGGACGAATGCCTTGATCACGGGCTCACCCCACGCACCCAGCGCGCCGCGCCCGAAGCCGCCGCAGAACCCTCGTACACCCGCGAACCCGATGCCGTGGATTTCGAACGTGTCGCCATCGAGCACGCGGACGCCGCTGTCCTGCAGCACCTTGACGATCTCCGTCTCCTCGCCGGCTTCGTAGTCGTGATTTCCGAGCACCGCGACGGCGGGAATCCTGAGCGACGACGTCAGGTCCTTGGCCAGGACCCTGGCCTCTTCCGCAAGCCCGAAGTCGGTGAGATCGCCCGCCAGCACCAGGACGTCGGCGCTCTCGGTGATCTGCGCGAAGAGCGGCTGCAGCGCCCCCTGCGACGTCTTGTTGTAATGGATGTCGCTCAGTGCGGCGATTCGAACCACGCCAGGTGTCGCCATTGCGGTCTGTTTCCCGAGGTGCGCTGAAATGTGGAGTCACGCACTTACCGAAGAATCCGGGCCACACCACGCGAGCTCGAGCATTGCCTAGCCCCGCTCTTGCATTGTTCAGAGCGCAAGGAGACGCACATCGCAGCCTCGAGAATCGTGACGTATCAATCGACGTTGGAGGACCCGGGTCGCGACACGAACACGTTCTATCGTCGCACCCTGCACGTCCTGAGCGACGCCCACGTGCGGTTCCTCGTGGGCGGATCGCACGCCTACCTGCAGTACACGGGCATCGTTCGTCCAACGAAGGATTTCGACCTATTCCTGCGACGCGAGGATATCGAGGCTGCGCTCGACGCGCTGCGAGACGCCGGCTATCGCACCGAGATCGCCTTTCCGCACTGGCTGGCCAAGGCGCACCAGTCCGGCGACCATGTCGACCTCGTGTTCAGCTCCGGCAACGGTCTGTGCCGGGTGGACGACGAATGGTTCGCCCACGCGATCGATGCGGACGTCCTGGGCATGCCGGTCAAGATCGCGCCCGTCGAGGAATTCCTGTGGCAAAAGGCCTTCGTGATGGAACGGGAGCGGTTCGACGGCGCGGACCTCATGCACCTCATGCGACACTGCGCCGAAATGATCGACTGGCAGCGACTCCTGCGGCGCTTCGATCGATACTGGCCCCTGTTCCTCACGTACCTCACGATGTTCAGCTTCGTCTATCCGTCCGAGGTCCATCGCATCCCCAAGTCGATCTTCAATGAGCTCGTCGGCCGCCTGCAGACGCAGCTCGCATCGGGAGACGGCGCGGATGGGAACGGCGCGGTAGCGAATGGGACCGAGCGCGTATGCCAGGGCACCCTCGTGTCGCGCGGTCAGTACATGATCGACATCGGCCAGTATGGCTTCCTCGATGCCCGGGTAAGGCCGCGTGGCAACATGTCGCCCGAGGACACGATCTTCTGGACCTGGGCCATCGAAAACGTGGACTAGCCCCCACGGCGCCCCCGACCCGTCAAACCAAACACCGGCCCGCGTTGTCTACTCCATGACCCCCACGGAGCTCATCGCGCATGTCCGGTCGAGTCGTCGGTGCGTTGGCTATGGTCCTCGCAGCCGCTTCGCCAGTTCTCGCCCAAACCGAATCGAAGACCGTCAGGGGTGCGACGGTAGCGATCTACAACATCGTCGGCCGCGTGCGGGTGATCGCCGGCTCGACCGACGGCGTCGTGGTCGATATCACGCGCTCGGGAGCCGACGCCGCAAAGCTGCGGGTGGAAACCGGCGAGATTCGCGGGCGACAAACGCTCCGCATCGTCTATCCGTCTGATCGCATCGTGTATCCGGATTCGCGCCGGTCGCGCACGAGCCTGCGGGTCCGCGAGGACGGCACCTTCAGCGAAGGCAACTGGGACGACGGCTGGCGCGACCGGGTTGATGTGAGCAGCTACGGTCCAGGCCTCGAAGCGCACGCAGATCTCGTGGTTCGCGTGCCCAGGGGACAGAAGCTCGAGCTCTACCTGGGTGTCGGCCGGATGGATGTTGCCAACGTCGAAGGGGCACTTGCGATCGACGTCGCGAGCGCGGAGGTGGACGTCGCCGGTGTGAAGGGCGCGCTGACGCTGGACACGGGCTCAGGCCGCGTGACTGTTCGGGACGTTACAGGTGAGCTGGATGTCGACAGCGGCTCCGGCGGCGTCACCCTCGGTCAAGTGAAGGGAGATGTCCTGAGGATCGACTCGGGGTCCGGAGGCGTAGAGGCGTCTGACATCGACGTTCGCCAGTTCGACGCGGACGTTGGATCGGGTGGCCTGCGCCTGTACCGGACGAAGGCATCCGATGTGAATGTGGACACGGGAAGCGGCGGCGCCACGATCGAGCTGCTGTCGCTCTTCGAGAAGCTCGTGGTTGAGACAGGCTCCGGCGGCGTCACGGTGCGTGCTCCAGCGGCCCTGGGCGCCGACCTCGATGTAGAAACGGGCAGCGGCGGCTTTCAGACTGACTTCGAGATCTCCACGAGACGATTCAGCCGCAGCCATGTTCAGGGTCGCATCGGAGACGGCAAGGGTCAGATTCGCATCGAGGCGGGCTCGGGATCGGTTCGTTTGCTCAAGTCCACCTGAGCGTACTTCCACTGCGCGTACGTAAGGGGCTTCACCGCCCTACGTACCGGTGCGTATAGTTGCAGCGCAGGCCGAGCCCTACCCTTGGCTTGTCTCCCACCCGAACCCGCGCATGCAGCCCATCCACACCGTTCTTCGCCTGGTCGCGTTCTCGCTTTTCGTTGCATCCCTGGCCGTGCACCCCGCTTTCGCGCAGCAACAAGCGACGAAGCCAGTAATCGTCGTTGCGGCACCCGGACAGACTCAGCGTATCACGCTGAGAGATGGCTCGCAGCTCGTTGGACGAGTCCTGTCCGTCGACTCGACGTCGGTTCGATTCGAGTCGACCCTCGGCGTGACGACGCTGGCCGTCGATTCGATCCTCGACGTTCGCACGGAAAGGCCGGGGCGAGTGGTGGACGGCCGCTACTACTTCAAGAATCCCAACACCACACGCCTCATTTTCGCCCCCACCGGCCGCACGCTTCCAAAGGGCGAGGGCTATATCAACGATTTCTGGATTTTTCTCCCCGGGTTCGCCGTCGGATTGTCCGACCGCGTGACAATCGGCGGCGGAATGTCGATCGTGCCTGGCGCCGAATGGAATGACCAGGTGATCTTCGCCACGCCCAAGGTGGGCATCGTGAGAGGCGATGATTTCAACGCTTCCCTGGGAGCACTCGCCTTGGCGGTGCCGAATTTCGATGACGGCAGGGAGTCAGTCGGTATTCTGTACGGCGTCGGCACCTGGGGTCGCGAGGACGCCAGTTTCACCGCGGGCGTCGGCTACGGCTACGTCGGCGGAACGCTGGCGGGGCGGCCTGCCATCCTCCTTGGCGCCGATGCTCGGATGGCGCCTCGCGTCGCGTTCGTAACGGAGAACTACGTCTTCCCGCAAAGCGGCGGCTTGGTGTCCGCCGCCATTCGCTTCATGGGAGAGGGCATGGCCGTGGACCTGGGATATGCGACCCTCCCCGGCGTCGGTGACTCGACGCCGTTCCCCGTCATGAACTTCATGTGGAAGTGGTGATGCCTTGGGCGAATCAGCTCGCGGCCTGCTCCGGAACTCCGCCAAACCTGCGGTCGCGCGCCTCGAAGTCGCGGATCGCGCGGATGAGGTCTTCCTCACTGAAGTCCGGCCACATGGTGGGCGAAAAGACGAACTCGGCGTAGGCACATTCCCACAGCAGGAAGTCGCTCAGCCGCTGCTCGCCGCCCGTCCGGATGAGCAGGTCGACGTCGCGCACGGGCGCGGGATCGTGGTCCACGTCGGCAAGAAGCTGAGCGAACCGATCGCGGGTCAGCGGGCCGCCGACATCCCTTGCCTTGGCGGCGGCTCTCAGGATCGCGTCGCGCGATGAGTAGTCCACCGCGACACGCAGATGGAGATTCCGTCCGGCGGCCGTGACCGCTTCGGCCTGCACGATGGTCTGACGCAGGGAGGCGGGAAGTCGGTCTCGCCGCCCGACGATGGAGAGCCGAACGCCGTTCGCGAGACAGCGCTTGGACTCCACGAGCAGCGAGCGCCGGAACAGGCGCATGAGCGCCACCACTTCCGGCCGCGGCCGCGTCCAGTTGTCGCTCGAGAACGCATAGAGCGTCAACGTCCCGATGCCGGCGCGAACCGCCGACTCGACGATGGTTCGGGCGGTGCGAACGCCAGCGGTGTGTCCGGCGGAACGCGGCAGCGTTCTCGACGTCGCCCAGCGGCCGTTGCCATCCATGATGATGGCGACGTGCATATGCGCGCGTTCCGGATGCGACGGCGAGCGTCGCGAAAGATTGCCAGGTGTCATGAAAGAGTCAGCGGTCCCGCGCGGCGCGAATCAGCGCCTCCATGTGGTCGAGATAGCGCTCCAGAGCGCGACGGCCCAGCGGCGTCAGCGAGTAGCTGGTCTTTGGAACGCGACCTTCGAAACTCTTGTCGCAGGTGACGTAGTGCGCCTCCTCGAGCTTCCTTGCGTGAACGCTGAGGTTGCCGTCCGTCGTCTTCATGAGGCGCTTGAGATCATTGAAGCTCAGGGAATCGTTCACCGCGAGCGCACTGACAATCCCGAGGCGCAGACGCTCGTGAATCAGGCGATCGAGGGCGAGTGGACTGTCTTCGTGAGCTTTACCCCGAACCGTACGTAGCGTTCGCGATCCGCTTCCCTTCACGTCGCTGCGCTGCCCGTCCTTTGGTACCGCGCCGTGCTTAGCCACCGTGCCTCCGCGCAATCACGAACCCGAAAACGATGTGAAGCAGCCCGAATCCGGTCATCATCAGGGCTGTGTTCCACGCGGCCGGCAGAAAGAGCGCGAGACCGCCAACGACGATGAATGCCGCGCCCATCACCGGAACGATGCGGACCGAGAAGGCGCCAGCCGCCACGACCGCCGTCCCGTACAGCAGCATCCAGATGCCCGGCAGCAAGCCGTACATCTCCTGCTTCATGAATGCGAAGGTGATGACCATGCCGACGACGAAGACCGGCGTGAAGCTGAACAACAACTTCCGCGCGGAACCTGAGAGCAGCGGCAGGCTGGCCGACTTCGCCTTGCTGTACATGAACCAGACGGAGATGAAGAGCGCGAGGATCGCCTCTCCGGACCACACCAGCACCCACTCGAGGGGCAGTGTTTGGCGAGAGGCGAGCAGCGCCGCCAGTATCGCCGTGAAGCCGATGACCACCTGCCCCCAGCCCGAAACGGCCGTGAACGTTCCCGCCGCTTCCATCGTTTCGCGGATGAAGCGGAGATTGTCCATCGCCCGAGCCTGCATCTCGGGCGGCTCGGGTTTGGGATGGATCGGGAGCACGTCAGCCATGCCGGACGCTAACAGCCTGGCCGAGTTTCGGCAAGTACTTTGTGTTGTAAAGTTCCGTTCAGGTGTCGCCCGAGCGCTCCCGGCCTGCAGAACCGATGAAGGACGGACTCACGGCCGGCGGATCGCTGGCGGGAAAGCTCAGCTCCGACATCTCGTCGAGGGCCCGCTCGTCGAGTCGATCGGCGAACTCCTTCGTGACACGCGCGGCGAATTCCTCGCCGCTCACGCCCGCCCCGGCGGTGATCAGCTCCTCGTCGACGAACATCGGCTCGTCGACCCACGTGGCGCCGGCCTGCTCCAGCGTGGCCCTCAGGGGCGCGTCCCCCGCCACGCGTCTGCCACGTGCGCCGCCAGCCTCCAGGATCGCTCGCAGCGCTCCCCACACGGCGACGGGTTTCTCGGATGCGAGAAATTCACGCGCGAGCTGAACGACGCGTGGATCAGGTGCCTGACTGCCCCCGTCGCCAACGAGGATGAGCGCCGCGTACCTGCCACTCGCGAAGTCCGAGTCCGAAAAACCCGGCGTACTCAACACGTCTTCGCGCGCGCCGGCACCTACGAGTGCCTTGATGACGGCGTCGGCGCGCCGCTGTCCCGAGTCGTCCTGCGATGCGACGAAGACCGCCACGCGACGGTCGGCGAGTCCCCGCATCATCAGCGTCCCTTTGCGCGCCGCTTGGCCTTCAGGGCTTCCAGCTCCGGATTCTCGCCGCGTTCTGGTATGTGAGCGAGCTTGCCCCGTCGCGTGTGCAGAAGCTGCTTGTCTTCCTCGTGGATGTGCTCGTCGTCAGTGCGAACCTTGTGATCGGTGACACTCGGTTCCATCCCCAGCTGATCCGGCCGTTTTCCACCCATCGGACTCCCAGAGCCTGTTGACACTGAGGCGTCTCAGGAATCGTGCCCAGCTTGCAGAGGGCGGCGCCGCCGTCCCCGGGCCAGTCTGCACCGGTTCAGCGCTTGCCGACGTTGTAACGCTGGAGCACCTCACGGACACGATCGATGGGGAGCGCGTCGACCGTGCGGCCATTGGCGGACACCGACGTCGCGCGGAAGATCGAGTTGTAGATCGCCTCCTCGGTGGCCTCCACGACAGCCTCGAACAGGCCGCTCATCTCCTCGTTCGCGAGCTCCTGGGGCGAGAGGCGCCGCGCGTCGACGGCGCGACGGACGCTGGGACTCGTCGAAAATGCGATCGCGTAGTCGCCGGAGCCGTTGCCGGCGAACGAGCCCGTGCGCGCGAGACCCAGCATGGTGCGCGCGGCGAGCCGTTCCAGGTTTCTGTCAGACAGCGGCGCGTCGGTCGCGACGACCATCATGATCGATCCGTCGCCGTGCTCGTGCCGCTCGGCCTCTCCCGGTCCGGAGCCTCCGGCAACGTCGCGCTGAAAGGAGTAGCGTCCAAGCTCCTTCCCGACCGGCGCGCCCAGCACCTGCAGGATGCCGCCGAAGTTGGACTGCACCAGGATGCCCACCGTCCAGCCGCCGAGGGACTGCGGAAGCACGCGCGAAGACGTCCCGATTCCGCCTTTCCATCCGAACGCCACAGTGCCCGCGCCCGCTCCGACGCTGCCTTCCTCGACCGTGGTTCCGGCACTCTCCAGCGCGCTTCTCACGTGCTCGCGCCTGATGGGACGCGAGCGAATCGCATTGAGCGTCCCGTCGTTCGTCTCGCCCACGACGGGATTGATCGAACGCACCTGCTGCATGTCCGGCCGTTCCAGGAGCCATTCCACCATCGCGTCCGCGGCTTTCCAGACACACAGCGTGCACGTGAGAAGAACCGGAGTCTCGAGCTCGCCCAACTCCCTGAGCTGCGTCACACCCAGCAGCTTGCCGAAACCGTTCCCGACGTGAAGCCCGGCGGGAACGCGCTCCCGGTACAGGTTCCCGGAATGCGGCAGGATCGCGGTCACCCCGGTGCGTACGGAATCGCCCTCGTTCACGGTGACCTGTCCGACGGCAACGCCCTGCACATCGGTGATCGCGTTGCGGGGGCCCGGCGCGAAAATGCCCGGCGCCACGCCAAGCTCGCGCGCGCGGGGACGCGCGACTTGTGCTGCAGCGGGTTGCGTCATGAATGAAAGAGCGAGGAACGCGACGATTGCGGGACGCACTCCAAAAGAATATCGGCGTCTTAGCTTTCGCACGATGGCTATCGTTCCGCTTTTCGGTCATGCGGACTTGCGTGCGCGGCTTCGTGATGCCGTCGCGCGCCAGGCCCTGCCCGCGTCGATTCTTTTTCAGGGCGCCCGTGGCGTCGGGAAGCAGCGCCTGGGCTTGTGGCTGGCGCAGCTGCTGCTCTGCGAGCGACCGACCGACGAGTCCTGTGGCCAGTGTCAGGGCTGCCGCTTCAGCCTGGAGTTGCGCCACCCCGACCTCCACTGGTATTTCCCGCGGCCCCGTCCCAGGGATTCGGATCCGGATCTCGAGGACGTCCGGGAGGACTACGCAGAGGCCGTCGCGGAGCGCGCCGCGGATCACGGTCTCTATGCGCCGCCCTCGGGTAGCGATGGCCTGTTCGTCGCGACTGTCCGAGCCATCGTGAAACAGGCCGTGCTCTCGCCAGCCATGGCAAAGCGCAAGGCTTTCATCATCGGCGACGCCGAACGCATGGTTCCTCAGGAGGGGGCGGAGTTCGCCGCAAATGCCTTCCTGAAGCTCCTCGAAGAACCCCCATCCGATACGACGTTCGTGCTCACATCGAGCGAACCCGGCGCGCTACTCCCGACGATCCGCTCCCGCGTCGTCTCGTTTCGAGTGGGGCCGCTGTCGCAAGGCGACATGCGCGCTTTCCTGTCGAACGAACTGGTGTCCAAACATCTCGCCGGCGAGAAGGACCTCCCATCGGGCGCGGCCGAACGAGTCGCCGTGGCAGGCGGCGCTCCCGGGCGTCTCCTCTCGGGCCCGATGTGGGCTCAGGCCGTCGACGCTGCCCGCCGGATGCTGGACGCCGTTGGTGGAAAGGCATCCGCTCGGTACGAGGCCGCCTGGGCACAGGCATCCACCAAGGCACGCGGCAGCTTCGCCGACACGCTCGATGCCCTGACTGCGGCACTCCACGAACGAGCGAGAGCCTCCGTCAAAGACAGCCGGCCTGAGATCGCTCTTGCCTACAGCCGAGCCGTGGAGGCGGTGGAGATCGCCAAAGAGCGGGTCGCAGGCAATGTCAGCCCCCAACTCATCACGGTGAACCTCATTCGCGAGCTCCAGGAGCTTCTCTCGTGACCAGAAAACCGCAGCGTCTCACCCACGTTGCCCCGGACGGGTCAGCCCGGATGGTAGACGTGTCCGCAAAGCCGGCGACTTTACGCACTGCCAGGGCAGAGGGAGTCATTCGTATGTCTCTGGAGGCGCTGGAAGCAATCCAGACGAATAAACTGGCCAAAGGGGAGGTTTTGTCGGTTGCCAGGGTGGCCGGCATCATGGCGGCGAAACGAACGGCCGACCTGATCCCGTTATGTCATCCACTGACCCTCGAGGACGTGCAAGTTGACCTTTCGCCCGATATCGCACTCCCAGGCGTCCGTGCAGAATCGCACGTGCGAACTACCGGCCGCACCGGGGTCGAGATGGAAGCCATCGTCGCTGTAACCGTAGCGCTCGTAACGGTGTATGACATGGCGAAAAGCGTGGACCGGTCGATGACGATCGGCGATATATCGTTGGTGGAAAAAACCGGCGGACGCAGCGGTACCTATTTTGCCCGTTGATGCAGCGCGCTCAGCCCCTTATAGTCCGACAAGCGGGCAGAAGTGTTATCGGTGCAAAACGTTATCCCACATACGCTTATGAAAAAGCTGCGCAGCACGTACGTGCATCGCGGCGACGCGATTAGGCGACGGAATAGAATCAAGAAAGCCTTCGCTGTCATCGGAGTCGTTGGCGCTGCCTTATTCGTGATTGCAAACCGGCAGCCCTCTACGCCCACGGCGGAAGCGGCGGTCGATGCCGGCGCTACCAGCTCGTTCTCCTTCGGGTTGTTGGGGGAGAACCGTCGTCTGCGCATGGAGCTCGAGAACGCGGTTGGGGAGGCCAGTCTCCTGAAGGCCCAGATGGACCGCGCCAATCGCATCATCACCTACTCGAGCCGCTATGGTATCCCGGCCAATCTCACGGCGACGATCTTCGACGTCGCCCTGGCTGAGCGTGTCGATCCGGAGCTTGGCTTCCGGCTCGTCGAGTTGGAGTCCGGCTTCAACCCGCGGGCGACCAGCCGAGTGGGAGCGATGGGCCTCGTGCAGCTGATGCCGTCCACTGCCATCCAGTTCGACCGGACGGCGACCGGCGAAAAACTGTACGATCCCGAGACCAATCTTCACATCGGTTTCCGCTACCTGCGCCGGTTGATTGACGCCTACGGCGGCAACGTCCGGCTCGCGCTGCTTGCGTACAACCTGGGCGAGGACGCCGTCGATCAGGCACGGCGTGAAAAACGGAACCCGTTCGAGGGCTACAACCGCATTCTGTTGAAGAGCTACACGGGGAGCGGCGTTACCGACTGACCTGAAACCAGCCGGCCTCGCGAAAGGGCGATCAGCGCTTCTGCGCGGTCGCCCTTTTCGTTGGCGCCTTCGCCGTTCTGGCACCCCTGGCACCCGGACGGCCCTTCACGAGAAGCTCCTGTCCCGGGAAGATGAGCGGCTTTCGAAGGCCGTTGAGCCGCATGATGGCCGCGGCCGTCGTCCCGTTGCGCTTCGCGATGACACTGAGGTTGTCGCCCGGCCGCACGACGTAAGTGCGCGCGCCAGCAGATGACCCGAACCGCTCGATCGACGGGTCGGGGACGGACAGGAACGCCTGGACCACCAGTGGCGTGGGAACCAGCACCGTGGTGCCAGCCGCGATGGTTCCCGTCTGTCGCGACGCCTTCACCTTCGGATTGAAGTTCGAAACGGCTCGTGCTGAAACCTTGGCTTGGCTGGCAAGTGACGCCCAGGTGGCGCCTTTGCGCGTCACCACGCTGTGGGCTCCAACAGTCACGTCGGGCGGCATCTCCGCGAAGGCGGAGTCGAACCGCGCGCGAGTCCCTGGCGGGATCCGCACCTTCATGGAGTCGCGAGGCGGCGTCATTCCACGAAGGATGTGCGGGTTCAGCTCCTGAACCGCCGACACCGAGGTGCCCGCGGCACGCGCGATAGCGACGACGGGCACGCGTGGACCAAGCTTCACCGAATCGTACGCGAACGACGGCTGCGTCGGGATGACGATTCCGTACCGGGCGGAATCCTTGGCGACCAGCGCCGCCGCCACCAGCTGCGGCACGTATTCTCTCGTCTCGTTGCGCAGGTACTTGGTCTCGGCCAGCGCGAAGAACATGTCGTCGCCGCTGGAACCCTCGAGCTGATCGGCGTACCGGGTGAGGCCCCGCGAGATTCGGCCGGGACCGCCGTTGTAAGCGGCGGCCGCGAGATACATCGAGCCGAACTGCTCTCGCAGACCGCGCAGGAACCTGACTGCTGCCTCCGTGGAGCGTACCGGATCACGCCGTTCGTCCACCCACCAGTCTACCCGCAATCCCATTCCCCGCGCGGTGGACGACATGAACTGCCACATGCCGACGGCTGCCGCACGAGAGTACGCGTTGGGATCGAAGCCGCTTTCCACCAGCGCCAGGTAATACATGTCTTCCGGCAGGTCGCCGGCTCGCAACTTGGCGCGAATCATCGGCTCGAAACGGGTACCGTGTCCCAGACGGTCCACGAACCGTTCTTTCGTCTCGCCGTGGGTGAACCTTTCGACGTAGAACTGCACACGGTCCACCATCTCGTACGATCGTACGTCGATGTCCCAGCGCGGCTCCGCATCTTCACCCGACAATGTCGAATCGACGGACAGGCGCATGGATTCGGCATGCTGGGTCTCGCCAAAGAGGTCGGCGGTCCGGCGATCGAGATCGGAGCTCGAAATCGCCTGACGGCGCTCTGAGGTCCCGCTGCCTGTCTTGGCCGGCTGGCTTTGCGCAGGACCACGCGTCCGAGTCGCTCCCACCTGACCAGGGGGAGGATCAACGGGCGTTACACTGCCGTCCGGCTTCGCGGAGTGGGTGCACGCCGCGACCAATGCGCACAGAGCCAGCAGCAGTGCGTTACGCCGCGACGGCACCGTCGGACACGGACGCAAAAGCACCGCGAATGGTACCTAGCGCGTCGAGATGTAGTTCCCGAGAACGCGATTGGTAGCGTTCAGGACGGCAAGGGCTGCGCCACGGACCGCGTCGCGGTCAGCGAGGTAGCAGCCCACCAGGCGCGTGCTCCGGGACGAGCGTTGCGTAGCGGACACAATGATGACGTTCGCGTCGAATGCACGAATCAGCTTGACGCCCATGAGCTCGAGACCGAGGGTCCCTTGCGAGAACGACTCGATTGCCTCGATCGCCGCCTCCGCGCCGAGACGCAGATCGCCGATGGGACTGGACTGCCCTTCGGTCCGCCCGACGAACCGTTTGCCCTCGTATTCGAGCTCGACCTGGACGATGCACCGGCCAGCAGGCGACCGCGTGAACGTGAATGAGCCAAAGCTCAAACGTTCGCGTCGCACGTTGCTGTTCGCCGCTCCCGTGGGCGGCGGAAGTTGCGGCTCCACTGCGTTCGACATGCTCTGTCCTGAGGTCGGCGTGCATCGGAGCCTGGACGCTCCACGTGTAATACGACGGCCCTGTGCTTCTGGCAACGTAGCGGTCGGCACCGGGACGGTCAGTCCCGGGGCACGCCGTGCCAGGGGTCACAACCTTAAGTTCCGGATCCCATGATCGTCGCCACAGGCACGGACCACGCGGGGCTGCCGCTCAAGGAGCGCGTCGTGGAGACCATTAGGGCCTGCGGGCACGAGATCCTGGACCTCGGGGCGTACGAGTTGGACCCGAATGACGACTATCCGGACTTCGCCGCCGCAGTCGCGGACTCGCTCGTTGGCGGCCGCGCCGAACGGGGCGTGATTCTCTGCGGCAGCGGCGTCGGCGCGTCTGTGGCGGCCAACAAGGTCGCGGGGATTCGGGCGGCGCTATGCCACGACACGTTTTCGGCACGTCAGGGCGTGGAGGACGACGCGATGAACGTGCTATGCCTGGGTGCCCGCATCATCGGTCCGTCACTCGCTGCCGAGGTCGTCCAGTCCTTTCTGCGCGCGTCGTTCTCGGGAGCCGAGCGTCACCGGCGTCGCGTCTCGAAGATTCAGGAAATCGAACGGCGAGGGTAAGTTTCAGTCGCCGACCCGGTAGCTCAGGTGGTAGAGCAACGGACTTTTAATCCGTAGGTCGCGGGTTCGAGCCCCGCCCGGGTCACTCTCTCTACCGATCCTTGTGCGCGGTACCCGACACAAGGCATGCGCGTTGCGTTCGAGAGTGGGTGATGTCACGGCCCCCAGATAGGTCAGCGCGCCAGCCGCACCGAAGCCAGGCATCTGGCCGACCGCACGAGACCCTG
Source organism: Gemmatimonadaceae bacterium (assembly GCA_035758925.1). Classification (GTDB taxonomy): domain Bacteria; phylum Gemmatimonadota; class Gemmatimonadetes; order Gemmatimonadales; family Gemmatimonadaceae; genus DASPMP01. The sequence goes on from DASTVV010000152.1 coordinate 15,947, forward strand.
GCAGCCGACGATGGCGGTGGACTCATCGCCCGCTGGCGCGCCCGTATCCGACTACAGAGACAACGGGAAGAGTCTGGAGAACAGCGCGCTCATCCGCGCATCGCTCCCGATCGTTCGGACCGGCGTTTACCCTAGCCCGCGCAGCGAGCGCGCAGCGCCAGCGGTGCCGCGTACGCGCCCAGTCCCACCGGCAGTTCCGTGCTCGGCACCAGCTGCATGAGTATGTAGTCTCGCAACGCGGCCACGCGCCGCTGCGAGGTCGTCTCGGACCACGGCGCTTGCTTCAGGGTAGCGCGCGCCCAGGGCGGGCGCAGCGAATCGGCCGTCCAACGCGCCCGAAGACGCAACCAGCCGCGGGCGCGGGAGTCGGCCGCGAGCCACACCAGCGAGGCACGACCGGAGCCGATGTCCCCACATGCGGAAGCACTCAAGGGGCTGGCCAGCATCCAGGGCTGCGCGTCTCCCCGAAGGATCTGAGCCGCGACCCGCCGGTCCACCGGTCCGGCCAGCGACCAGCGCAGCAGCGTCTCGAGGCTCGGGTCAGCGTCCTCGCGCGCGAACGGCGCAACCGTCGTCATTCCCTGCAACGCGTCGAGCAGCGGCCGCGACCGCGTTCCGCCGCGCAGCCGTTCCGGATGCACGACGTGTCCCGTCAACAACTCGTCCTGAACCGCGCTCAGGAACCCGCTCGAAATCCCCCGGCGCGCGAGCGCGCTGGCCACGAACCAATCGACGCGCGTCGCGAAGATCTCCGCGGGCCGCTCGCCGCCCGCGCTCGGCGTGTGCGGGATCTCGGAGAGCTCTTCCGTCAACGCGCGCAGCGACGCCGCCACCCGTCCGCCAGGGCCCCCTTCCAGCCGCGGCTCCGCTCGTGCCACGATATCGGAGCGATAGCCAGCAAGGCCCTGCCCCACCGCGCTCTGCCGATCGATGTCGTGCGCCAGCTCGTGCGACAGCGTTCCGCCGGCCGTGAACACCGGCAGGTGCAGTGTACGCGTTCGCGGATCGTGCATGGCCAGCGCGGAATCGGCCGGTGAATGCAGCCGGAAGCGAACATGGAGGCCTGCGAGACTGAGCGTCGGCAGGACGCGGCGAAGATCCCGGATGGCGTCCGCGAGGGATCGCAGGTAGTAGGGACGCCATTCCGTAGGCACGTCGCGATCGAACGAGATGTCGGCGACGCCGGTGGATGTCGTGACGTCCGCGATGCTCGCAACGGAGTCCCCGGGGAACCACACGGTTTCCTGCGCCAATGAGCGCATCGACACGGCCGCCGCCAGTAGCATTCTGCCCACCGCCTGGCGAAGGGCCCGATTCCCGGCCGAGGCTCGCGATGGCGCCTGAGTCACGCCGATGAGCATCTCCGCGTTTCGGGCGCGGGCCAACGCATCGTGATCGAGCCCCGGAGTCTGACCGCGCAGCGTCGGCAGGTATCGCTGCACAGTCACGGCGAGCGGCGCCGCCGAGGGCAGCTGGGCGCCCGCGGCATACAAGCGCGGCGCCAGCGTAACCGCGATTCCGGGGCGATCCGACTCGCCAATCGTGTCACTCACGGCGGACGCGGGACGCATCGCGCGGAGGGAGTCCAGCACTGTCGCCGCGACCGAGATTGCTTCGTGCTCGATGGCCGCGCTCGGCGCGAGAAGCACCGGTCGCTCGAGATAGAATCCGCGCCGCGCACGGCGCCGGCGTACCTCATCCAGTGGATCGCCGCCGTTCGATGAGCGAACCACCTCGACGGCTTCGCGCCGGGCGATCTCACGATCGGCGAGGAGGGCCGCCGCTTCAGCAGCCAGGACCGGCGCTGAACCGTCGACCAGACGTTCGGCGACGGCGAGCGAATAAGCGATGCGCACGCCCAGCTCGGCGGCGCGCGTGTCGTCTGATAGTTCGAACGCGCCCTGAATGAGTCGCAGGTGTTGTTCGCCCGACGCGACGCGACCCTCATCGACGGGCCCCAGACCGTCGAGGACGGCCGGGTCGAGCTCATGCGACTCGCCTCGGATCACGTGCGCGAGCAACGCCCACGCCACCGTGCGGCGTTCTTCGGTCGTCAGTCTCGGATCACGGCCCGCCGACTCGATCAGCTTGAAGGGGCTCTCGAGGCCAAGGCGCAGGCTCTCGGCATATCCCCATGCGATGGCTGCGCGGCGACGATCGTCCGCGAGCGCGTTATCCGTGAGGGCATCGAGCCTGGCGGCGGCGGAATACAGTCTCGCGGTGGTCCGCGCACCCCGATGTCTCGCTAACGCGAACGAGGCGACGATCCCGATGCCGAAAGCGAGCAGCATCGCGAGCGATCCGCGCCGCGCGGTGCGCGACAGGGTGATCCGACCAAAAGGAAGAAAGCTCGGCATCTACCTGAGGTAATACCCGTGATCACAAGGTAGACGACGCAAGAAGTGAAACCGTGACGCCCGCCACCGGGATTCAGCGGGTTGATGCTGCTCAGACCGCTGGCAACTCGTCGAAACCGCCCGTCGGCGGATGGTTGGCCAGTTGGTCCAGTCCCGGTGGCACGTCCTCCAGGCTGTCCGGTGACGCCTCGGCCACGATCTGCTCGAGCTGTCGCATGTCCACGATGAGGTCGGCCGCGGACGCGTCGAGGCCGAGCGAGAGCTGACTGCACGGAATGAACGACCGGCGGTGGTGCGGTGTGATGCCGCGCTCCGCGATGCCGCGCAGATGGGCGCCGGTGGCGTACCCCACGTTGTCTTCCCAGAGATAGCCTGGATACCGCGTCGCCAGCGCGTGCATGACCTTGTCGCGCGTGATCTTCGCGACGATCGACGCGCATGCAATGGAATAACAGCGGGCATCGCCGTGCACGACAGCGGTGTGCGGCACCTCCAGCGTGCGGATGCTCCTGCCGTCGACAAGGACGTGGTTGGGCATCACCGGCAGCCGTCGCAGCGCGCGTCGCATCGCGAGGATGCTGGCCTGGAGGATGTTGAAGCGATCGATCTCGCGGACGGAGGCGGCACCAACCCCGACGCCGAGGGCGTTCGCAAGAATCTTCCCGACGAGCTGCTCGCGCTTCTTGGCGCTGAGCTGCTTGGAGTCATTGATGCCGGGCATCGCACGGCGCTCCGGCGGCATCACGACGGCACAAGCGACAACGGGGCCCGCGAGCGGGCCCCGTCCCACTTCATCAACTCCGGCGATCAGCGGACCGTGCTGGAGGCGGAGGTCACGCTCGATCGTGCTCCAGCGCATGGACGCTGTCGGCCCGGCGAGACTTATTCTTCCGACGTACCGGTGGTTGGCACGACGACCCGTCCGCCGCCCTTCTTCTCACGGATGCGCGTCGCCTTGCCGCTGAGCTGGCGCAGGTAGAACAGCTTGGCGCGACGCACGCGGCCGCGGCGCACCACCGCGATGTCCGCGATCATCGGGCTGTGCACCGGGAAGATGCGCTCGACACCAACGCCGTTGGAGATCTTGCGAACCGTGAAGCTTTCGCTGACGCCGCTGCCGCGGCGAGAGATGCACACGCCTTCGAATGCCTGGATGCGCTCCTTGTCGCCTTCCTTGACGCGCACGTTCACGCGCAGTGTGTCGCCCGAGCGGAATGGCGGCAGGTCGCTGCGCAGCCAGGTTTTCTGAGTTTCGATGAAGGGATGCATAGTCTGCTCCGGGCATTGCCCAGGAATTGATCGCGATTGCGGTAGAGCATGAGCAACCTAATTCCGACACACAATTGACGCTAGCCCGTTACGCGGTAAGGAGTTGTGGCGCGCGTGAAACACAAAACCCCTCATCCGAATTCAACGAATTGATCCGAATAGGGCTGTGCGCCACAGAAGGTTCAGCCCGGTTGGCCAGGAAACCCTTGATCTGGTGACGGTGCGATTCGGAGTAATTCGTGGGATTCGGATGCGGGGTTCTGGAAGAGAGAAGAGCTAGAACGTGGACTTGAACAGCAGGCGATTCGGGGTCCCTGCCGGATTGCCCGTTATGACGTTCAACGTGGCGTTGTTTATCAGCCAGGACCGAATGGCGGAGAACGATGCGTCACCATTCACGGCCTTGTAGAGCGCCGCGACACCCGTGACGTGGGGAGTAGCCATCGATGTGCCGCTGATGGTGTTGGTTCCTCCGTTCAACCAGTCCGACTTGATGGATACGCCGGGCGCGTAAATGTGCACGCAGCTGCCGAAGTTCGAGAACGACGCGCGAGCATCGCTGATGGATGATGCCGCAACGCTGGTCGCGTTGGCCGCGCTCGAAGGCGAGGAGTTGCAGGCATTGGCGTTCGAGTTACCAGCCGCTACCGCGAGGAAGACTCCGGCGGACGCGAGATTGTTCGCTGCCGTGTTGACCGCCGACGAGAATCCACCGCCGAGCGACATGTTGGCGACCGCCGGCTTGATGTGGTTCGTGCGGACCCAGTCCATGCCGGCGATGACGCCCGAGTTCGTGCCAGAGCCGGAGCAGTTGAGCACGCGCACCGCACGCAACTTGATGGACTTTGCGACGCCGTAGGTCGTTCCACCCACTGTGCCCGCGACGTGTGTTCCATGCCCGTGGCAATCCTGCCCGCTGCCGCCGAACGCATCGAAGACCGCGCTGGCCCGTCCACCGAAATCGGCGTGGCCAGTCTGAATGCCGGTGTCGATGATGTACGCGCGCACATTGGTCTGCTGCGCGGGGGTCGCGTTGTACGTGTAGGAGTTGGAGAGCGGCAGATTGCGCTGATCGATGCGATCCAGTCCCCAGGACGGCGCCGGTGACTGCGTCGCGGTGAGCGTGATGGCCTGATCCTGCTCGATGTATGCGACGTCGGGATCGGCGCGGAGCTCTGAAACTGCTTCGTCCGTCAGCTCGGCAGCGAAGCCCTTCAGTGCCGAGGAGTACGAGTACTCGAGCTTGCCATTCGCTTTCAGCGCCTTCTCGCGCGCTCTGCCGTGCGGGTCGGCCACCTCGTCCCTGAAGACGACGATGTAGCGCCCGGCAATTCCGTCGGCGCCCTTGAGGAAGAGTGGCGCCTGGTCGACGGGCGTGAGCGACGGGAGCGGTGTCGGCGCTGGACCGGAGGTTGGCTCGGCGCAAGCCGCAGCCAGAAGCGCGGACAGTACTACGACGAGACGACGTTTCATGGGGATCCCCCACCTGAAGCCGCGGTCCGGCCAGGCTCTTCAGCTGTCGAAGACGACGCACCATCGCGAGCGCCTCCCGGCCAGCTTTTCGCGGCGGGCTCAACGTAAGAATGGCCGTTGGCCGCGCAAGGATAACCGGGCTTGGGGTTGTGCTTTTGTCAGCTTGGCGGCTTGTCGCCCGTGCGCTCGAGCGTGAGACGCGCCGCCTCGTCCTGACGCCATTTGGCGATGCGCTTGTGATCGCCCGACAGCAATACGTCTGGCACGCGATGTCCGCGATACTCGGGCGGCCGCGTGTAGCTCGGCGCGCTGATGCCCGTGCTCTCGAAGAACGAATCCGTGCGCGCGCTTTCCGCGTCGCTCATCGCGCCCGGCAGCAGCCGAACCGTGGCGTCGAGCATCGCAAGCGCGCCAGGCTCGCCGCCGGTGAGAATGAAATCGCCGATCGAGAGCTCTTCTGTTGCCAGATGGTCCGCGACGCGCTGGTCGACGTCCTTGTAGTGGCCGCAGAGGAGCGTGAGCTCCGATCCGGCAGCAAACCGCGCGGCGTCCTCGTGACGGAAGTGTCGTCCGCGCGCCGAGAGCAGAACAATGGGCGCCACTGCTCCGATGGCGTCGATCGCTTCGAAGAACGGGTCGGGCTTCATGACCATACCCGCGCCGCCGCCGTACGGCGCGTCGTCCACCGTGCGGTGCTTGTCGTGCGTGAAGTCGCGCAGGTCCCGGACGTGATACTCGACCAGGCCCGCCGCGGCTGCGCGGCCAAGGATGCTCAGCGAAAGCGGGCCCGTGAAGAATTCCGGGAAGATCGTGACCACGTTGATGCGCAGCATCAGTCGAGCAATCCCTCGACTGGATCGATATGGATGACACGCCGCTCGGGATCGACCGACACGACTGTCTGGCCGTCGAAAGGCAGCATCACGGGCTTCCTGGCTTCGCGGCGCACTTCGAACACCAGTCCCTGCGGCAGCTCGAACACCTCGATCACTTCGCCCACGGTATCGCCGGTGGGCCCCACCACACTCATACCGACCAGGTCGTGGATGAACACCTCGCCTTCGGCAGGGGGCTCGACCTCTTCCTCGGGCAGCAGCAGGGTTCGATCACGCCATTTCTCGGCGCTGGTACGATCGTCGATGCCCTCGAACGCGATGATCCATCCACCCTTGAACGGCGACGATCGCAGGATGCGCAGCTCCGGCTGGCCCTGGGCGACGTCGCCATCGCTGGTACCTGCAAAAACACGACGGCCGGGCGCGAAGATCGCGTCCGGCGCGTCGGTCGTCGACTCGACCACGAGCTCGCCGCGTAAACCATGCGCGCGACGAACGCGGCCGACCACGTAGAACTCCGTGCTCAAGCCTCGGCCGCGCTCTCCGCAACGGGCACGGCGCCGGCCTGCAGCTTCCGGCCAAGCCGCGCTTCGTGGCGCGCCTTCAGCACACCGGCCTTGCGCAGGAGCGAACGGACGGTGTCCGACGGCTGCGCGCCGTTATCGAGCCAGTAGTTGGCCCGGTCGATCTTGAGGTTCAACGCGGTCTCACCCTGACGTGGAACGTACTGGCCGATGATCTCGATGAACCGGCCGTCGCGCGGGCTGGTGGAATCGGCGACGACGATACGAAACGTGGGTGTCTTTTTCCGCCCGGTACGGCGGAGACGAATGCGAACCATTTGCTACGCTCCTCGATCAGAGTGTTCATCCTGCATCCAGGCTCATCGCGTGCTGGGCCAATCCCGGCCGCACCTGGTCCCTCAAACTGCACACTGTGGCATGGGTGATGGGAATGGGAGCATTGGAACGTCTCTCTCGGAGCCCATTCCCATTCCCATTTCCCACTCCGCTTTCCCACTACATAAACATACCCGGCCGCATCTTTCCTCCGCCCGCGGCCACCTTCTTCATCATCTTCTGCATTTCGCGGAACTGATCGAGCAACCGATTGACCTCGTTGATCGGACGTCCGCTGCCCTTGGCCACCCGAGCCCGGCGCGATCCGTTCAGGATTCCCGGATTCTTCCGCTCGGCAGGCGTCATCGACAGCACGATGGCCTCGAGATGCTTGAGCCGGCGCGGATCGGTGGACTTCACCTGCTTGAGCACCTTGGTGTTCACGCCCGGCAGCATCTTCAGCACACCCTCCAGAGGTCCCAGCCGCTCGATCTGCTTCATCGCGGTGAGGAAGTCGGCGAGGTCCATCCCTTCCTTCTTGACCTTCTTCTCCAGACGCCTGGCTTCGTCCGCGTCGAACGCGACCTGCGCCTTCTCCACGAGCGAGACGATGTCGCCCTGCTGGAGGATCCGGCTGGCCATGCGCTCCGGATGGAAGTCCTCCAGCGCATCCGGCTTCTCGCCGACGCCGATGTACTTGATGGGCTTCTTCGTGACGCCGTAGATCGAGAGCGCGGCACCGCCGCGCGCGTCGCCGTCGAGCTTGGTGAGGATGACGCCGGTGAGGTGCAGCCGAGAGTCGAATCCCTGGGCGATCTTCACGGCCTCCTGTCCCGTCATGCCGTCAGCGACCAGCAGAATCTCGTCTGGCTGGATGATCTCTTTCAGACGCTCCAGCTCGAGCATCATGTCGTCGTCGATCTGCAGGCGACCCGCGGTGTCGATGACGACCACACGATCGCGCGCCCGTCGTGCTTGCTCGAGCCCGTGGCGAGCGATGCGCTCCACGTCTTTCGTGTCGCGTTCGGCATAGACCGGAACGCCGAGCTGGTTGCCCAGCGTCTCGAGCTGATCGATGGCCGCGGGCCGGTACACGTCGCAGGCGATGAGCCTGGTCTGGCGCGACTCCTTCTGCAGCTTGAGCGCGAGCTTGGCGGCCGTGGTCGTCTTGCCCGATCCCTGGAGGCCGACGAGCATCACGACCGTCGGTGGCACCGAGCTAAGCTTGAGACCCTCGCGCTGCTCGCCGAGCATCGTCGTGAGCTCGTCGTACACGATCTTGACGAGCTGCTGCGCCGGCGAGACCGTGCGCAGCTGGGCGACGCCCACCGCCTTTTTCTCGACGCGCTCGAGAAACTCCCGGGTGAGCTGGAAGTTCACGTCGGCCTCGAGCAGGACACGACGCACTTCGCGAAGGCCTTCCTTGATGTCGGCCTCGTTGAGTACGCCGCGGCCGCGGAGCCGGGCGAAGACTTTGTCCAGGTTTTCGGAGAGCTGCTCGAACATAGACTCGCAAGCTAGCCGGAAAACCGGCTTCTTTCAACGATTGGGTATTGGCTATGTGGCGGTACGCGATATACTTAGCTGTGCACTTTTCGCTGACCCGTAATGGGTGAGAGCGTGAGCGCGTGAATTCGTCGCCTCGGCGGCGCTACCACGCTCCCACGCTCTTTCGCTTTCACGACGTTTACGGCTCATGCTCTCACGAGGTCCATGGCAAGAACTCAGCGTAAGGAAGACCTCCTAAAATCCGAGCTCCCGCCAACGTTGCCGCTGATGGCATTGCGGTCAACGATCGTCTACCCGCTCGGTACGATCGCCGTGCAGATGGGCGCCCCGGAGAACCTCGCGCTGCTGCGCGCTCACGAGGAATCAGGGCTGATCGTCGCGCTCGTGGTAGCCAGTGGCGACCACGACGAGCCGATCGACACCGCTCGGTTCGTCGGGCGCGTCGGCGTGGCGGCCCGGGTGCACGAGCGGATCAACCTGCCCGGCGACACGGTGCAGATCACGCTGCAGGGACTTCGCCGCATCGTGGTCGACGAGATCGAGCAGAACGAGCCGTTCCCCATTGCGCTCGTGCGGCCGGCAAAGGACATCCCAGCTGACGCGGGTGAGGTGACGGACCTCATCACGCGCGTTGCGTCCGCGGCGGAAACGCTGGCCGAGATGGTCGACCGGATTCCGGATGAAGTGCCGGCGATTCTCAAGATGAACGTGTCGGATCCGGGCCGTTTCGCGGACCTGGCCGCCACGAACATGAACTTCCGCATCTCGGACAAGGACGAGGTGCTGCAGCGCCTGGACGTCGGTCAGCGGTTGCGCTTCATCCTCAGCCGGCTCGAACGCGAAGTTGCGCGCGCGCGAGTCATGGAGGACGTCAAGCGGCAGACCGAGATCAAGATCGAGCAGCACCAGCGCGAGTTCTACCTGCGCCAGCAGCTGCGGGCCATTCAGGCCGAGCTGGGTGAGGCGGATCCGGGCGAGAAGGAAGCCATCGAGATCCTCAAGAAGATCGAGGAAGCGAAGTTGCCGGAGCGCGTGACGCAGGAGGCGCGGCGCGAGACAGAGCGCATGCGCATGCTGTCCCCCGCGTCCAGCGAGTACCAGGTGGTCCGGACGTACCTCGACTGGATTCTGTCGCTGCCGTACAACAAACGCTCGGGATCGGAGGAGATCGACCTCAAGAAGGTCCAGGAGGCGCTCGACTCGCGGCACTACGGGCTCGACGAGGCCAAGGAGCGCATCATCGAGTTCCTCGCGGTGCGGAAGCTGCGCGGTGGTGATCCGCACGGACCGATTCTCTGCTTCGTGGGACCGCCGGGCACCGGCAAGACGTCGCTCGGCGAGGCGATCGGTGCAGCGATCGGACGCGAGTTCTATCGCATCTCCGTTGGCGGCGTACGCGACGAAGCCGAGATCAGGGGACACCGCCGCACCTATGTGGGCGCCCTGCCTGGTCTCATCATCCAGGCGCTGCGTCGCGTGCAGGTGAAGGACCCCATCCTGATGATCGACGAGATCGACAAGATGTCCGGAGGCGGTCCGTCGGGCGATCCTACGTCGGCGATGCTCGAGGTGCTGGATCCGTCGCAGAATGACGAGTTCGTCGATCACTACCTCAACCTGCCATTCGACCTCTCGTCCGTGCTGTTCATCTGCACCGCGAACAACCTCTTCGACATTCCCGCACCGCTGCGCGATCGCATGGAGATCATCAAGATCGCGGGCTATACGGTGGAGGAAAAAGTCGAGATCGCGTGGCGCTACCTGCTCCCCCGCCTGCTCGAGGAGCACGGCATCACGGACAAGGACATCCAGTTCACGGACGAGTCGCTGTCGTTCATCTCGAACCGCTACTCGCGCGAGGCCGGACTGCGGAACTTCGAGCGCAACATGGCGGCCATCATGCGCAAGCGCGCGCGCAAGAAGGCTGAAGGCGAAGAGGGCGCGTGGGTGGTGGACGTCGAAAAGGTCGAGGAGGTCCTCGGGATTCCGCGTTACCAGGTGGAGGCCGCGGAGATCCAGCCCGAAGTCGGCGTGGTGACCGGGCTCGCGTGGACCTCCACCGGCGGCGACATCATGGTCATCGAGGCACTGCGGATGCCCGGCACGGGCCGGATGACCGTGACCGGCCAACTCGGCGACGTCATGCGCGAATCCGTGGACGCGGCGTATTCGTACGTGCGCTCTCGCGCCGCGCAGCTCGGAATCGAGGACAGGGAGTTCAAGGAGATCGACCTCCACATCCATCTCCCCGCGGGCGCCATTCCGAAGGACGGCCCGAGTGCCGGCATCACGCTCACACTCGCGATCGCGAGCGTGCTGAGCGGCCGGCCCGTTCGGCGCGAGATCGGCATGACCGGCGAAGTGACGTTGCGCGGCAAGGTCCTGGAGATCGGCGGCGTGAAGGAGAAAGTGCTCGCCGCCTATCGTGCCGGCATCCGCCAGATCATCATGCCGAAATCGAACGAAAAGGATCTACGCGACGTGCCGCAGGAAGTGCGCGACCACATGGCGTTCACGTTCGTCGAGCGGATGGACGAGGTGCTGCACCTCGCGTTGCTGCCGCCGGCGCAGGGGCTCGCGGACATCGCGCCTGAAATGCCGGAGGAAACCCGGGAGCCCCCGGCGCTGCCCGAGACACGTGCCCCGGCAGCGGGGGACTAGGAACAGGGGACAAGGCATCGGCCAACCCTGTCGCTGGTCCCCTGTCCCCAGTCGCTATCGGACAAGGCGCGTGATCGTGTAGATGAGTAAGCCGGCGAGCGCCCCGACGATTGTCCCGTTGATGCGGATGAACTGGAGATCGCGACCGATGGCCAGCTCCATGCGCCGCGTCGTTTTTTCCGCGTCCCAGCCACGGACGGTCTCCTCGATCAGCGCGGCGATGTCGTACTGGTAGCGCTCCACCAGGAAGGCCGCGATGTCGATGATGAAGTTGTCCACCTTGCGCACGAGTGACGGATCCGCGAGGACAGCTTCGCCGAACGCCACCAGCGCGCGCTCGACCGTCCCGCCCTCCGATGTCTCGTCCGCCCGTTCCGCGACGCGCAGCAGCGCGGCCTTCGTGTCCACCCACAGCGACGCCGAGAACTTTCGGACGGCTTCGGCATCGAGCAGCTCCTCCTTCAGTGCCTCGACCCTTGCGAGCGTCTGCGGCGAATGCTGGAGGTTCTCGATGAACGTGCGCAGCGCCGAGTCGAAGCGTTCCCGCAGCGGGTGCTGCGGATCGTCGCGAATCTCCACGAGCGTTCGCTCGATGGACGAGACGATCTTCTCATAGATCTTCTTGTCGACCGCCGTCGGCACCCACCAAGGCGTTTCGCGTTCGACCCGGTCGCGAATGACGTCGTGATTCTGCTCGACGGTGCGCGCGATGAGGATGATCGCCTCGTCCAGCAGCTCCTGGTGCCGATTGTCCTCGGTGACGACCGACAGAAGTTTGCCGGCAAGCGGCGCGACGCGCGTCGCACGAATGCGCTCCTCGATCGTGCGATCGAGGAGCGCCTGGACATCCTCGTCCCGCAGCACCTGAGCGCCGGCGGCGAGCGCCGCAGCCGCCTGCCGCGTGATGGTGCGGGCGTTTTCCGGCTTCGCGATCCACGTCGCAAGGCGCTCTCCCACACGAAGCGTATGGAGTCGCCCCTCGATCACCTCGCGCGTGAGGAAGTTGTGCTGCACAAACGATCCGAGGGTGCGCGCGACGCGGTCCTTGCGCGCCGGGATGATGGCCGTGTGCGGAATCGGTATGCCTAGGGGATGGCGAAAAAGCGCGGTGACGGCAAACCAGTCCGCCAGACCGCCGATCATCGCCGCTTCGGCCATGGCACGCGCGAACGACACCCAGGGGTACAGGCGCTCGAGCCACAACGTCAACGCGAACAGGAGTGTCGCGAGAATCAACAGGCCCGTCGCGCGGGCCTTCATCTGATCGAGCCTGCGCTGGCGCTCGACTTCGTCGGGCACCGGGGCGGGCTGCCCTCGCGGTCTCGAGGGCGCCGCCACACTCACATGCGCACCGTCACCTGGCGTCAACCGAGATCCGCCCCGGATCCACGATGGCCGTCGACGAACCGGCCGGCACGTCGACGTAAAGCACGACGCTGCGATGGCTGATGTCGCGCGGTGTGATCACGACGGTTCGACCGGAGCCCGAGTAGGTACGTACACCGTTCGGCCCCACGGTGGGCGACGGCGTCTTGTAGCGCTTCTCGATCGCCTGGCCCAGGGCATCCACGAACTGTGCCGCATCCAGGGGCGTATCCCACACGGTTGCCCACTCGATGCCGTCGCCATTTCCTGCGCGTACCACGCGGTATCGATCGCCATCCCAGCCCGCGGCTGCCGTGACGGCCGTCGTGTGATCCTTGAGATGCTGGAACAGAAAGAGGCGCGTCCCGAACTCGCCCATCGTCTCGTCGGTGGAGTCGGCCGGCCCGGGAAGCGTGACCTCGCTGGGCACGTCGCGCGGTTTCCCGAAAAACGCCGAATCGCTCAGGATCTGCTCCGTGGAAACCGGCAGCGAGTCCAGGATCGACGCCCTGGGACGCTGGATCTTGAAGCGACGCGTGAACTCCCAGCCGCTCAGGTACGGAAACAGCAGCGATTCCTGGATGGCCATCGGCGCATTGCCGAAGATCGGCATTGCGGCCTGGCTTTCGCGAATCGTCTGGCGCAGCTGGTCCACGCCACCGGGAATCCTGGTCGCGAGATTCCCGCCCCCCAGCATGATCTGCAGCTGCTCGTAGGTCGCCTGGCCTTCCATCACGGCCTGCGCGGCCGCCTGCCGATCGCTGTTTCCCGTCGCCCGCTGGATGGAGTCCAGGTTCACGTACTGATCCTGCAGCGCGTGCACCAGCTCGTGCGTGATGGTGATGCCGATCTGATCGTCTGGTGCGCCCTCGACGACATAGAGCACCTTCGTTTCGGGATCGTAGTACCCGACGATCTGCTCCGTGAGCAGCTCGAGCAGGAAGCGACGGAGATTCAGCGTGTCCGGGATGAGGCCGAACAGCTTGTACGCGCGCTCTTCGGAACGCAGCTGTTCCGCCGGAGTCTCCTCGTCGAACTTCTTCACGAGAAACTCGCGCACCTGTTCGCGCGAGCGCGTCTCGAGCCTGGGTTTGCTCTTGAACTTGAGGCCCGTCTCGTCTTCGATCTGCGGGATCGCGCGCTCGACGCGCCGCGCGTACGGGCCTTCTGCGCCGCCCTCCAATTCGCGGCGCCGGTCGCAGGCGGCCAGGAGCAGCAGCGCGACGAATGCGAGTCGGCCTCGGGTCAAAGCGGCGTCTCCGACGAGCTCCAGACGACTTCGCGGCCGCTCATGAGTCCGACGACGCGGGCGACGTCGTGACCGCGGACGACGATGCCCTCCTCGGCGAGCACACGCGCCAACTCGGTCTCGATCTCACCCAGGCTTGGCGGTGCCTTGGGTGCGGGAGGCTCTGGTCGTGGTGACGGAGGCGGATTGGACCCGGTCCCGACGGGCGCCGCGAACATCTTCTCCAGCTCCGCGCCGAAGCGCTCCAGCGCGGACATGCCGTCGCGCGCCACCTGGCCCCATTCCTCTTCCTGCGGCCTTCCGGCGAACGGATCCGCATCGCCGCGTTTCGGTGACGCGGCCGCTTCTCGCAGGCGGCGGACACGATCCTTCACGAGCGTCTCCGCCCGCGGCGGATACTTGGCAACGGCCTGGGTGTGCGCGCAGGCTTCATCGAGGGCGTCGATCGCCTTGTCCGGCCGGCGGCGGTCGGTGACGTGCTTGTCCGTGAGCTCCACGCACGCCGCGATCGCTTCGTCAGTGATCACGACGTTGTGATGCCGCTCGAGCCGCTCCTTGCGCGCGCGGATGATGTCGAAGGTCTCCGGGACGCCCAGCTCGCGCACCGCAACCTTCTGAAAGCGGCGTTCCAGCGCCGGATCGCCCCCCACCCAGCGATCGTACTCCTCGTCCGTCGTGGCGCCGATGACCCTGAAGTCGCCGCGCACCAGCGACGGCTTGAGCATGTTCGCCGCGTCCATCGCCGCGCCCATCGCCGTTCCCTGACCGATGAGGTTGTGCAGCTCGTCGATGAACAGGATGACGTCCGGCGACGCGGTCGTCTGCTCGACGAGGATGCGAATGCGCTCCTCGTACTGGCCCCGATACGTCGTGCCGGCGAGCAGTGCGACGTGGTCCAGCGACAGGACGCGCACGTCCCGGAGCACCAGCGGCACGTCTCCGGACGCGATTCGCTGGGCGAACCCCTCGACGATCGCCGTCTTGCCCACGCCGGCGGCACCAACGAGCACGGGGTTGTTCTTCCCATGTCGCAATAGAATGTCGATGACGCGCGCGATCTCATCGGCGCGGCAGCGGACAGGTTCGAGGCGGCCGGCACGTGCCTCGGCCGTAAGATCACGAGTGAAGCGTGCGAGCTCGCCGCTGCTACGCGGCCGGGCGTCGTCAATCATTTGTCGGGGAGTGAGGTGTATGTCATCAAAATGACATACGGCGGGCGACGCTTCGAAGCTTCAGCCCCGCAGGAGCCACGCGAGTACGGCATCGCCCCAAAGCAATGTCGCGAGCGCGGCAGGCGCAAGAAACACCCCGAAGGGAACGAGCGGTGTCACGAAGCCAGTGCCCCCGAGCGCCAGCTCGGTCTGTTCCCGATACGCGGTCTGTCGCACGCGCGCGATGGGATACACGAACATGAGGAACGTCACGACGCCAATCACCGCGCCGGCGAACACCGTGACGATGGCGCGCGCGGGACCAAGGGCAGCACCGGCGAACGCCATCAGCGTGACGTCACCCATGCCCATCGCTTCCCGCTTGAGTGCCGCCTCACCGAGCCAACCGACGATCGCGACGAATCCGGCGCCGGCGCACGCACCCACCAGCGCATCGTACGGTCCGACGAACACATTGGCGCTGACCGCGTGCTCACCACCCGCCTGGCTGACGACGGACGTCGCCAGCACCCAGAACAGGCCAAAAACGGTGAAGCCGTCGGGAATGACGTAGTGCCGGAGATCCGTGAGCGCGATTCCGAGCAGGATGGTTCCGAATACGGCGACGCGCAGCGCGGTCAGGGTCAGCCCAAAATGATTGAACGCGGCCAACCAGCCGAGCGCGGCAATCAGCTCCACGACGGGATATTGAATCGAGATCGGCTCGTCGCAACAGCGGCAGCGCGCTCGCAGCGCGAGCCAGCTCACGATCGGGATGTTCTCGAACCAGGAAAGCTGATGGCCGCAGCGCGGGCATCGGGAGCGTGGCCGGATGACCGACAGATCGCGCGGCCAACGGGTGACGCACACGTTGAGGAAGGAGCCGACCAGGGCCCCAATCACGAACGCAAATACGCCGATGAACGGATCGATCACTGGCGGAAGCGGAACTGGTAGAGGAGGATCCCGGTTGCCACCGCGACGTTGAGCGACTCCGCGCCCTGGGCCAGCGGCAGGGCGACGAGCCGGTCCGCCCGCGTGAGCGTATCGGGTGACAGGCCAGCGCCTTCGTTCCCCACGATCAGCGCCATGCGCCGCGCTGCCGTGACCGAAGAGACCGGTTCGCCTCCGGCATCCGCCGCGAACAACCTGGTGCCGGTCCGCTCCCGGAACGAGTCGAGCTCGGTCCAGGTAGAAGCAAAGGCGGGGTGTCGAAAGTGAGCGCCCATCCCGCTACGGACGACTTTGGCGTTCCAGAGGTCAACAGTCCCAGGAAGAGTGATGGTAGCCACAGCACCGAGCGCAGCCGCCGTGCGAACGATCGTCCCGACGTTGCCGGGATCCTGTACGGCATCGAGCACGACCATGACGCCAGTCCAGTCGTTCTCGAGGTCGGCGAGCGAGCGCTGCGGCACCTCGGCGATCGCGACAACGCCCTGTGGTGACTCGGTCTCGGCCGCCGATCCGAATTCCCCTGGCTCGACGGACTCCACGGGAACGGCGGCCACGCGCAGCGCCTCGGCCAGCTGGGCTCCGCGGGGCGCTTCGAGCAGCTGCGCCGCGGTCAGTGCCCCGCGGATCCGGAGTGGCGATCGCAGCAGTTCCTCGACGGCGCGCACTCCTTCGGCGACGAAGAGGCGCTGGCGCTCCCTGGCCTTTCGTCGCTTCAGGTCGCGCGCGAGTGTCAGGAGTCTCAAGTTTGTTGGCCTTAGGGGGAATGTCTCTTGCCAATTGGCAAGGAACTACGCGTACACGGAAAGCCTACCATGAGAAAACTCGTTACGGGTGTGTTGTTGGCGGCTTCGGCGACGGCCTGCAGCGTCTCGACGCAGCAGGAAGTGCAGATGGGGCAGGAGTATTCGGCGCAGATCAATGCTCAGCTTCCCATCGTACAGGACGCCGAGATCAACCGCTACGTCAATGTGCTCGGCGACTCGATCGCGAATCTGGCCGACCCACGCGGCCTGGACTACCAGTTCCGCATCGTGAATGCGTCTGAGGTCAACGCGTTCGCTGTGCCTGGCGGCTTCATCTACGTCAATCGCGGACTCATCGATCGGACCCAGAACCTCAGCCAGCTGGCCGGCGTGCTGGGACACGAGATCGGACACGTCGTGCGGCGTCACTCGGTGAAGCAGATGGAAAAGGCCCAGGGCGCCAATCTGGGCGTCGTTCTCGGCTGTACGCTGCTCAATGTCTGCGGCAGCGGAGCGGCGCAAGCAGCCATCAACGTTGGCGGCAGTGCGCTGTTCGCCAAGTTCTCGCGCGACGACGAACGCGAAGCGGACCAGGAAGGCATCAAGAATGTCATCCGGGCGGGAATCAGCCCGCAGGGCATTCCGCAGATGTTCCAGATCCTGCTGAACGAGCGGCAGCGGAATCCGGACGCGGTGGAAGGCTGGTTCTCCACTCACCCAGGCGAGGAAGACCGCATTCGGGAGACCGAGGCCACCATCGCGCAATATGATCCGGCGATCCTGAAGACGCTCACGGTGAACAGCGCCCGGTACAACGAATTCAAAGCGCGCGTTCGCGCGCTGCCCCCGCCGCCCAGGATGTCTTCGCGGTAGGGCTACAGGCTCGAGACGATTCCGCGCACGAGGCGCTGGAGTCGTGCAGCGACTTTCGCGGTCGTCTCGAGCACCTCGTCGTGCGTGATCGGTGTCGCCGACAGGCCGCAGGCGAGGTTGGTGATGCAGCTCAGTCCCAGCACGCGCATGCCGAGCGCGCGCGCCACGATCACTTCCGGGACGGTAGACATACCGACCGCGTCAGCGCCAAGCCGCGTGAGCATTGCCACCTCGGCTCCCGTCTCGTAACTGGGGCCGAGCTCCGCTGCATACACTCCCTGGGCGAGGTCGAGGCCCTGCTCTTTCGCGACACGCTGCGCCACGGCGCGCAACGCCGGATCGTACGGCTCGGACATGTCGGGGAATCGTGTATCCCCCGCCTGCAACGGGCCGACCAGCGGATTCCTGAACATGAAGTTGATGTGATCCGTGATCAGCATCAGCGTGCCCGGCGCGAGCGACGCGCGCACCCCACCGGCCGCATTGGAGACGATGAGGATGGCGGCGCCCAACGCGTGCAGCACGCGCACCGGGAACCCGGTCAGGTCCGCGGAGTGCCCCTCGTAAAGGTGGAAGCGGCCTGACATGGCCGCGACCGGAGTTCCTCCGAGGATGCCCGTCACCAGCTCGCCGGCGTGACCGGCAATGGTCGCGGAGGGGAATCCGGGGATGTCGCGATACGGCATCCGGACGGGTTCTTCGATTGTCTGCGCGATCCCGCCGAGACCGGAGCCGAGGATGATGCCGACCCGCGGCTTGACGTTGATGCGGTGACGGATGGCGTCTCCAGCGGCGCGCGCTTCGACCGCGCCGTAACCAGGCCTCATCGTCCATCCTCGCCGCTTTGGAGCTGTGCGATCGCCTTACGCGCCCGGGCGATGAGGTCCAGACGCTGCTGCCATGGCAGGAAGGCGCTCTCGAACCCGTTGATCGCGATGCGGGCAAGGTCCGCAAAAGGAAGTGCCAGGTGGTCGGCAGCGTGCACATACTCGTCGGTCAGCGTCGTTGCGCTCATCAACCGGTTGTCGGTACTGAGCACGACGTTGAGCCCGGCTTCGTAATACTCCCGCAGTGGATGGCCGCCGTAGGACGGCGCCGCGCTCGTCTGGACGTTGCTGGTGAGACACATCTCGACGGCGATGCGCCTGTCGTTCACGTAGTCCAGCAGGGCCTGGTCCTCGAAGAGACGGGTGCCATGCCCGATGCGGTTCGCGCAGCACGTGTGGACCGCCTCGCGTATGGATTGCGCGCCATCTCCCTCGCCCGCATGGCACGTGCACGCCATGTCGTGTGTGCGCGCGTACTCGAAGGCGCGCGCGTGCCGTGACGCCGGATGTCCGCGCTCGCCGCCAGCGAGATCGAAGCCGACGACACCGAAATGCCGGCTGGCGACGGCGAGCCGCGCCAACTCCATGGACACGTCCGGAGCGAGATCGCGCAGTGCGCAGATGATGACACGCGCGATCACCCCATACTGGCGTTCGGCGCGCTCCAGGCCGCGGGTCACGGCATACACCGCGTCGTGCGTCGAGAGTCCGCCGCGAACGTTGAGGATGGGAGAGAAGCGCGTTTCGATGTACCACACGCCGTCCCGGTGCGCGTCCTCCGCCAGCTCGAACGCAATGCGCTCGAGCGCTTCGGCGCGCTGCATCACCGAGAGGGTCACCTCGAATCGCGCGAGGTAGTCCTCCAGGCTTTGCGCGTTGCGGACGGTCATGAACTCGCCCAGCGACGCGGCGTCGGGACGCGGCATCTCGACACCATATTCCGCGGCGAGGTCCAGAAGGGTCTGCGGCCGGACGGAACCGTCGAGGTGGCAGTGCAGCTCGGCCTTCGGCAGCTGGCGCAGGGTCTCGCGATCGATGGCGGTCACGCGCCGGGCTCCGTCGCCTGCCGGTTGGTGACGGTGCGGTAGATGGAGCCGGCTCGCGCGGGCGAGTCCGCCGCGATGGGGAGTCCACGGCTATCGGTGATGACGCGTTTACCGGCGGCAACGGCGTCGGCCTCGTCGGCACGCCAGGCGCGGACGCACTCCAGCGCTGTTGCTCCCTGGCGCACGTCCAGGGGCGCGGCGTTCACGAACACGCGCAACGGATGACTCATGGAGTGCGCGGCCGGTCGAACGGCAACCGGCGCATCGAACGATACGTCGGACCGACCAGCGAATCGGGCGCCAGTCGCCAGTTCGGCTTGAAGTAGTCTTCCGGCCGGAGGATGCCCTTGCGCCGAACCTCGTCCACCAGGAGCTGACGGATCACCTGCTGCTGGTCGTATACGACGGGCGCGCCGCGCAACATGGCATACCCACCCCCGCCGGACTGGCGATAGTCATTGAGGGCCATCGTGAACGTGTCGGTGTCGACGACGGGCCGGCCGCCGCGAGACAGGTTCGTAATCCGCGACCCAATCGGTCGGGAGATGTCGATCGTGTAGTCCACGCCTTGGACAATGTCGAAGTTGAAGCCGGGGACGCTGGGGTCGATCATGTCGTCCGGGTGTTGGTCCGCCGCCCGAAAGTAGCGGGCGCTGAACTCCAGATAGTCGCGCAGCTGTCTGCCCGAGATGCGCACGGCACGCAGCACATTGTTGTCATAGGGGTACAGCTCGGCGATGTCGGCCATCGTGATCGCGCCGGGACCGAAGTCCGCGTTCAGGCTGAACACCGCGCCGGAGGCGAGATCAGCGCCCGCCGTGCGACGCTCCACTTCCAGCACGAAATCGGCGATCGGTGTGTCCATGACGCGCGCGGAATCGGCGCGCCACGCCAGCGGCGTGGCCCCCAGCGGCGCGGTGACATAGGCGACCGTGCGCTCGTGCGCCGACTGCGTCACGGCGACGATGGCGCTGTCTTCGGTGTGTCCGCGCGCGTGTACGATGCGCGCGCCGCGCGACACCACCGTCCACGGCCCCCCCGGACTCGGACGCGTCAATACGAGCCGTGCGATCGAGACGCTGGCGGCCCAGTTGCGGGGCTGCGTGAGCAGCGTGCTCCCGATGACGCTGTCCGCCAGTTCCCTATGCGTGTGGCCGAACACGACGACATCGATTCCCGGCACCTCGCGAGCGACGCGGGCGGCGACGTTCTCACTCGGCAGACCCGTGGCGACCGTGTCGTACGACGACGACTCGGCCAGACCGGAGTGCATCACGACCACGACGACGACGGCGCCTTGCCGCCGCGCTTCGGCCACGGCGTTTCGCACACTTGGCGCGATGTCGCGCACGTCCACCCGCCCAGCAAGCTTGTCGCGATCCCAGATCATCGAGCCGGGCGTCGTGGCGCCGACGATCGCGACGCGGATGCCCCCGCGCGTCAGCATCCGCCACGCCGCGAACGCATGTCGTCCGTCCGGAGCGTACGCGTTGGCGGCGAGCAGCGGAAAGCTGGCTTGCTCGATCGCACGGCGGAGATATGGAAGCCCGTGATTGAATTCGTGGTTCCCGATCGCCGCCGCGTCATACCGCGCCGCGTTCATCGCCGCGATGATGGGATTCGGGAGCGCGGAGTCGCGCACGGCCACCGTCGCGAGCGGCGCGCCCTGCAGGTTGTCGCCCGCATCAACGAAGATCACGCGATCCGGCTGCGCGCGGCGTAGCGAATCGACGATGGTCACCACGCGCGACAGCCCGCGCGTCGTGTCGGGACGGTTGGCGAAGTAGTCCCACCCTCGCATCCAACCGTGCATGTCGGTCGTCGAGGCGACAAAGAGCTCGAGCGAATCGCCGACGACGGGCGCGACGCCGCGCGGCAGGTTCGCCGCGCCTGTCAGCGCCATTGCCGCGATCACCGCGAGTCCCATCGGTCTCAGCATGGGCCAAAACTAGCGACGATGGCGTGCGTTGCCGCAACCGCTCAGCTTTCGCGAGCATGAAACCGCTGATGGTCGGAATCGCGGGCGGCACGGGCTCCGGCAAGTCGACCGTGGCGCGCAAAGTCGCCGCAGCGCTCGACGCCTCGTCGGTCGCGTTCATCGACATGGATGCGTACTACAACAACTACGCGCACCTCCCGATGGAGGAGCGCCGCCGCATCAACTGGGACCATCCGAACTCGTTCGATTGGGACCTGTTGCTGTCGCACATGCACGATCTCGCCGCGGGGCGATCGATCGAGAAGCCCGAGTACGATTTCGTGGCGCACCTGCGGCGCCCGGACCGCGTCCACGTGCCCGCGGCGGACGTCGTGGTCGTCGATGGCATCCTGCTGCTGAGCGAGCCGCGGTTGCGCGAGCTGTTCGACGTCAAGGTGTTCGTGGATACCGACGCGGATGTCCGCGTCATCCGGCGGCTGCGTCGGGATCTGGTGGACCGCGGCAGACCTCTCGACGAGATCATCGATCAGTACTTGACGACGGTGCAACCGATGCACCTCGAGTTCGTCGAGCCCAGCAAGCGCTACGCGGACGTCATCGTTCCCCGTGGCGGCCACAACGAGGTGGCCATCGCGATGATCGTCGCGAAGATCCGCGACCGATTGCCTACAAACGCACGAGGCGCGCGAGCACCAGGTAGCTCATCGCGGCAATGATGGCCGCGGCGGGGATCGTGAGGAGCCACGCCCAGACGATCCGCCCTGCAATTCCCCATCGCACCGCCCTTGCGCGAAACGTCATCCCCACACCGACGATCGAGCCGGTGATGGTGTGTGTGGTGCTTACGGGAATGCCGAAGCGTGTCGCGAGCAGGATGCTCAACGCGCCGCCGGTCTCGGCGCAGAAACCGCCAACAGGCCGCAGCCGCGTGACTCGCGTCCCCATGGTGTGCACGATGCGCCAGCCACCGAAAAGTGTTCCGAGCGCGATGGCGCTGTACGCGCCAATCTCCACCCAATAGGGAATGTGCGTGGTGGTCGGCACGTGCAGGTACCGGAGGAATCCGGTCTCGGCGGCAAACAGGCCCTGCGTCGAGACGAGCAGGCCCACGATGATGCCCATGGTCTTCTGCGCGTCGTTGGCGCCGTGCGAAAACGAAAAGGCCGCCGAGCTCGCCAGCTGCGCGTACCGGAAGTAGCGGTTGACGCGCGCTGGATTCGTCCGGCGGAAGATCCATGCGACCGAGATCATCAGCGAAGAGCCAAGCACCATGCCGATGATCGGCGACAGCGCGATGAACGCCAGCGTCAGGATCCACTTCTTTCCCCAAAGGATCGCGACGAGACCGGCTTTGGCGATCGCGGCTCCCGCGTAGCCGCCGATGAGGGCATGCGAGGAGCTGGACGGGAGACCGAAGTACCAGGTGATGAGATTCCAGACGATGCCGCCGAGGAGGCCACCCAGGATCACGTTGGGATCGACGATGGCGACGTCGATCATGCCGCCGCCGATGGTCTGCGCCACCGCGGTTCCGACGGTGAAGGCGGCGACGAAGTTGAAGAACGCCGCCCACGCGACCGCCTGGAGCGGCGCGAGGACGCGGGTTCCCACGACGGTGGCGATGGAATTCGCCGAGTCGTGAAAGCCGTTGATGAAATCGAAGATGAACGCGATCGCGACGATCGCGATGACGTACGCGATCACGCGTTCTTCAAGGAGATGCTCTGGAGCGCATGGACGACGCCCATGCAGGCATCGATGGACTGCTCCAGACGATCGTAGATCTCCTTCCACCGGATGACGTCGAGCGGGTCCGGTTTGCCCTGGAACAACTCTCCCACGGCGTCCTGATAGACGGCGTCACCGTCTTCCTCGATGCGCTTCACCTCGATGGCGCACGCGTTGACGTCCTTGGGGCGCTTGATGCCGGCGACGCCGCGCTTCAGGTGCTCCGTCGCTTCCACGAGGAGACGTGCCAACGCCTTTGCCGGCGAGCGAATGTCGCCGACGTGAAGGATCTCGGCGCGGCGCGCGGTGCCGTCCACGAGATCGATGACATCGTCGAGACGCGTCGCAAGCGCATGGATGTCTTCGCGGTCGATCGGCGTCACGAAGCTGCGGTCGATTCGCGCGTTGATCTCGGTGACCAGCTGGTCGGCCTTGTGCTCCACGTCCTTCACGGCCCTGACGCGATCGTGGATCAGCGTAGGCTGATCGAACAGCTCACTCGTCAGCCGCGCCGCGGTCGAGAGATGCGTAGCCAGCTCGTTGAAGAGCACGAAAAATTCCTGATCCCGCGGAACGAGACGTCCGAGCATGACCCGTGGCTGGAGGTTAGGAAGGAATCAGATGTGAATAGCGCGTGTCGTGGACCAACTTACGCTCCGCTACAAGGACCGGGTTCTCGAACAGCTTGATGAGCGCCACGCCCGCGATGAACCCGCCGATGTGCGCCCAGACTGCCACACCGCCAGTGATGTCCGGACGCAGCGGCGACAGCTGCGGCAGGCCGGCGATCACCTGCCAGCCGAACCACCACAGGAGCGCCATCCACGCGGGAACCGGAATGACGCGGATGAAGATCACGAAGAAGAAGAGAATGTTCACTCGCGCACGCGGATAGAGCACCAGGTACGCGCCGAGAATGCCGGAGATCGCACCGGACGCACCGACCGTCGGCACCGGCGATGTCGGCGCGGAAGCGAGGTGAGCCCCCGCAGCGACAAGACCGCAGAGGATGTAGAACACGAGGAACCGACCCGGGCCCATGCTGTCCTCGATGTTGTTTCCGAACACATAGAAGAAGAGGGCGTTGCCGAGGATGTGTCCCCAGCCCCCGTGCAGGAACATCGAGGTGAGAGGGGTGAGCCAGTTGATGGAGCTGTTGTCGATGGCGCACCCAATGCCCTCGCCCATCGGGATCATGAATCCCAGGCGCCTGGTATGGAGCAGCTCGGCCGGGACCATGCCGAGATTGCAGACGCTGGCGGCGAGCCTGTAGTCGTTGAACCCGGCGCCCTGAACGAAGACCCAGGCGGCGAACATCAGCCCCAGGATCACCCAGGTCATCCAGGGTGTGCGAAGCGTTGGGTTGTCGTCGCTTATGGGGATCATTCAACGACCGGTATGGGTCTGGTGTCGGCGGTTTGAAGTCGGGGCAAGCAGGTGGCCGGCGCTACGCGACGCGGACACCCCGGACCCCACACAACACACGCGCCTCTGCCAAAACGGCGTAAATGTAGGGTCCCAGTCTTGCCGCAGTCACCGGCGCCGGATTCTCTCACTCTCAACTCGGGGACGCAATGGCGGACAAAGTCATCGGTATCGATCTGGGGACCACCAACTCTGTAGTAGCCGTCATGGAAGGCGGCGACCCGGTCGTGATTCCGAACGCCGAGGGCGGACGCACGACGCCGTCCGTCGTAGGCTTCACGAAAGACGGCGAGCGGCTCGTCGGCCAGGTAGCGAAGCGTCAAGCGGTCACCAACCCGCAAAATACCGTCTTTTCGATCAAGCGCTTCATGGGCCGCCGGTCGGGCGAGGTCCAGGACGAAACGAAGCGCGTTCCATACAAGGTGGTGCCAGGATCCAACGATCTGGCCACCGTCGAGGTGCAGGGCAAGCGGTATTCCCCGCCCGAGATCTCGGCGATGATCCTGCAGAAGATGAAGCAGACGGCCGAGGACTATCTGGGACACCAGGTCACGCGCGCCGTTGTGACAGTGCCTGCCTATTTCAACGACGCGCAGCGGCAGGCCACCAAGGACGCCGGCAAGATCGCCGGCCTCGACGTCCTGCGCATCGTGAACGAGCCCACCGCCTCGGCCCTTGCCTACGGACTGGACAAGAAGGGCAAGGACGAGAAGGTCGCCGTGTTCGATCTCGGCGGCGGCACGTACGACATCTCGGTGCTCGAGCTGTACGACGTCGAAGGCACGCGGCAGTTCGAGGTGAAGTCCACCAACGGCGACACGCACCTGGGCGGCGACGACTTCGACCAGCGCGTGATCGACTGGATCGTCGGTGAATTCAAGCGCGAGCAGGGCATCGACCTGTCGAAGGATCCGATGGCGCTGCAGCGCCTGAAGGAAGCAGGCGAGAAGGCCAAGATGGAGCTGTCGACCACGATGTCGACCGACATCAACCTGCCGTTCATCACCGCGGACGCGAGCGGTCCCAAGCACCTGCACTACACGCTCACCCGCGCCAAGTTCGAGCAGCTCGTGGACGACCTGATCCAGCGCACCATCCCGCCGATGGAGCAGGCGCTGAAGGACGCGGGTCTCGACCCCAAGGGCGTCGACGAAGTGATCCTCGTCGGCGGCTCCACGCGCATTCCGAAGATTCAGGAGATCGTCAAGAAGTTCTTCGGCAAGGAGCCGAACAAGGGCGTCAATCCGGACGAGGTCGTCGCGATCGGCGCCGCGATCCAGGGCGCCGTGCTCACCGGCGAGCAGAAGGACGTGCTTCTCCTCGACGTCACGCCGCTGTCGCTCGGCATCGAAACGCTGGGCGGCGTGATGACGGTCCTCATTCCGCGCAACACGACAATCCCCACGAAGAAGACCGAGGTCTTCTCAACGGCGGACGACAGCCAGACGCAGGTGGAGATTCACGTGCTCCAGGGCGAACGTCCGATGGCGCGCGACAATCGCACGATTGGAAAGTTCCAGCTGACCGGGATTCCACCGGCACCGCGCGGCGTACCACAGATCGAGGTCACGTTCGACATCGACGCCAACGGCATCCTGCATGTGTCGGCGAAGGACAAAGCCACGGGCAAGGAACAGAAGGTGCGGATCGAGGCGTCCAGCGGTCTGTCGGACTCCGACATCGACCGCATGGTGAAGGAGGCGGAGAAAAACTCGGGTGAGGACAAGCGGAAGCGCGAGGACATCGACGCGCGCAACCGGCTCGATTCGATGACGTACGAAGTGGAAAAGAACGCCAAGGAGTGGTCGGATCGTCTGCCCGCCGAGCTCAAGGGCAAGCTGGATGCCTCGGTGGAGCGGGCGCGAAAGGCGCTGCGGGGCGACGACATGAACGAGATCAAGGCGGCGCAGGAAGAGCTGTCGCGTGTCTTTGCGGAGGCTGGGCAGTCGTTCTATGCACAGAGCCAGGCGGCGGGTGCGCAGCCCGAAGCCCCCGGCCAGCCCGGCGCGCAGGAACCCGGTCAGCCGGCGGGTGAAAAGAAGGAAGACGTCGTCGAAGCGGACTACGAGATCGTCGACGAAGGAAAGAAGTAAACCGCGGGCAGTGGGCAGCGTGTCAAACTCCGGTGACTGCAACAGTCGGGCAGTCACCGGAGTAGTACTCTTATTATGAGGAAAAGGGAGTCATCGACATCATGAAGAGATTTGGTCGTGCGCAGCTGTATGCTGCGATTCTCATTGCCTTCGCTTCGGGCCTGGTGTTCGCCTCGGGCTTCGATCTCACGAAGATCAGCTGGGCCCAGACGAAGTCGGCGCAGCCGGCGCCGAAGCCGACCCCGGCGGAAGTCCGGCCCCTGGAAGAGACCGGTCAGGCCTTTGAAGCCATCGCCGAGCACGTCACGCCGGCGGTGGTCTCCATCGAAGCGGAGCAGCTCGAAGCCCGCAGCTCGGTGAGGCAGCGGCGGAACATCCCGCCCGGGATGGAGGAGTTCTTCCGGCAGTTCGAGAATCAGGATCCGCAGCCGCGTAGCGGCACCGGATCGGGCTTCATCGTCTCCGCGGACGGCTTCATCCTCACCAACAACCACGTCGTGGCCGACGCAGACCGCGTGACCGTGACGTTGCTGGACAACCGCAAGTTCCCGGCAAAGGTCGTGGGTCGCGATCCGACGACCGACGTCGCCCTGATCAAGGTGGACGCGACGAGCCTGCCGACCGTGGCGCTCGGTGACGATGCCAAGGCGCGGATCGGCCAGTGGGTTGTCGCGATCGGCAATCCGCTCGGCCTCGAGTTCACCGTGACCGCAGGCATCATCAGCGCGAAGGGTCGGTCGCAGTTGCAGCTCCCCGGCCGTGAGCGCTACGCCATCCAGGACTTCATTCAGACGGACGCGGCCATCAACCCCGGCAACTCGGGTGGACCGCTGGTCAACATTCGCGGCGAGGTGATCGGCATCAACAGCGCCATCGCCAGCAACACGGGCTACAACGCCGGCTATGGCTTCGCCATTCCCATCACGCTGGCGCGGCAGGTGATGGATGACATCATCAAGTACGGCCGCGTTCGTCGCGCAATTCTTGGTGTGACCATCGGCGAGGTGGAACCAG
Source organism: Gemmatimonadaceae bacterium (assembly GCA_035758925.1). Lineage (GTDB taxonomy): Bacteria > Gemmatimonadota > Gemmatimonadetes > Gemmatimonadales > Gemmatimonadaceae > DASPMP01. The sequence goes on from DASTVV010000152.1 coordinate 43,298, forward strand.
CCGACGCGCGGGCGGCGGGCCTCAGCGAGATTCGCGGCGTCAAGATCCAGTCGTTCGAGCCGCCTGACGGCGAGAGTCCGGCCAAGACCGCCGGCATCGAGGTCGGTGATGTCGTCATCTCGGCCAACGGCCAGCGCGTGAACCGCGTGTCGGAGCTGCAGCGCATCGTGCGCGGGTTCAAGCCTGGTGACGTCATCGACATCGAGGCGATGCGCTTCGGTCAGAAGAAGAGCTTCCGCGTTCGACTGGGTGAAGTACCGAAGGAAGCCGCCGACCAGATCGCGTCGTCGGAGCGCCGCAACGGCGCCGAGCCCGCACGCGATGGCGAGCGGAGCTACGATCGGCTGGGCATCACGGTTCAACCGGTCACCGAGGAGATCGCGAATGCCCAACAGGTCGCCGACGAGTTCAAGCGCGGCTTGCTGGTGACGGCCGTGAGCATTCGGGGCCCGGCGTATCGCGAGCTGGCGAACTCGGACATCATCCTCCGCACGCTGCACCCGGTGCGCAAGGAAGTCCGGACGCCGGCGGATCTGGAGACGGTGGTGCGCTCGCTCAAGAATGGCGACGTGCTGTCGCTGGTGGTCGCCCGTCTCGCCCCGCAAGGGCGCACGACAGTCGTGGTGACGCTAGCGATCAACTGAGCGGAGACTCCAGAGGCAGTGGGCTCCGGGCTTGGTTTTTCGAGTCCGGAGCCCAATGCTTATGGGGCATCGGCGTCGCGGGAGTGGCGGAACTGGCAGACGCGCAGGACTTAGGATCCTGTGCCGCAAGGCTTCCGGGTTCGAGTCCCGGCTCCCGCATCTGGTTGTGAACGACGTCACGGATCGCTCGACTGCTTCAGGATCATTGCGCGCAGCTTCTTCTCGTCCTGCGCGGTCAGCTTGGGCCGGTCGATGTGCAGCGTCAGCCTGGCGATCTTGCCCTTGAACCTGAACGGCGTCGTGTAGTCCTTGGCTACTGGCGTGCCGGTGTCGTTGCCGATGTCGAAGTTCTCGTCCCACTGCCAGATGAGCGGCACGGTGTGCTCGAGCGTTTGCGTCGCGACGACCTTGCCGTCGACTTTCAGCACGCCAGTCCCGCCGCGGCCGATCCCGCTGGTGTTGTTGAAGGCCAGCGTTCCAGCGCCAAGCCCCTCGTACTTGAAGTCGAACTCCAGCGTGTGCTTGCCGGGCTTCAGTGCTTCCGTCCCCTCCCAGCGCGTGCGCTTCATGTCGAAGAAGTTGTAGACGAACACGGGCTTCTCGCGCAGCACGTAGAGTCCGTAGCCGGCGAATCGTCCGCCCTGCGTGACGATCATGCCGTCCGCGCCCATCTGCGGGATGTCGACCTCCGCCCGGTACGTGAACGATGCATTGAGAATGTTGGGCGCGTCGCCGTTCGGCGTGCCCGTGATCTCCCCTGACCATTCGAAGTCGGTCTTGCCGGCGGCGAGATTGGGCCGCGGCTGAGCAAGCCGCGCGGCCGCGGTGGCGTCCAGAGGCAGCACCTGAAACTTGTTCGCCTCCGTCCAGAAGAGCGCCTCGAGCTCCTTCAGCTTCTCCGGATTCTGTGCGGCCACGTCGGTGAACTGCGTCCAGTCCCTTGTCAGATCGTAGAGCTCGTACTTGAAGCCCGCCGGATTCTGGCTCACGGCCCCGGAAAGGTCCCACGGGGCGCGCAACACCTTGGTGCTCGCGATCCAGCCGTCGTGGTAAATGGCGTGGTCGCCCATCATCTCGAAGTACTGGGTCTTGTGCGTCGACGCGACGTTCGCATTCGCCTTGTCGAAGGTGTACACCATGCTCACACCCTCGATGGGCTTCTGTCGAATGCCGTCCACGACTTCGGGTGCTCTGATTCCGGTGGCCTCGAGGATGGTCGGCACGACGTCGATCACGTGGTGGAACTGGTTGCGAATGCCGCCGTGGTCCTTGATCACCTTCGGCCAAGCGACAACGAGTCCCTGGCGCGTACCGCCGAAATGCGATGCGATCTCCTTCGTCCACGAGAACGGCGTGTCGAACGCCCAGGCCCATCCCACAGCCATGTGCGGATAGGTGCTGTCGCTCCCCCAGGCATCGTAGAACTTCATCGAGAAATCGAGCGGCAACGGAACGCCATTGAGCGCGGCCACCTCGTTCATCGTGCCCTGCAGTCCACCCTCGGCGCTCGTCCCGTTGTCCCCGCTGATGAAGAAGACCAGCGTGTTGTCGAGCTTTCCGGCGTCTTCAATCGCCTTGATGACGCGACCGATCTCGTGGTCCGTGTACATGAGATACGCCGCGTAGACGTCGGCCTGACGGGCGAACAACTTCTGTTCCTCAGGGCTGAGCTGCTCCCACCGCTTCAGCAGCGTGTCCGGCCAAGGAGTGAGCTTCGCGTCCTGCGGAATCACGCCGAGCCGCTTCTGGTTGGCGAAGATCTGCTCGCGCACCGCATTCCATCCCTTGTCGAACAGGTGCAGGTCGCTGGCCTTCTTGACCCACTCAGCCGTTGGGTGGTGCGGTGCATGGGTTGCGCCCGGAACGTAGTAGATGAAGAACGGCTGCTCGTCGTTGATCGCGGTGACGCGATGGAGATACTCGATCGCATCGTCCGCCATTGCCGTGATCAGGTTCCAACCGGGATGGCCGTAGTACGGATAGATCTGCGTGGTGTTGCGAAACAGGTTCGGCTGCCACTGGTTCGCATCGCCACCGACGAAGCCGTAGAAGTAGTCGAAGCCCATCCCCACGGGCCACTGGTCGAATGGTCCCGCGGCGCTCGCCTGG
>DASTVV010000108.1:0-15933 GCA_035758925.1 Gemmatimonadaceae bacterium
CGATTGGCGCCGCTCGAGTCATCGCGTCCCGCGGACACGGTGCCGCGTTCCATGGACCGGATGCCGGACTCGACGTACAGCGCGGCAGCCAACGCCTGCGCGGGCAACTGTTCGCGGGGCAGGTGCGACAGGATGCGTGCCGCGTCCAAGAAGACGGCATGACCGCCGATGGGTCGCACCACCGGAACTCCGGCATCGATCAACTTCTGGCCGAGGTAGTGTACCTGACCGATGCGGCTGCGCACGTGAGCATCCTGTACGGACTCCTCGATGCCGATGGCGATGGCTTCCATGTCGCGCCCAGCCAGGCCGCCGTAGGTGTGCAGCCCCTCGTACACGACGACGAGGTTGCGCGCGCGCTCGGCCTGGCTCGGGTCCCGTAGCGCCAGCCAACCTCCGATGTTCGCGAGGCTGTCCTTCTTCGCCGACATCGTCGTGGCGTCCGCGAGCGCGCACATCTCCTGGAGAATCTGCGCGACGGTCTCGTGCCGGTGCCCGGGCTCGCGCTGCTGAATGAACCACGCGTTTTCGACGGCGCGCGTGGCATCGAGCACCACCGCAATGCCGTGCTGCCGCGTGAAGGTCCTCACCTCGCGGAGGTTCGCGAGGCTGATCGGCTGTCCGCCCGCCATGTTCACGGTGGCGGCCACCGAGATGTACGGGACACTCGCGGCGCCGAACTGGCGCACCACCGCCTCGAGCTTGGCAAGGTCGACGTTGCCCTTGAACGGGTGCTCGGAGAGCGGGTCGTGCGCCTCGTCGATGATGACGTCGTGAAACGTGCCCCCGGCCAGTTCCTGGTGCACGCGCGTCGTCGTGAAGTACATGTTGCCCGGAATGTGGTCGCCGGGCTTGATCAGGACGCGCGCGAGGATGTGTTCAGCGCCGCGACCCTGGTGCGTGGGAATCACGTGCTCGAATCCGTAATACCGGCGCACCGCGTCCTGGAGTGTGAAGAAGCTGCGGGACCCGGCATACGCCTCGTCCCCCATCATCAACCCGGCCCACTGTCGGTCCGACATGGCGTTGGTGCCCGAGTCCGTGAGCAGGTCGATGTAGACGTCGTCCGAGCGCAGCAGGAACGTGTTGTAGCCTGCCTCGCTGATGGCGGTCTCGCGCTCGGAGCGCGACGTGACGCGCAGGGGCTCCACCATCTTGATGCGCCATGGCTCGGCCCAGCTCTGACGGCTCATTGTTCGCTCGACTCTTCTGTAGGGTGGGTTCCCTCCCTCGTGCCGCGACATTCTAGAGCGGCGTTTCGGATGGGACGTCGTCCTTGTCCACCCACTCGTCCATTTCGCGGCGCAGCTGTGGATGGGTCCACAGCAGGTACGCGCTCATGGCAACCAGGGCGAGCAGGGTCGGCACCAGCATTTGCCACGTCGGCACCGCCGCGCGCAGCGACTCGGTCATCAACAGGACTGCCGCGAACATGTGCACGAAGACGAACAGGAACATCACGAGCGCGCCATACCAGTAGAGCGGCCCACGCTCCGATACGGACGCCAGCCACGAAGACAGCAGACCAAACGCGAGGAACACGACGAAGTGGACGCCGTTGTAGGCGAAGACGGCACCTGGCCAAACCCGGACGTTCGCGGCGTCCTTCAGGCCGTAGAACATCCACTCGCCGAAGAGCGCCACTGTATAAAAGAACGACCGCCCCTGTACGAGGTCGCCGACGCTCACGCCAAGGGCGACGGTGGCATAGCCGATCAAGCCGACCATCAGGCCGTGCCAAACGGTATCAACGCGACTTGTGCTCATGAGACCCTCCCGGACCGACTTTCCTGAGATGATGCCTACGTCTGATGCTGCCCACGCCCGATGCTGCCACGCGCTCATACAAAACCCTCGCGAATTCTGCGCACTCCAAAGACAAGCCCCATGAGCCAACCAACCGGATAGGGAATGAGCAGGATCGCCCACCACATCGAGCGCCCCGTATCGCCCCCGAATCCTCCCACGGCGCTCAGTCCCACCAACGTGGCTACGCCGATCGTGACGAGCAGAAACGCCCAGGCGAGCGCCCGGCGGTGCCGGCTCTCAGTCAGATACCCTCCGAGCGCGACCAGTCCGGTTGCCGGCAGGATCAGGAACGCGCCCTCGAGCGGGTCGAGCGCGCCGAGCACCATTCCGGCGAGGCCAACCATGACCAGGATGTGTGACCAGCGGCCGTAACGGTTCATGTGACCTCCTCGCCGCGCGTCTGGCCGTATCGTGGCGCGCGACTCAGTCACACCCTACGCGATTGCGCAGCGAGACCAATCGGGGGCTCGCCGGTGGCCAGTAGGGGTTTTCCTGAGCGGCAACGCCCGCACGAGGGCGAATCGGGGAATCCCTCACGCCGGTGGAAGGCGCACCTGACTGACTCGCGATCACGTCGGACTGAAGATTCCGCATCGCCAGGGCACGTACCCCGATTGATCTTCCCGACAACGGAGCGTCATCGCGATGCAGGCAACAGCGGTCCCCCAGGCTTCTCCCGGTACTGGCCAACCTGCTCAGGTCCGTCGGTTGCCCGAGCACACGGTTGAAATCGTCTGCGATCCGGGCGAAGGCGCTCAGAAATGCGGACAGATCTTCGGCGCGGTGTCGGCCAGGATGGGGAACGGCGTGTGGACGGTGGAGATCATCCCCGCCGAGATCCAGCCACCGCCGCGAATCCCGGAAGGTGCGAGCGGCATCCGCATTCGCGTGGGCAGTGGACCGGTCACGAACTGGGGCGACGCCACGAATCTCGTCATTGCCTTCAACGAACAGGTCCTGGTGGGACGCCACCGCCTTGGCGCGCTCGCGAAGGACGCGACAATCCTGCTGGAGGACTGCTGGGCGAGCGATCCGAATCCGGCCACGCAGGCGGCCTGGAATGCGGCGCTCGCGGAGCTGTCCAGCCATTCGTACCGGATCATCCGCGTGCCGATGCTCGAGCAGTGTCTTGCCATCGACGACAATCCACGCAAGGGCAAGAACATGTTCGTCCTCGGCATGCTCACCTGCGTGTACGGCCGCGACGTCGAGCTGGTTGAGGCACAGATCGCCCACGCCTTCCGGAAGAAGTCCGAGGATGTCTACACGCGCAGCGTCGCGCTCATGCGCCACGGCTTCGAGTGGGCCGATGCCAATCTTGATTTCCGCATCGACGTGCCGCCGGAGATGGCTGACGGCTCGCTCGTCGTGATGAACGGCAACGAAGCGCTTGGCATGGGCGCGATCGCGGCCGGGATGGAAATCTGTGCCATGTATCCCATCACGCCGGCGACGTCGGTCTCGCACTACCTCGCCGAGGTCTTCGAGCGCTTTGGTGGCATCTTGCATCAGGCCGAGGACGAGATCGCGGCCGTAGGAGTCGCGATCGGTGCGTCATACGCCGGGAAGGTCGCGTTCACAGTCACGTCGGGTCCCGGCCTCGCGCTCAAGACCGAGTTCATCGGCCTCGCGGCGATGACCGAGATCCCGCTGGTGGTGATCGACGTGCAGCGCGGCGGTCCGAGCACCGGCCTGCCGACGAAGGTCGAGCAGTCCGATCTCCTGGCCGCGCTCTTCGCGCAGCCGGGGGATGCCCCGCGCGTCGTGATCGCGCCGGCGACGATCGAAGAGTGCTTTCACACCGTGATCACGGCCCGACGCATCGCCGAGGAGTTCCGCAGCGTCGTCATCATTCTTTCGGACGCGAATCTGGCGACGGGAGTGCAGCCCATCCCTCGGCCGAAGTTGCGCCAGGAGTGGATGGCGCCGGAGCCCGACCTCTCAGCCGTGCCCGCTGGGTCACGTCCGTACGCGTGGGACGATCGCCTCGGCCTCTCGCGTCGCACGATTCCCGGCCAACCGGGCGGCGCGTTCACGGTCACGGGTCTCGCGCACGACGAGTCCAGCAAGGTGGCGTACAGCGCGGGCGTGCATCAGCGCAGCTCAGCCATGCGCAGCCGCAAGCTCGCGGTGCTTCAAAGCATGCTGCTGCCGCCACCGATTCATGGCTCCGAAACGGGAGATCTGCTCGTGGTGGGCTGGGGAAGCACCAAGGGTGCGATCGAGGAGGCGGTGGATCGCGCGCGCGCCGACGGGCTCGCGGTGTCGTCCGTCCATCTCCGCTTTCTCTCGCCGCTGGAGCCGGGACTCAAAGAGCTCTTCGGGCGGTTCCGCCGCGTGATGACCGTGGAGATCAACTACAGCGACGACCGTGACGCTCCGTTCATCACCGAGGAAAATCGTCGCCGCGGCCAGCTCGCCTGGCTGCTGCGGGCTCAGACGTTGGTGGACGTCGACTGCTGGACGCGCGTGCCGGGCGAGCCGCTGCGCCCGGGCGCGATTCACGAGGCCATCCGGGACGTGCTCCATGACTAGCTTCGCTTGTCCGCTCTTCACCGCCTGCGAGCCCGAAGACGAGCGCGAGCTCGTGCTGGCGGACTATGAGGGCCCAACGGCCAGGTGGTGTCCCGGCTGCGGCGACCACTCGGTGCTCACCGCGGTGGAGAAGCTGCTGGTCGCCGAGCAGCTGAACCCGAGCCAGGCCGTGTTCGTGTCGGGCATTGGATGCTCGAGCCGCTTTCCGCATTACCTCAAGACCTACGGCTTTCACGGCATCCACGGGCGCGCCCTGCCGGTGGCGACCGGCATCAAGCTCCACCGTCCGGATCTCACGGTCTTCGTGGTGATGGGCGACGGCGACTGCTGCTCGATCGGCGCCGCGCACTGGGTTCATGCCATCCGCTACAACACGCGCATGGTGGCGATGCTGCTCGACAACTCCATCTACGGTCTCACCAAGAAGCAGACGTCGCCCACTACGCCCCAGGGCTTTGCGACCAACACGCAGCCGACGGGCAGCTTCCTGCCGCCGCTGAATCCGCTCTCGACCACGCTGGGCACCACGAACGTCTCGTTCGTCGCGCAGACTGCGGAGTGGGTGCCCGCGCATCTCTTCGCGACGCTGCGCGCGGCGTACCAGCACCCGGGGTTCGCGTTCGTCCGCGTGCTGCAGCGCTGTCCGATGTACACGCCGTCCTTGTATGAACGCGCTCTCAAGGATCCCGGCCTCGTCGAGATGCTCGTGCACGACGACGGCATCGTGCTGCCGGAGCTGGAGGCGATCTACAAGAACCGCGTTGCGCACGACCCCGGCGACCTCGATGCCGCCAGGCGCATGGCGGACGACTCGGGCAAGCTGCGCCTGGGCATCTTCTTCCGCGACGCAAACCGTCCGCGGTACGACGATCTGCGGCGCGTCCGGCGCGTCACCGCGGCGGAACGTCTCACACTGCTGAACGCGGAGCTCGACCGATATGGTGTCTGATCCTCGCGTGGCGTCGGCTCTCACCGCACTGGCCGGCCCGATCGGGGCCTTCCGGTCGGCCATCGCGGCCGCGCTCGGACGAGCGGACACCATGCTCGTGGCCGATACCGCGAATCGTGCCGTGGTCGAGTTGGGCGATTTCGCGCACGGACGCGTGAACCCCGACGCCTTCGCGGCGCTGGTGGCGCGGTCGGCGCTGGATGCGGGCGCGCGCACGCGTGTTGCGCGGGCGGCCGCGGTGCTTCGCGCCCTGGAATCCGCGGGCGACGACATCTTCGTGGTCGAGGTGCCGCGCGCGGGCGACCTGCGCCGCGAGGTCGCAGTCGCACTCGCGCGACTGGGCTGCGTCTTCGGTGCGTCCCGCTCGCTCGATACCGCGCGTGGCGCGTCGCTCGATCCGGAGCCACCGGACAAGCTCCTCGACCTGTGGCCGTTCGAGTACTGGACGAAGACGGAGCGGTTGCTCGCTCCGCCGCTCGTGGTTGTCGTCGGGGGAGCGGATCTCCACGCGGCTTCCCTCAGCGAGTTCATGGATGGCACCGTCCGCATCGTTCTCATCGTGAATGGCTCGTGCGCACCCGCTCCGCTCGCGCGACTCGTCTCGCCCGGTGTGTTGGTGACGCAATGCGAAGCGACGGAGCTCGGCCTGGTGGCAAAGAGCAGCGGACCCGCCATCGCGGCCGTTCTCGACGGGAACGCCGCGCGATTCGTCCATGACCCGCGGGCGGGTCGGGCCTCGTGGCAGCGGATCACCATCTCGCAGAGACCCGCGAGCGATCCCAGGGCATCCGTCGGTCGCTGGAGCGCCTGGCAGCAACGCGACGAGCTGCTGCATCTCTATTCGCTCGCACAGGCGCCATCATTCCCGGACATGACCGTCAGCGCGGCGGTAGGCATCGACGAGAACGATGCCGCAGGCCGGCTGGCGTCCTGGCTGCTGGAGCAGGCGCAGCTCGACGCTGTGCCGCGAGGTTGACGCCATGAACGAGATTCTCGGCTCCGTGGCGATCCTCGGCGGCGTGGGGCTCGTGTTCGCGATCATCATCGCGCTCGCCTATCGCAAGCTGCGCGTCTGGGAGGATCCGCGCATCGAAGCCGCGACCGCGCTGCTGCCGGGCGCCAATTGCGGCGCGTGCGGATTCCCAGGCTGCCATGGATTCGCTGAGAAGGTGGTGGCCGGCGAAGTGCAGCCTGCCGGCTGCAACGTGCTCAGCGACGACGGGGCGGCAGCGCTCGCGGCGTTCCTCGGCGTCGATGCCGGCCAGGTCAACAAGAAGGTCGCGCGACTTCTGTGCGCAGGCGGCAGCAACGTCGCCGTACAACAGGCCGACTATCGCGGTCTCGAGACCTGCGCTGCCGCGGCAACCGTCGCGGGCGGCGGCAAGGGCTGCACGTGGGGCTGTCTCGGCTTCGCGGACTGTGCGGCAGTATGCACGTTCGACGCGATCGCGATGAACGACGTGGGGCTGCCTGTCGTCGACGTCGCCAAGTGCACCGCGTGCGGAGACTGCGTGGATGCGTGCCCGAAGGGCCTGTTCACGATCATGCCGCTCGAGCAGCGTCTCATCGTGCAGTGCCGCAGTCTGATCGAAGGAGACGAGGCCCTGCGGGAGTGCGCGGTGGCGTGCACGGCGTGCGGCAAATGCGTCGTGGACGCGGCGCCCGGTCTGGTGCGCATCGAGCGCGGTCTCGCGGTCGTCGACTATTCCCGCAACGCGCTGGCGACGCCGGACGCCATTCGCCGCTGTCCCACCGGAGCGATCGCCTGGGTCGACGGCGCCCAGTTCGTCGAGCAGCCGCGCGCGGAGCGCGTGAGGATATCGGCATGATCAACCCGCGAAAACGCGCTTCCTCCCAGGCCCCCGCGGCGGCGCCGCGATTCCCCGGGGTCAGGCAGGCGCTCGACGGCAGTGCCGCGATCGTCGCGATGGAAACGGCCGCGAGCGAAGGCGCGGGTGCGTATCCCATCACGCCATCCACGCAGATGGGCGAAGGATGGGCGGCGGCGGTCGCCGACGGCAAACGCAACGTCAACGGGCGCTCGCTGCTGTTCTTCGAGCCCGAGGGGGAGCATGCGGCGGCGGCGGTGACGGCTGGCATGAGCATGACCGGTTTGCGCGCGACCAACTTCTCGAGCGGGCAGGGCATCGCGTACATGCACGAGTCGCTGTACGCGGCCGTGGGCAAACGGCTCACCTATGTCCTGAACGTGGCGTGCCGGGCATTGACCAAGCAGGGGCTCAACGTCCATGCGGGCCACGACGACTATCACGCTGTGGACGACACCGGCTTCTTCCAGCTGTTCGCCAAGAACGTGCAGGAGGCGGCCGACCTGAATCTCATCGCGCATCGCGTCGCCGAGCTGTCACTCAATCCCGGCATCTGCGCGCAGGATGGATTCCTCACCAGCCACGTCATCGAGTCCGTGCTGCTCCCCGAGCCGGAACTGGTGCGTGAGTATCTGGGCGATCCGTCGGACCGGATCGAGTCACCGACGCCGGCGCAGCGCCTGGTGTTCGGTGCGACGCGGCGGCGCATCCCCGAGCTTTTCGATCTCGACTACCCAGCGATGGTTGGCGTCGTGCAGAACCAGGATAGCTATGCGCAAGGCGTCGGCGCGCAACGGCCGTTCTTTTTCGACCATATCGCATCCCTCACGGACCGGGCCTTCGACGAGTTCGCGCTGTTCACCGGCCGGCACTATCGTCGCGTCGGGGCGTATCGGATGGACGACGCCGACTACGTGATCGTGGGGCAGGGATCCGTCGTCGAGAACGCGGAGGCGGTGGCCGATCACCTGCGCGCGACGCGCAGCCTGCGCGTCGGCGTGCTGAACATGACGATGTTCCGGCCGTTCCCGGCGGATCTCGTCACGCACCTGCTCCGCGGCAAACAGGGCGTCGTCGTGCTCGAGCGCACCGATCAGCCGCTGGCGGTGGATCCGCCGCTGCTGCGCGAGCTGCGCGCGGCGATGGCGCAGGCCGTGGAGAACGATCGCACGATCGCAAGGGTGTTGCCGGCCCCTGACGAGGACGAGGGGATCGCGCAGCTGGTCTGGGGTGGCGGCGGGAACCACAGGGCGCGCCAGGAGTCCCGAAAGCAGCGCATCCATCTGCCGTTCCCGGACAACGCCATCGTGGCACCAGAGGAGGTGCCCGACTTCTACTCCGGGTGCTTCGGCCTCGGGAGCCGCGATCTACAGCCCAGCGATGTTATCGCCGCCGTGGAGAACATGCTGCCGGGCGGCGGCAGACGGCGGCAGTTCTATCTCGGCATCGACTTCATTCGCGACGATGCGGGGCTTCCCAAGCTGCAGATCTGGCAGGAGAAGCTCGTCGACGCTTATCCGCGGCTCGCCGATCTCACGCTCACGCCGTCGGAGCATCCGAATCTGCTTCCGACGGAAGCGGTCGCGCTCCGGATTCACTCGGTCGGCGGCTGGGGCGCGATCACGACTGGAAAGACCATTGCGTCGACGGTGTTCGAGCTGTTCGGGCTCGACATCAAGGCGAACCCGAAGTACGGGTCGGAGAAGAAGGGGCAACCGACCACGTTCTACGCCACGTTCGCGCACGAGCACATCCGGCTCAACTGCGAGTTGCGGCAGGTGGATGTGGTGCTGTCGCCCGATCCCAACGTCTTCCGCCACTCCAATCCGCTCGCGGGGCTCGCGCACGGTGGCGCCTTCGTCATTCAGAGCGATCGCACACCCGCCGAATTCTGGAGAACGCTTCCGGCCGCCGCGCGGCGCACCATCAAGGAGAACGAGCTGCGAGTCTACCTCCTCGACGGATTCGCGATCGCGGCCGCCGAGGCGTCCGACGCCGAGCTGCGCTTTCGTATGCAGGGCGCGGCGTTCATGGGAGCCTTCTTCGCGGTGTCGCCACTGCTGAAGCGCGAGGGCGCGGATGAGGCGCGGCTGTTCTCGGGCATCCGGAAGCAGCTCGAGCGCAAGTTCGGCAAACACGGCCCCAAGGTCGTGGACGACAACGAGCGCGTGATCCACCGCGGTTTCGAGGAGTTGCGTCCCGTCGATTACTCGGTGCTGCCAATGGAGGACGAAAGGCAGAACGCGATCCCGATGATACCGGACGTGATGAACAACCCGAAGGCGCTCGAAGGATTGCAGAATCCCGGCCGCTTCTGGGAGCAGGTGTGCTTTCTATGCAAGACAGGGCGCGACGGGATCGCCGATCCATTCGCGGCCGTCAGCGCGATCCCCGCGGCCACGGGCGCGGTTCGGGACATGACGGGCGTGCGCATGGAGGTGCCGGAGTTCATCGCGGAGAAGTGTACCGGGTGCGCGCAGTGCTGGACGCAGTGTCCCGACGCGGCGATTCCGGGGCTGGTGACGGAAATCGAGTCGCTCGTCGACGTCGCCATCAACATCGCGTCGGACCGCCTTCCGATAGAGCGATTGCGGCAAGTGGGCAAGCATCTCGCGCGCGAGACGCGCAAGGCGCTGAAGACTGGCCCCGCCACGACGTTCGCCGGGGCGCTCGACGTCGCGTATCCCCTCGTGGCGGACAAGCTCGGCTGGGATTCGGACCGGCGCGCCGATCTCGATCGCGAGTTCGAGCGCGTGCGCGACGCCCTCGTCGATTTCCCGCTGGCGAAGACTGGCCCGTTCTTCGATGCACCGGAGTCCAGGACGGCGGGCAGCGGCGGACTCCTCTCCATCACGGTGAACCCCGAGGCCTGCAAGGGATGCAACCTCTGCGTCGCCGTGTGCCCCGAGGGCGCGTTGGTCACCGTGAAACAGGACGACGCGATCGTCGCGCGCTTGCGACGGGACTGGTCCATCTGGAACAAGCTGCCGGATACGCCCGACCGATTCGTGAACGTCCGCGACATGGACGAAGGCATTGGCGTGCTGTCGTCCATCCTGCTGAAGAAGGACAACTACCGCTCGATGGTTGGCGGCGACGGCGCGTGCATGGGATGCGGCGAGAAGACCGCGGTGCATCTCGTCGTCTCCGCGATCCACGGGCTGATGCGGCCGCGCGTCGCAAAGTTGGTGCGCCACCTGGACGAGCTGACCGCGGCGCTGGACGTCAGAGCGCGCGCGAGTCTCTCGGCCGACGCCGACCTCACCGCGGCCGCGCAGGCGCGCGATGGCGTCGTCGTGCCGGTGGACCAGCGCAAGCGCGCGGAGCTCGAGCGGCTCACCAAGACCATCGCGGCTCTGCGCGATATTCGCTGGCGCTATGTCGAGGGCCCATCGGGCGACGGGCGCGCGATGCTCGGGATGGCCAACAGTACCGGCTGTTCCTCGGTGTGGGCCAGCACGTATCCCTACAATCCCTACCCGTTCCCCTGGGTGAACCACCTGTTCCAGGATTCGCCCTCGATCGCCATCGGCATCTTCGAAGGTCAGATGCGCAAGATGGCGGATCAGTGCGCGGAAGTGCGCCGCGCCGAGGCGCTCGTCGCCGGCAGCTACGACGCCGATCGCGACGAACCCGCGCTGGCGTCTCTCACCTGGCAGCAATTCACCGACGAGGAGTTCGGCCTGTGTCCGCCGATCGTCTCGATGGGTGGCGACGGCGCGATGCTCGACATCGGCTTCCAGAACCTGTCCCGGCTGATGGCCTCGGGCAAACCGATCCGCGTGATCGTGCTGGATACCCAGGTCTACTCCAACACCGGTGGCCAGGCCTGCACGAGCGGCTTCACCGGCCAGGTCGCCGACATGTCGGCGTACGGACGCCAACACCACGGCAAGCTGGAAGTCCGCAAGGAGCTCGGCCTCATCGCGCTGGCGCACCGCGGCGTGTACGTGCACCAGTCGTCGCAGGCGTCACCGTCGCACCTCCTGGCCGGCCTGCTCAGGGGCCTGCAGAAGCGCCGCCCGGTCGTCGTCAACATCTACACTCCGTGTCCAGTGGAGCACGGGCTCGCTGACGACTGGTCCATGCGCGCGGCGCGTCTCGCGCTGGAGTCGCGGGCCTTCCCCTTCTTCACATTCGACCCGGATGCCGGAGCGTTCCTCAGCGACGCGCTGTCGCTGGACGGCAACCCGGCGGTGAACGATCGCTGGCCGACGTACGCGCTCGAGTACGTGGACGACGCGGGCGTCGCGCAGCGTCTGGAGCTGCCGCTCACTATCGCGGATTGGGCAGCCACCGAAGGCCGGTTCAAGAAACACTTCGGGCGCCCGAACGAGAATGACGAGCTGGTGGCGTTCCACGAGTATCTCGAGCTTGCGGCCGCAGATCGGGACGGGAAGACGCCTTACATCTATACCGTCGGCTCCGACAAGCGGCTCGGCCGCCTGACCGTCTCAGCCGAGATGGTGCGGTTGGCCGAGGAGCGGCAGCAGTTCTGGACGCAGCTCAAGGAGCTTGCCGGCCTCGAACCGTCGGCAGCAGTCCGCGACAGGTTTGCCGGGGACATGCAGGCGGAGCTGGATCGCCAGACGGAGGCGCTGCGCGCAGAGTACGAGGCAAAGCTCGCTGACTTGCGCGCCACGTATCCCGCGCTCATGGCTCGGCGTCTTGCCGACGCTTTGCTGCGCGGAAACGGAGGAATGCGCTCCGTGAGCGAGCTCGTGTCGCTGGCGTCGAGCAATGGCGGACTGACAGCGACGACAGCGCCGCCTGCGCCGCCTGCGCCACCTGCGCCACCTGCGCCACCTGCGCTCCCAGCGGCGAAGCACGCTGCAGCAGCCAGCGCGGCTGAACCGGCGAAAGGGGAACACGCATCGGTCGCGCTGGCAGAGGCGGACGACGCCATCGCCATCGAGCCCTACATCGATTCCGCGCGCTGCACGACGTGCAACGAGTGCACCAATCTCAATCCGAGGTTGTTCGCCTACAACGCCAACAAGCAGGCAACGGTGAAGGACCCGCGGGCCGGAACGTTTCAGCAACTCGTGCTCGCGGCCGAACGCTGTCCGGTCGGCATCATTCATCCCGGAACCCCGCTGAACCCGAAGGAGAAGGACCTGGAGAAATGGGTGAAGCGCGCGGCGCCGTTCAACTAGGAGCCCACTGACGATGCTCAGTTTCCGCGCTCCTGGTTTCCGACACGGGATTCACCCTCCCGACTCGAAGGAGCTCACGGCCCATCTCCCGCTGCGGCGGATGGAGTTCCCCGATGAGGTCGTGCTTCCGCTGCGGCAGCACGCCGGCAAGCCCGCCGTGCTGCTCGTGAAGGAAGGCGATCGCGTGGTGCGCGGCGACGTCATCGCACGCGCGGACGGATTCGTATCGGCGCCGGTCCACGCGTCCGCGTCGGGTACCGTGAGGGACATCGGCCTCTGGCCGCACCCCGACGGCTCGATGGACACGGCCGTGCGGATCACCGTGGACCGCTGGTCCCCGCAGGTGGCGCGGCCGCGCGTCGTGCCGGTGTGGCGGGGGCTCACACCGACGCAGGTCGTGACAGCGATACAGGACGCCGGCGTCGTGGGACTCGGCGGCGCCGCGTTCCCCACGCACGTCAAGCTCGCTCCGCCGGATGATCTCAAGGTCCAGCTGATCATCCTGAATGGCGCCGAGTGCGAACCGTATCTCACGACGGATCATCGCATCATGGTGGAGTACCCCGAGCGCGTGCACTTCGGGCTTCGCGTGATGATGCACGCTCTGGGCGTGCAACGAGCCGTGATCGGCGTCGAACGCAACAAGCCGGATGCCATCGAGGCGCTGAAGCGCACCGTCCCGCCCGATCTCGCCATCGAGATCCTGCCGCTCACGGTGAAGTATCCGCAGGGCGCGGAGAAGATGCTCATCAAGGCCGTCACCGGGCGCGAAGTGCCGTCGGGGAAACTGCCGGTGTCGCTTGGCGTCGTGGTGCAGAACGTCGGCTCGGCGGCATCCATCGGCGAGGTCTTCGAGACCGGATTGCCGCTCGTGGAACGCGTGGTGACGGTGTCGGGTCGCGGCGTGCACGCGCCCGCCAACCTCATCGTGCCGGTGGGGACGAAGCTCGGCGCGCTGCTCGACATGTGCGGTGGACTCACCGACGACGCGGCGGAGATCATCTTCGGCGGACCGATGATGGGCGTGCCCCAATCGTCGCTCGATGTTCCGGTCGTCAAGGGCACGACCGGCGTCGTCGTGCTGACGGACGCGGATGTGCGCCAGGACCGATCGTATCCGTGCATCCACTGCGGCCAGTGCCTCGACGCTTGTCCCCTGTACCTCAATCCGCAGCGGCTCGGCGAGCTGGCGCGCGCGGGCCGGTACGAGGAAATGGAACCGCTCCACGTCATGGACTGCATGCTGTGCGGGTCGTGTTCGTATGTCTGTCCTTCGAACATTCCCCTCGCGCAGCTGTTCCAGGCGAGCAAGACGGCGCTGCGCCGCAGGCCACCGGCCAAGGCGGCTTCATGAAGGCCGCGCTGAAAAGGCTGATCGTCGCGGCGGCGCCACACCTGCGCGGCCCTGTTCCCACGCCCGTCATCATGTGGAACGTGGTCGGGAGCCTCGTGCCGCTCGTCGCGGCCGCCACGTACTTCTTCGGTCCCAGCGCGCTGCTCGTGGTTGCAGCGTCGGTGCTGGGCGCGGTGGGCACGGAGCACGTCTTCGGAAACGGTGGCACCCTCGCGGACGGGTCGGCTGCCATTACGGGCGTGCTGCTCGGACTCACGCTGCCCGCAGGCTTTCCCCTCTGGATGGCGGTGGTGGGAAGCGTGTTCGCGATCGGGTTCGGCAAGTTGTTGTTCGGCGGTCTCGGATACAACGTCTTCAACCCGGCACTGCTTGGCCGCGCATTCCTACAGGCGGCATTTCCGGCCGCGATCACCACATGGCCCATCGCTGGCGGTTCGGGCGGTTCGTGGTGGGCACTGCGCGGCGACAACTTCGCCATTCCTTTCACGCACCCGGTCACGGACGCCGTGACCTCGGCGACACCGCTCGGGCTGATGAAGTTCGAGTCCAAGACCGCGTCGCTCGGCGACCTGGTGCTCGGCACCACTGGCGGCTCCCTCGGTGAGACGGCGGGGCTCCTGATTCTCCTGTGCGGCGCCTATCTCGCGCTCCGCAATTTCCTCAACTGGCGGGTTCCCGTTGCCGTGCTCGCGACGGTCGCGACCTTCGCCGGCATTCTGCATTCCGTCGACGCCGCGCGTTACGCGTCGCCGATGTTCCAGTTGTTCGCCGGCGGCCTGATGCTGGGCGCCGTCTTCATGGCCACCGATCCCGTGACGGCGCCGGTGACGAACGCGGGTAGATGGATCTTTGGCATCGGCATCGGCCTGCTCGTCGTGATCATTCGGACCTGGGGCGGGCTGCCGGAGGGCGTGATGTACGCCATCCTGCTGATGAACGCGGTCACGCCGTTCATCAATCAGCTCACCCAGCCGCGCGTGTTCGGGACGGACCGCGCGAGGATCGTCGTATGACGAACCCGGGCGTGGTGCTGCCGAAGACGGAAGTGCCGTCCTGGAAGCTTCTGCTCACGCTCGGCGGCGCTGGCGCCATCGTCGGGCTGTGCATCGTCCTTATATATAGATGGACGCTGCCGACCATCGAGGCGTACAAGGCCGGCGAGCTGAGGACGGCGATCGCGGAAGTGCTGCACTCGCCCGAGCGGTGCGACACGCTCTGGCTGGTGAACGGGGCGCTGACAGCGGCGCGTCCGCCGGGCGAAGGCACCATGCGGCCGCCGCGGGTGTTCCTCGGATACGATCGCGCCGGCCGACCGCTGGGCTTCGCGATCACCGCGTCGCAGACCGGATTCGCCGAGCCCATCGAGCTGATCTTCGGCTACGACGCGGCGTCGCACCGCTTGCTGGGCATGAAGATTCTCGTGAGCAAGGAGACGCCCGGCATCGCCGACAAGATCGAGAAGCCGGTGTTCACCGCGCAGTTCGAGAAAGCGGAGGCACCGCTGCAGGGAGTGAAGGGCGGGGGAGAGCGCGGTACGGACCTCCACAACATCGCCATGATTACCGGCGCGACGGTCTCGTCGCGGGCAGTGATCAAGGGAATCAATGGCGCCATCGCCCGCTGGCAGCCGCTGCTCGACACATACATGGCCTCGGCCGGAGGAACGCGCTGATGGAACAGCACTGTCACGCTCCGGCTGCAGTCGCCACACCGATTGCCGCGCCGACCGCCGCCCGTGGTCCTACCGCAACACAGGACCTGCTCAAGGGCATCTGGAAGGAGAATCCCGTGCTCGTGCAGATGCTTGGCATGTGCCCGACGATGGCGATCACGAACAGCGTACCGAACGCGCTGGCGATGGGGCTCGCCACGCTCTTCGTGCTCCTCGGCTCCGGTGTCTTCGTTTCGGGGCTCCGCAAGCTCATCCCGAACGAAGTGCGGATCTCGACGTACATCCTGATCATCGCCGCATTCGTGCAGATCGCCGACATGGGGCTCGAGGCCGTGGCGCCCGTCACGCACAAGGCGCTCGGCGCCTTCATCGCGCTGATCGTCGCGAACTGTCTGCTGCTCGCGCGCCAGGAAGCGTTCTCCGCGCGCAACAACGTCTTTCGCTCCGCCCTCGACGCGATCGGCATGGGTCTGGGCTTCACGCTCGGGCTCTGCATCATGGGGTCGGTGCGCGAAGTGCTCGGGAGCGGCAGCTGGTTCGGCTTTCGCGTGATGCCGGCCAGCTTCGAGCCGTGGGTCATCATGAACCTGCCGCCGGGCGGGTTCCTCACGTTCGGGTTCGTGCTGCTG
>DASTVV010000124.1:0-26857 GCA_035758925.1 Gemmatimonadaceae bacterium
CGCGTTGGTGACGGAGGACGTTCGCGAGCTTCTCGCCGACACCCGGTTTGCGACGGCCGAGATCATTCCCACGTCAGTCGTGAGCGGCGCCGGACTGGAGCGTCTCAGGCAGGCGATCGCGGATCTCGCGCAAACCGCCAACCCCAGACCGCAAACCGATCTTTTCCGTCTTCCCGTCGATCGCTCGTTCACGGTGAAAGGCACCGGCACGGTCGTGACCGGGACCGTGTGGTCGGGTTCGCTCAGCCTGGACCAGACCGTACGGATCATGCCCTACGGTGCGTCGGCGCGAGCGCGCGGGCTGCAGAATCACGGCCACACGGTGGATCGAATCACACCGGGAATGCGCGCGGCGGTTGCGTTGGCCGGCGTGGACACGGGCGCCGTGGGGCGCGGCGCCACGCTCGTGACGCTCCCCGGATGGGAAGCAACGCTCATCGTGCGCGCGGATCTCACGCTGCTCGACAACGCGCCGGAGCTCAGGCCGCGCACGAAAGTGCAGCTGCACCTCGCAACCGCGGATGTCGGCGCACGTGTCGTTGCGGCTGGGTCGCCCGTCGCACCGGGTTCGTCACGCACCGTGCGCATCGCGCTGGACGAGCCCATCATGGCACGCGCCGGCGATCGATTCGTGCTGCGCTCGGCGTCACCGCTGGCGACCATCGGCGGAGGCGTCATCACGGATTCCAACGCGCCGCGGCGCGCGAAGCCGATGTCCTCGCTGAACCTGGGAACGCGCGAACGGCTGCACCTCTTCGTGAGCGAATCCGGAATTCGTGGGCTGGCCGAATCGTCGCTTGCCGTGCGCCTGGGTGTCAGCGCGTCGGAGGCGGCGGTCATGGCGCAGGACGCCGCTGTCGTGCGGGTTGGGAGCAGGCTGTATGCCGCTCCGGTCGTGGCCGAAGCCGGCGGGCGCGTCCTCGAACTGGTGCGCGCGCACCACGAGCAGCGTCCGCTGGATTCGGGTGCGCCGCGCCAGGACATTCGCTCTCGCCTGGGCGTTGACGTCGCGCTCTTCGATCGTCTGGTCGCGGCGCTGGCCAAGGACGGAAGACTCGAGGCGACCGGCGCCGAGCTCAGACTGCCGGGGCGAGCGCCCGCGTTGTCGGACCAGCAACGCAAGTTGGGCGACGAACTGTCCGCGGCAATCGAGGGCGCTGGCCACGAGCCGCCATCCGTCGGCGAGCTGGAGACGCGCTTCGGGCCCCAAACGCCGGCGCTCCTGCGACACCTCGAGCGCGAACGGCGCGTCGTTCAGGTGGAGAACAACCGCTACTATGCCCCAGCGGTCGTGCAGGAACTGCTCCACCGACTGGAGGGCGGCATGGCTGGCCGCGGCGAAGTCGCCCCAGCGGAGCTGCGTGACGTGCTGGGCTTTTCCCGCAAGTTTCTCATTCCGTTCCTCGAATACTGCGATCGGGCGGGCTCCACTCGCCGTCAGGGGACCGGGAGGATTTGGAGAGGCAAGTAGACTTCATACGTCCTTAGTCACGAGTCAGCATGCGTCATTCGCCATGCGTCAGCATACGTCATGCGTTACGAGTCAGCCTACGTCGTGCGTCACGCATGACGCATCCTGAGGCATGGCGAATGACGCATCCTGACGCATGGCGAATGACGTATGCTGACGCATGGCGCATGACCGAATGATGATATGATAAATGCAGACCGCCTCACCGTAAAAGCCGGCGAAGCGTTCAACGACGCGGTGACGCTCGCCCGCCGGAACGGCAATCCGCTGGTGTACGATCTCCACCTGCTCGCCGCGCTGCTCGAGCAGGACGAGAGTATCGTCGTCCCGATTCTCCAGAAGACCGGCGTCAACGTCACGGGCCTGCGCGAAGCGGTCAGGCGCGAGATGGACCGCTACGCGAAGCAGAGCGACGCGCAGCCCACCGTCTCCCGCGAGCTCAACCAGGTCTTCGATCGCGCCGAAGCCGAGGCGAAGACGCTCGGCGATCAGTACGTCTCCACCGAGCACCTGCTGCTCGCGCTGGCCGAGACCAAGGGCACTGAGAGCCGCAACGTCCTGGGCGCGGCCGGCGCCACCGTGGTCGAGCTGCGCAACGCGCTCGAGGCGGTGCGCGGCTCGCATCGGGTGACCGATCAGAATCCCGAAACGCAGTATCAGGCGCTCGAGCGCTACACGCGCGATCTCACTGAGGCGGCCCAGAAGGGCAAGCTCGATCCCGTCATCGGTCGCGACGAGGAGATTCGCCGGGTCGTCCAGGTGCTCTCGCGCCGCACCAAGAACAATCCCGTGCTCATCGGCGAGCCGGGCGTGGGCAAGACGGCGATCGTCGAAGGACTCGCGCAGCGCATCGTCAACGGCGACGTCCCCGAGGGGCTCAAGAACAAGCGTCTCGTCGCGCTCGATCTCGGGGCGCTGATCGCCGGCGCCAAGTTCCGCGGCGAGTTCGAGGAACGGCTCAAGGCCGTGCTCAAGGAGATCACGGAGAGCGAAGGGAGGTACGTCGTCTTCATCGACGAGCTGCACACGCTGGTGGGCGCCGGCAAGGCGGAAGGCAGCATGGACGCGGGCAACATGCTCAAGCCGATGCTCGCGCGCGGCGAGCTGCGCGTGGTTGGCGCCACGACACTGGACGAATACCGTCAGCATGTCGAGAAGGACGCGGCGCTCGAGCGCCGCTTCCAGCCTGTGTACGTTGGCGAGCCGTCTGTCGAGAGCACGATCGCCATCCTCCGCGGGCTCAAGGAGCGCTACGAGGCGCATCACGGCGTCCGCATCACGGACGACGCCATCATCGCGGCCGCGACGCTGTCGCACCGTTACATCGGCGATCGCTTCCTGCCTGATAAGGCCATCGACCTGTTGGACGAAGCAGCTTCGCGGCTTCGAATAGAGATCGACTCGATGCCGCAGGAGATCGACGAGGTCGAGCGGCGCATCATGCAGCTCGAGATCGAGCGCACGGCGCTACAGAAGGAAAAGGACAAGTCTGCGGTCCAACGACGAGAGGCAATAGAACGCGAGCTGGCGGAGCTGCGCGAGCGCTCCTCGGGCATGAAGGCCCAGTGGCAGCGCGAGAAGGACACCCTCGGCGCTGTCGGCAAGATCAAGCAGTCGATCGATCAGGCAAAGGTCGAGGCCGACCAGGCCACGCGGCGCGGCGATCTGCAGAAGGCCGCGGAGATCTCGTACGGCACGATCCCCGAGTTGCAGCGCAAGATGGTGGAGGCCGAGAAGCAGCTCGCGAGCGCCGACGGCAAGCGGCACTTTCTCAAGGAGGAGGTGACGGCCGAGGACATCGCCGAGATCGTGGCTCGGTGGACCGGGATCCCGGTGACGCGGATGCTGGAGAGCGAGCGCGAACGCCTCACCAAGCTGGATCAGGAGCTCGCCAAGCGCGTCGTCGGACAGACGGAAGCCGTCACCGCGGTCGCCAATGCGGTGCGTCGCTCACGCGCCGGCTTGCAGGATCCCAACCGGCCGATCGGCTCGTTCATTTTTCTCGGACCCACCGGCGTCGGAAAGACCGAGACAGCGCGTGCGTTGGCGGAGTTTCTCTTCGACGACGAACACGCGATGGTGCGCATCGACATGTCGGAATACATGGAGAAGCACGCCGTCGCGCGTCTCATCGGCGCGCCGCCGGGGTACGTCGGCTACGAGGAAGGCGGCCAGCTCACGGAGGCGGTCAGACGTCGCCCGTATTCGGTGATCCTCTTCGACGAGATCGAAAAGGCGCACCCCGACGTCTTCAACATCCTGCTGCAGATCCTGGATGACGGACGCCTGACGGATTCTCAGGGACGCACGGTGGACTTCCGCAACACCGTCATCATCATGACGTCCAACGTCGGCAGCCACTTCATCCTCGAGCACGCCAAGGGCGACTGGGCGCTGGTGGAGACACAGGTGCTGCACGAGCTGCAACGCACGTTCAAACCGGAGTTCCTGAACCGGGTGGACGACATCATCATCTTCCGGCCGTTGGGCACGGAGGAGATCTCGCGGATCGTGGACTTGCAGCTCAAGAAGCTCGAGAAGCTGCTGGCCGACAAGAAGATCACGATCGAGGTCACGCCGGAGGCCAGGCAGATCATCGCGGAGGAAGGCTACGATCCCGCCTTCGGCGCCCGTCCGCTCAAGCGCACGATTCAGCGCATGATCCAGAACCCTCTGGCGCTCGCCGTGCTCGAGGGCCGCTTCGGAGAGGGTGATCGCATCCTCCTCCGGCCGGACGGGAAGGGCGCGCTCGTGATGGAGAAGGTGGGCAGCGCGATCCCCGTCGGCGCCTAGGCAGACGGCTTCGCGCTCTTCGCGCCGTTCGCGGTAAATCCAGTTGGTCCTACGCCGAGCGGGTCCGGCGCTTCGTGGCTGACACGAGCAGTCCCCGCTCACGGGTTTCGTTGTTCACCATCAGCCAGCGATGCCACGCGTTCACGAGCGTCGCGGGCCCCTCGAGCATGCTGTAGCGGCTGCCGCAGCGCTTCTTCTCGGCGGACTCCTCTTTGAAGAACTCGACGTGCAGCTTCGCTTCGGCCGCGATGAGCTGTTCGTCGGCGAGCGTCGCGATCCATTGCGCATTGACCATGTCGGGGATTCTCATGCGGAACTCCTTGAATGCGGGTATGAGTCGAGCGTTGCGAACGATCAGAACGACGAAGAGCGACCGCGATTGCGCGCCTTGCGCTCCGCCTGCGCTCGTGTGCGTCGCGCCGCCTTCTCCTTGATCTGCCGCGCTTCGCTTGGTTTCACGTGATGTCGCCGCCGGCGCAGCTCCTGGAAAATTCCGGCTCGCTGCATTTGCCGTTTGAACGCTTTCAGCGCCCAGTCGATGCGGTCGTTCTCGCTCAGAATGATTTCTGGCATCAGGCCTCGGTTGACATGCAATCAGGGATACCAGCTGCGACCGGAGTGCGCCGGACGGCACAAAAAAAGGGCCCGCTCGCAATTTGGCAGGCCCATTGAACCGGAACTTGTCCACGCGCACGGCGCGTGTGTCGCTTGAATGAAAGCTAGCCGTTGTGCATGCAGGTAGCAACGCAATCGATGGCGCGACGCGACGATGCGTGTGCCAACGCGCTCGAATCGCGCGTTGCCGGTCGCGTGACGCCGCGCTAGGATTCAACACGGGCGTCGCTGGCTCGCGATCGCCACTCCAGCAAACGCGACAGGACCCTGGCGATTGCCGCGGTCCTTTTTTGTTTTTGAGCGGCCGGGACGCGCGTTGGGCTCTCGGGCGCCGCTGTACATCAACCAGGGTAGCCAGCCACCATGACAGACCGTGACGCCTCGAACACGTTTGGTTGGCCGAGCTTTCCAAGCTCGAAGGAAAAGAACAAGGTGCAGCGCGCGGTGACGGCTCTCCTCGACGCGCTGGCGCCGGAAGCGGCCCTGACTCGCGCGGAGCGCGCCACCGTACGCATCGAGCAACACCGCACGCCGGAGGGGTGCGTCCTGCAAGGCGATTCGGCGGCGCTCAGCGTCTCGTGGTTCGCGGAATCCACCGAGGCGTCGGCCCTCGGCGAGCTGCACATCGTGGTGTGGCACGGTGTCGTGTCACGTCGTGGCGGGCCTGCCAGGCGTCCTGGCACCGCCGCGTCGATCCACTCGACGTTGATTCTGCATCCTGTCGAGCAGTCGGTCGACGGTTGCGACTGGCATACCAGCCAGGGTACCCGATACGACACGGCGGCCCTGGGCACGCACTGCCTCGCGCTACTCGAAGCAGAGCTCGCGAGATAGCCCGGCTCGGCGATGACCATCGCCTCCCCACTCGATGAGCGATGGATGGGCGCGGCGCTCGACCAGGCCAGGTTGGCGGAGGCCGAGGGCGACGTGCCGGTGGGAGCGATCATCGTGCGCCAGAATGAAGTTCTCGCGCGCGCGTCCAACCGAACCGTCCGCGATCAGGACCCCACGGCGCACGCGGAGATGCTGGCGATCCGCGAGGCGGCACACGTCGTCGGCTCGTGGCGCCTCAACGATTGCACGCTTTATGTGACGCTGGAGCCGTGCGCGATGTGCGCTGGCGCCATCGTCCTCGCACGCGTCGACCGGCTCGTGTTTGGCTCGTGGGACGAGAAGGCCGGAATGGTCGGCTCACTCGGCGACATCGTGCGGCACAAGAAGCTGAACCACAGGGCCGAGGTGCTGGGCGGAGTTCGGGATGAGGAGTGCGGGGACCTGCTGCGGCAGTTCTTCAAGGAGCGTCGCTGAGTTGATTCAAGCCCTTGCCCCCAATAGTTTTACATGTTCCACTGGACAGGTGGCCGAGTGGCTGAAGGCGCCGGTCTCGAAAACCGGTGTACCCGAAAGGGTATCGTGAGTTCGAATCTCACCCTGTCCGTCTTAATCACTGCCTCATGGCGCCAGCGCGACTCGACGTCCGCGAGCGCCTTTTTATTTTCTGTTCATCTTCGTGGGGGGGGGCAGCGGCATCGCTCGGGTCAAAGAGCGGGCATCGTCGCATCGAGCACACAGCAACCTGTGGTCTGGATGCCGCTGCGCGTCTCACCCGCCGTCCGTTGGGTCCCGCACCGCGATGCCACCGCCGACGCTGCGATGGCCGAGTCTGGCATGGGCAATGCTCTGGCCGCTTGGCTGAGCAATTCACTCCCAAGTGAGGTGGCCCCCCATGAGAAAACTTTCATACGCCGGAAGCCGGTTCATCGCGTCCGTTTTTGCAGTCGCGGCGTTGGCCGCCTGCTCGGAGCTTCAGGTGCCCGAGCCAACCGCGCCTTTGACGGCCGCGGCCACGAAGACCGCGAACACCGGTTGGGGGGATCCCACTGGCTTTGTCAACGTCTGCAAAAAGGCCGGTCCGCCAGGGGAGTACTACTTCCATATCGAGGTCACTGGTGGTGGCGATGCGTACGTGGCGCCCGATCAGGAGCTCATGTTTGATGGGATGACATTGGTGTGCGTGGATCTATACAAGGCCCTGAACCGCGATTCGTGGGGCGAGGGCGTCGTCGCACAGGTGACTGTGACCGAGGTGGAGATCCCCGACGGCGTGGCCGTTGATTTCATCGATGTATGGAGGAATGACGTCCAGATTGATCACGTCACGGGGTCGAGCTCCGCAACCACGACACTCGGACCGGACGACCACATCGCCTTCGGTTTCGCGAACACGGGAAAGAACGAAGTCTGTACCGACAAGGACGCGAGCAACTACGGCGGGCCGCTTCCATGCGAATATCCGCCACCGCCAGGAAAGACGTTCACGATCGGACCTTCCAGCATGGAAGGCCATCTCAAGATTCCGGCGGGCAGTTGGTTCAACGGCGGCTACAGCTTCAAGTTCAAGAGCAACCAGCACATCGCGACGCAGTTCACGGTCACGGCAAAAGTCGAAGTGCCGGTGAATTGTCCTTACGGCGGTGGGCCAGGTGGGACCATCCTCATCCCGCTCGGCACTCGCACGTACAACGTTCCGGCGGGGAACACCAACTGGCTGCCGACGGGAGACGCGAACAGCATCCTGTCGTGGATGGGCGCGGTGCAATCGCCGGACTTGTGCGGCGGCTTCCTGATGGACAATGCCAGGGGAGCGATCTTCACCGCCACCGTCTCGCAGAACCCTCCCACGGGAACATTGGTCGATTTCCGGTTCAAGTACCGCGATCCGGCGGCCAAGGGGAAAGTGGATACGAATTGCACGGATCCACTGGCGCCAAAGAGAAATGACGCCGCGACGTGCGGTGCATCGTGGAGCCAGACCGTAACCGACCCCTAGAAACAGATGGGCATTCGTGCGATCGAAAAAGGAGGGGCCGCCAGGCCCCTCCTTTTTTTCGGCAGCCGGCCAGCTATCGAAATGTTCCTGGACTGACGTCGTACACGAGATGATGGGTGCCCGCCTCCTCCTCCGGCTGCCAGAATCCGAGTTGCTCCGACCAGCGCGTGGTCTGTAGACGACGCCCACGCAGCGTAAGAAAACCGGCGGCACGCGACGTCACGACGCCAAGCTTGCGCAGGTCGCCGAGTCCCCGCAGCACGATACTGCGGCGCTGATCCACCAGGCGGCGAGCAGCAACGCGACCGATGCCAGGCACGCGCAGCAGCGCGCTGTAGGACGCCGTGCGGATCTCCACCGGATAGCGCTCCGGGTGGGCCAGGGCCCAGCTCACTTTCGGATCGGTCGCCAGCGGGACATTGCCGGCGTCGTCGTAGACGATCTCGTCCGGAGCGAAGTGGTAGCGACGCAGGAGATGATCGACCTGATACAGGCGATGCTCGCGCAGCGCCGGCGTCGCTTTCACACTTTCCATCGGCGTATCACGGATGGGCCGGAAGGCGCTGAACTGTGTGTGATGGATGCCGCCAGCGCGGTACAGCTCCGTGACGCGTGACAGGATGTCACGGTCGCTGTCCGGCGTCGCGCCCACGACGAACTGCATCGTCATTCCGGCGGTTCCGCCCGGATGGAGGTCATCGCGCGGCCGGCCGTCGGCCTCCAACGCCTGCTCGCGAACGACGAGACGGCGCGCCGCGTCGAGCGTCGCCAAGGTCGCGTCGAGTTGCTTCTCCGGCGCGATGCGCGTGAGGTGCTCGCCGCAGGGCGCTTCGAGATTCAGCGAGACGCGGCTGGCCAGCGCGGTGATGCGCTCCACCTGCGCGGCCTCGGCTCCCGCCAGGATTTTCACGTGGATGTATCCGTGGAACTGGTGCCGCTCGCGCAGGAGCTCGAGCACGCGAATCAAGTCGTCCATCACGCGCGTCGGGCGCGCGGGAATGCCCGTGGTGAGAAACAGTCCCTCGCACCAGCCGCGATGGTGCGCCGCGAGAAAGATGCGCACCAGCTCTTCGGGCTTGAGCAGCGTCCGCGGCATCGCGCGATCGCGCCGCATCGGGCAGTAGTGGCAGTTGAAGCTGCAGGCGTTCGTCATGAGGATGCGCAACAGCGATGCGCGCCGTCCGTCTCCCACCCTCACCGAGCGCAGGTTGAGCGGCCGGAGCGCTCCGACGTCGCTGGCGTGACGCAGTCGCGGTGGCACCGGTCGCGACGGTTCGAATCCCTCGCGGTCGTCTCCCGCGAGTGTCATCAGCAGGTCGAGCTTGTTCTCCAGCGAAAGCGCGTCGAAGCTCACGGGTTAGACCTCCGGCAAATGCTACCGAATACATACCGAAGAGAAGCCGAAAGGCAAGCGGAGGGGCTTCGATGCGCCAGCGACCTGCTACGAGTGGATCTTGCGGCCTTCGCGCAGCATCTCGACGAACGTCGCCAGCCGCTTCGCGCGCGTCTCGGGCTTCTTCGCCGTCATCAGCCGATGCAGGATGGCGTAGCGGTTCTGGCTGTCGAGCGACTCGAAGAATCGCCTGGCGGCGGGCGATTTCCGAAGCGCGGCCGTCAGGTCATCGGGCACTTTCGCCTTGGCGGGCGAGTCGTAGGCTGCCGCCCACCGGCCGTCTGCTTGCGCGCGATCGATCTCTGCTTGTCCGGCAGGCTGCATCCGACCTTCGTCGATGAGCCGCGCGACGATGTCGCGGTTGCGCTTCGACCAGAGGCTCCGAGTGCGGCGCGGCGTGAAGCGCTGCGAGTACCAGTTATCGTCGATCGAATTCGCCTGACCGTCGATCCAACCGTAGCACAGTGCAATCTCGAGCGCCTCAGCGTACCTGATGCTGCGAATGCCGGACGCCTTCTTGGCGAACTTGATACGGATCCCCTGACACTTCGCATGGTTGGACGACAACCAGGTTTCGAAGGAACGCGGGGTCTCGAAAGACTTGAGCTCGTAATCCTCTTTCATGTCACGGATCCCACCCTCCGCCCAACGCGGCGTACAGCTGGACCAGCGACAGTAACTCCTGCAGCCTGGCCCGCGCGAGTGCCAGCTCGGCCTCGAAGAAGTTCGTCTGACTCGTGAGAACTTCGAGAAAGCTGGCGACCCCACCGCGATAGCGAACGTCCGACAGCCGCGCGGCGTCTCCCGTGGCCGTCACGACGTCGGCCAGCTGGCGCCGAAATATCAGCGCCTTCTGGTGACCGACGAGCGCGTCCGACACCTCGCGGAACGCCTGCACCACGGTTTTCTGATACGTGTAGACCAGCTCGAGCTTCTGCGCCTCCGTAAGCCGAACGGTGGCCTGTCGCTTGCCCGCGTCGAAGACGTACTGCGTTGCCTTGATCGCCACGGTGAGCAACTCTGACGGCGTCGTGAACAACTGCGACAGCATGTTGCTCGCGAAGCCCGCGTCTGTCGTGAGCGTGATCTCGGGAAAGAGCGCCGCCCTGGCGACGCCGATGTCCGCATTTGCCGCGATGAGCGACTGCTCTGCCTGGCGTATGTCGGGCCGACGCTCGAGCAGCCGCGACGGCATGCCCGCGGGGATAGCAGGCGGCTCCGGCTGATCCACTAGGGGCAACCCGCGCAGAATCGAACCCGGATTCTCACCCAGCAGCACCCTGATCGCATTCTCCTGCTGCGCGATCAAGCGCTCCGTGTCCGTGATGACCGACGCCGCCGTGTACACCAGCTGCTCGGCCTCGCGCACGTCGATCAACGACGCGACGCCGCCGCGCTCCTGGGTGCGCGTCAAATCCAGCGACTCCTGTCGAGCCGCCAGCGTCCGCCGTGCGATGCTCAGCTCGAGATCCAGCTCGCGGAGCGTGAAGTAACTCCGCGCCACCTGGCTCACCACGCTCACCACGACCGCGCGCGCGCCCCAGCGCGTGCCCAGCAGGTTGGCGCGCTCGCGATCCGTCGCGCTGCGGAACCTGCCCCAGAAGTCCAGCTCCCAGGACAGCAGCGCATCGAGTTGGAACAGATTTACCGTCGCCGCGCCAAGCTCGAATCCGCCTTGCTTCCGTGACGGAATCTGCTCTCGCTGGGCTTCGGCGTTCACTGACACGGTCGGGAATTGGTCAGCGCGAGTGATGGTCAGCTGCGCCCGCGCCTGCAGCACGCGCGCGGCCGCGATGCGCACGTCGTAGTTCCGGTCGAGTGCCTGACGGATGAGCTTCTGCAGCTCGTCGTCGCGGAACACGTTCCACCACTTTGCCTCGCCGAATGAGGGCGGACCGGTGGTGTCCTGTCGTTCGCCGCGGAACGTAGTGGGGACGTCGAGCGGCGGACGGTGATATCTTGGGCCGACTCGACAACTCCCAAGGGTCGAACCCCCTACCGCGACGAGAATGACGAGCCGTCGCCACGTATGGCGCATGACGCATGCTGACGCATGGCGCATGACGCATGCTGCTGTGCTGCGGCTCATGCGGGCCGCTCGGAGCCCTGCGGCATCGGCTGCGGAGACCGCATGTGCGCCAGACGCTCCACCAGCCAGAACATCGCCGGAATCAGGAACACCGCGATCAAGGTTGCCGCAAGCATGCCGCCGATCACCGTCGTGCCAAGTACGCGCCGAGCGGAGCTCGCGGCACCGGAGGCCAGGGCCAGCGGGATGGTCCCCATGATGAACGCGAACGACGTCATGAGGATTGGCCGGAGACGCAGCCGCGCCGCGTCGAGCGCCGCGTCCTCGAGCTTGCGCCCATCCTCGTACTCGCGTTTCGCGAACTCCACGATGAGGATGGCGTTCTTGGCCGAGAGCCCGACGATCATCACCAGGCCGATCTGCGCGTACACCGCGTTCTCCATCCCGCGCAGCCACAGCGCCAGAAAGGCGCCGAATACTCCAACCGGCAATGTGAGCAGCACGGACAGCGGTAGCGTCCAGCTCTCGTACAGCGCCGCAAGAATGAGGAACACCACCAGC
Organism: Gemmatimonadaceae bacterium; assembly: GCA_035758925.1. Taxonomy (GTDB): domain Bacteria; phylum Gemmatimonadota; class Gemmatimonadetes; order Gemmatimonadales; family Gemmatimonadaceae; genus DASPMP01. Next base: position 11,693 of record DASTVV010000124.1, read on the forward strand.
AGCGACAACGCGAACACCGTCGTGGCGGAAATCCCCTGCGCCGCCAGCTGTTCTTGGTACGACATCCCGAGGTACGCAAAGCCCATTTCAGGCGGCATCGACTGTGCAAACGCCTCTTCGAGCGCATGCATGGCCTGTCCGGAGCTATACCCCGGCGCCGCCGAGCCGACGATCACGGCCGACCGATATGAGTTGTACCGCATCGTAAACTCCGGCCCCGACTGCGGCTCGATCCGCGTCACCGCGGACAGCGGCACCGGCTGGCCTCGGGAGTTCGTGACGTAGAACTGGCCGATGTCCTCGGCCTTCGTGCGAAAGTCGCCATCCGCCTGCACGTACACCTGCCACTGGCGGCCGAACCGGTTGAAGTAGTTCACGAACGCGCCGCCCATGAACGCCTGCATCGTGCGATACACGTCCGAGAGGTTCACGCCCTGCGCCAGCACACGGGCGCGATCCACGTTGACGTACACCTGGGGGATGTCCGCCAAAAGCGTGCTTTGGAGGCCGGTGAGCTCGGGCCGGCGACGAGCGGCCGCGAGAAAACGCTGCGTGTTGTCCGAGAGGAACTTCACGTCCTTGCTCGCGCGATCCTGGAGCACGAAGGTGATGCTGCCCGACGTCCCGATGCCGGGGATGGCCGGCGGCGGGAACGAGAACGCCGTCCCCTGACTGAGTCCGGACAACGCGCCGTTGATGTGTCCCTGGATCGCGTCGTAGCGCTCGGCGGCGTCCTTGCGTTCATCCCACGGCTTGAGCGTCACGAAGAAGAATCCGTTGTAGGTCGCCTGCACCTGACTGAGGAGACTGAACCCGATGACGCTCGTGTACGCCTGCACGCCGGGCGTGCGTCGCAGGATGTCCTCGACCAGGCGCGCCGCCGCGTCCGTCCGCTGGAGCGACGCCGCGTTCGGGAGTTGCAGCGCGATGAACGCGTAGCCCTGATCCTCCTGCGGAAGGAACGTGGACGGCACGCGCTTGCTCACGAGGAACGCGGCGGCGCCGACCAGCGCGAGAAACAGCAGGACGAACGCCACGCGGTGGATCAGCAGCCACGAGATGTGCAGGTAGCGTTCGGTGGCCTCGGCGAAGGCGCGATTGAAGCCGCCGAAGAAGCGGCCCATTCGTCCGCGCTTCCTCGCGCGTGGACGCAGCAGCATTGCCGCCAGCGCCGGGCTCAGGGTCAGCGCGTTGAACGCCGACAGCAGCACCGAGACCGCGATGGTGAGCGCGAACTGCTGATAGAGCCGTCCGCTGATGCCCGGGATGAAGCCCGTGGGAATGAAGACCGCGGAGAGGATCAGCGCGATCGCGATCACCGGCGCCGAGACCTCCTCCATTGCCTTGAGCGCTGCGTCGTGCGGCGTCATCCCCTCGTCGATGTGGCGCTGCACGGCTTCCACGACCACGATCGCGTCGTCCACCACCAACCCGATGGCCAGCACCAGCCCAAACAGCGACAGCGTGTTGATGGAGAAGCCCAGGAACGGAAAGAGCACAAACGTCCCGATGAGCGACACCGGCACTGCCGCGAGCGGGATCAGCGTCGCGCGCCATCCCTGAAGGAAGACGAAGACCACGAGGGCAACGAGGGCCGTCGCCAGGAGCAGCGTGACGACGATCTCGCGCAGTCCCTCGCGCACGGCCTGCGTGGTGTCGAGCGACACTTCGTACTGCATGTCGTTCGGGAATTTCTGCGTCAGCTGCTGCATCATCTTTCGCACGCCGTCGGCGGCTTCCACGGCGTTGGAGCCCGGCAGCTGGTACAGCGCGACGACGGCGGCCGGCTTGCCGTTGAAGCGCGCGTCCGTGTTGTAGGTCTGCGCGCCCAGCTCCAGGCGTGCGACGTCGCGCAACAACAGGACGGACCCGTCGCGGTTGGCGCGCAGGATGATGCCGCCGAAGTCGTCCGGCGTCTCCAGGCGTCCTTTGGCGCGCACGGAGTACGTGAACTCCTGCCCGGGCGGAGCTGGCTCACCGCCCAGCTGGCCCGCCGGATTCACGGTGTTCTGCGCCTGGATCGCCGCGACGATCTGCGGAATGGTGACGCCCAGCTTGGCCAGCCGGTCCGGCTTGACCCAGATGCGCAGCGCGTACTGGCCGCCGCCGAAGATCTGTACCCGCCCGACACCGTTCACCCGAGTGAGCGGGTCCTGCAGGTTGATCACGGCGTAGTTCGACAGGAAAATCTTGTCGTACGTGCCCTTCGGCGAGTACAGGCTGATGAGCATCAGCGGCGACGTGAACGACTTCTGCACCGTGACGCCGAGCGCCAGCACGTCGGGCGGCAATCCCGCGTTCGCCTGCGTGACGCGCGCCTGCGTGAGGATCTGGTCCGTGTTGGCGTCGGTGCCGACGGAGAAGATCACGTGCAGCTGCATCAACCCGTTGTTGGCGTTGACGGAGTACATGTACTGCATGTTGTCCACGCCGCTCATCTGCTGCTCGATGGGCGTGGCGACCGATTCCTCCACCGTGAGCGCGTCGGCACCGACGTAGTTCGCCTGCACCAGCACTTCGGGCGGCACGATCTCCGGGTACTGCGCCACCGGCAGCTCGAGAATCGACACCGTGCCGATGATCACCATGAGCAGCGCGATGACCATCGCCACGATCGGGCGGTTGATGAAGAACTTCGCCATCGGTCAGCGCGGGGCTGGGCGCAGTGGTGCCGGAGCCTGGCTGTCGATGGGCGAGGGCAGCGGCCGATACGGTCTGGGCACCACCTTCACCTTCGGGTGCACGTTCTGCGTGCCTTCGACGATGACCAACTGGCCGGGCTTGAGCCCGCTCTCGATCACCCAGAGTGAATCCACCTGCGGACCGACTTCCACCGGCTGCACCGTTACCGTGCTGTCGTGGTTGAGCACCATCACCTGATACGTGCCCTGGAGCTCGTTGACCGCGCGCTGCGGCACCAGCAACGCGCCGCGCGCGATCCGAACGGCGGCGCGAATGCGGCCGAACTGCCCGGGGCGCAGCAGGCTCCTCGGGTTCGGAAACGCCGTCGCGATGCGCAGCGTTCCGGTGAGCGAGTCCACCTGCCGGTTGGCGAAGAGAAAATGCCCGCGGTGCGGATAGACCGACCCGTCGGCCAGCGTGAGCTGGAACGAGAGATTGTCTTCGCTGTCGCCGTCACCGTCACCGTCGTTCAGTTCCACTGCGCTCAAACGGTCCTGGGCGTCCAGGTAGTCCTGCTCGCTGATGGCGAACAGCGCCTTGATCGGCTGCACCTGTGACACGGTGGTGAGCACGCTGGTGGGCGACACCAGGTTGCCGACCTGAACCTGTGCGAAGCCGACGATGCCATTGATGAGCGACCGAACGTGCGTGTAACCGACGTCGAGTCGCGCCGAGGTGACTTGCCCGCGCGCGGCCTCGACGGCGGCGACCGCCGCGCGATGCAGCTCGACATCGTTTTCCAGCTGACTGCGTGGAATGGCGCGTGCCTCGGCCAGGGGCCGGTCGCGCTCGACGTCTCGCAGTGTGCGAGCCGCGTCCGCTTGACGCGCCGCCAGATCGCCTTCGGCCTGCCTGAGGATCGCGACGAACGGGCGCTGGTCGATCTCGAAGAGGATCTGGCCCTTGCTTACCTGCGACCCCTCGACGAACCGCTGCGCGATCACATAGCCCGTGACTTTCGGCTGGATCTGCGCATTGACGTATCCGTCGAGCGTCGCCACCCATTCGCGGTAGATCGGGACGTTCTGCTGCAGCACACGGATGACCTCCACGACTGGCGCCCGCCGCGGCGGCGTCTCAGAGTGCTTGCAGCCGACGAGCAGAATGGCGAGGCAAGCAGAACGCAGAAGACGAACGCCGCGTTCGCTCAGGCCATCCTTCCGCATTGATGAGTCCGATCGAGAGAGACGTCTCGCCCGTCCGCGCACTAGTTGACGAAAAACTGCGCGACCGGTTCTCCAGCTTCGATTGGACGATTGGCGTAATGCGGGCCAAACCGTTGCGCATCCGCCGAGACCTGGTAAACGGCGGATGCCTCCGCGCCGTCAGCGGACGCGGTGCTCGAGCGTCATCCCCGACGTCGCCGGCCGCGTAAGCTCCAGCTTGAGCCGCATGCGCACGTCGCTGTCCACGTAGAGCGCCCATGGTGCTGCCGCACCGGATGGATCTCTGCACCCTTGAGCACAATTGCCGCTCGGTCGGCCAGCGAGGTGCAAGAACTCGCCTGTGCCGGGAGCTTCCGCCGCACATGACGGGTGCAAGGGCGTCGCTGCCGTTGCGCCAAACGTTGAGTGAATCATGGAGATCGCAGAGCCATAGAACCACAGAGTGCACAGAGGGCACAGAGAATCGCACAACCTCGGTGCACTCTGTGCCCTCTGTGGTTCGTTACACTCAGGCCGCATATCTTGGTTGTCCGCCACCCAATCGGCAGGCACGCATGCCGGAAACGCGAGCAGCCAAGCCAACAGCCGAAGCCCAGCTCCGCAGCTTCGTGGCCAAGTTCGACCGCGACAACCAGACGCTCATTCGCGCCGTTCGTCGCTCGCTCCGCAAGCGCCTTCCCACGGCCACCGAGCTGGTCTACGACAACTACAACTTCTTCGTCATCGGCTATTCGCCCAGCGATCGTCCGTCCGAATCCGTCCTCTCCATTGCGGCCGGCTCCAACGGCGTCGGCTTGTGCTTCATCCGGGGCGCTCGTCTTCCTGACCCGAAAAAGGTCCTGCTGGGGTCCGGCAATCAGACACGATTCATTCGCCTCGAATCGGCCGCAGTCCTGGACCGACCCGAGGTGAAGGCGCTCATTGCTGCGGCACTCGCACAGGCCAAACCCATGCCGACCAGGGGCCGTGGGCAGTTGGTCATTCGATCCGTGTCCGCCAAGCAGCGGCCGCGCCGCAAGCAGATCTAATCGAACCACGGAGAGCACAGAGGGGCACAACCACGGAGACCACTGAGACCACAGAGAAGTGTGTCAAAATCAGCTTTTTTGGTCTTCTCCGCGCTCTCTGTGTCCTCCGTGGTTCCATTCTAGACGTTCTCTGTGGTTCGCAACGCTGCGCGCCCGTATCTTTGACATGGTGGCTGGGGGCCTCATTCTCAACCGCCAACCCCCGGCCCCCACGGAGTCTTTTGCGCGTGCTGGTCTCCAACCGCGTCTCTCGCACACTGCTGATCGTGATCGCCGCGGCCGCGGTGGTTTCCGGCTGTCGCACGAAATCCGATGCCTCCGCCGCGAATGGCACCAGGCGGATGGCCGACACACTCGCGTTTTTCTATGCGCAGGCGTCGGCCCAGTCCGAACGCTACGAGTTCCTCAATCGCGAGCGCGTCGCCGCGATGCAGGCCGGGGTTCAACAAGCCGGCCGGCCAGGCGGAGATCCGCGACAGCAATACGCCCTTGCGCGTGAGCTGTTGCTTGCGGGACGCAGCGAGGAAGCGATCGCCACGCTGGAAACGCTGGAGCGCGCCAACGGCGTGACGCTCAGCGCCAAGGTGCCGGAGAACAAGCCGTTCTTCGACCTGCTTGGCGTGGCCTACCTGCGCCTGGGCGAGCAGCAGAACTGCAACCTCAACCCGAACACCAGCATCTGCATCCTTGGCGAGCTGCACCACACGCAGCAGGAAGGCGCTCGCAAGGCGATCACGACGTTCGAGCGCATCCTGCGCGTGTTCCCTGACGATGTCGGCTCGCGCTGGCTGCTCAACATTGCATACATGGCCACCGGCGGATATCCGTCACGCGTCCCCAAGCCATACCTCATTCCCAACCTGACGGCGAAGCGGGACACCACGTTCCCGATGTTCTTCAACGTCGCTCGGAACGTCGGTGCCGACGTCACGGGGCTCGCGGGCGGCCTGTGCGTCGAGGATTTCAATCGCGACGGGCTGCTGGACATCTTCACGAGCGCGTGGGGACTCACCGACCCCGTTCACCTGCTGATCGCGGACGGCAAGGGTGGTTTCGTCGACCGTGCGAAAGAGGCGGGGCTCGAGGGCATCGTCGGCGGCGCCAACTGCCGCCACGCCGATTACGACAACGACGGCAACGAGGACGTCTTCCTCATGCGCGGCGCCTGGCTGGGCGACGGCGGCATGTTTCCCAACTCGCTGCTGCACAATCGCGGCGACGGAACGTTCGAGGACGTGACCTTCGCGGCGGGCGTTGGCTCGCTGCATCCGACGCACACGTCGGGCTGGGCCGACTTCAATCTCGACGGCTACCTCGATCTCTTCGTCGGCAACGAGTCAGGCGTTGGGATTGGCTGGAGCTCCCACCCATCGGAATTGTTCCTCAACAATCGCGACGGTTCTTTCACTGAAGTCTCCCAGAAGGTCGGGATCGTCGTTGATGCCTTCGTGAAGGGCGTCACATGGGGCGACATCAACAACGACGGCCTGCCCGACCTGTTCATCTCGATCATGGGTGGGCCGAATCGCCTGTACGTGAATCGGGGCGGAAGCAGCATCGACACGTGGCGCTTCGAGGAGGTCTCGGTCGCTGCGGGTACACGCGCGCCCAACTTGTCATTCCCCACGTGGTTCTGGGACTTCGACAACGACGGCTGGCAGGACCTGTTGGTTCTCAGCTACGACAATCGTACACCGCTGCATACGGCCGTCGCGCTCGAGCAACTGCGGAATAGCACCAATGGCGGCTTTAACAGCGGCTCTAAAAGCCGTAGTGAAAGCCGTAGTGAAAGCCGTAGTAATGGTTCACTCGTGGAGCACACGCATCTCTATCGCAACAAGCACGACGGCACGTTCGAGGATGTGAGTGAAGCCGTGGGACTCGCCGACAAGGCGATCTACGCCATGGGGAGCAACTTCGGCGACATCGACAACGACGGCTGGCTCGACTTCTACATCGGCACGGGGAATCCCGATTTCCGGTCCGTCATTCCCAACCGCATGTTCCGCGGCGTGGACGGCAAGCGCTTCCAGGAGGTCACCGTCGAAGGCGGCTTCGGACATCTCCAGAAAGGACACGGCACCGCGTTCGCGGACTTCGACCGCGACGGCGATGAGGATGTCTTCATGATGATCGGCGGTGCATACGCCGGCGACGTGTCCACCAGCGTGCTGTTCGAGAACCCGTTCTCCGAGCCGGGACGGCCCAATCGCAACTGGATCACGCTGAATCTCGAGGGCCGAACCGCGAACCGCTCGGCGATTGGCGCCCGCGTCGAGGTCGTCGCCACCGATTCAAATGGCAAGACGCGCTCCATCATGCGCACCGTCGACGCCGGCGGATCGTTCGGGTCCAGCAGCCTGCAGCTCCATGTCGGCCTCGGAAACGCCGTGAGCGTGCCGGTGGTCAAGGTGACGTGGCCGGACTCGCTGCGGTCCACGAGCTCGTACGCCAACCTGCGGCCCAAGCACGCGTACCTGCTGGTACAAGGACAGCCCGCGCAGATGCTCGAGCGGCCCCCGGTTCCGTTCCGGCAGACTCCCATCGCGGCATCGGACTCGCACCGACATTGATCGTCTCGCCGGTTGGCGTGAAACGGTTCCTCGCCGCGCTCATGCTGCTGGTGGGCAGCCTGCCGGCTCAGGGGTGGGCACAGCGCAGCGACAAGGTTCTTCGCTGGGGTGGTGACGCTGAAGGGGGCGCGCCGTTCGTCGAGGCCGACCCCGCGAATCCGTCGCGCGTCCGCGGCTTCGACGTCGACGTCGCCGAGATGATCGCGCGGCACCTGGGACGGACGCCGCGGTTCGTGCAGGTGGCGTGGGCCAACATCGACCAGTCCGTTGAGCGTGGCGATTTCGACATCGGGCTGTCGGGCGTGGAGGATCGCGCCGAGCTCCGCGAACGGCACGCGGTGAGCGTTCCGTACTTCGAGTTTCGCGAGGTCCTCGCCGTTCGCGCCGCGGACAGCACCCGCTTCAAGTCGCTCGCCGATCTCGCTGGTCGCCGCGTCGCCACGCTCGGCTCCACGGAAGCGTATCGCATGCTACTGGCCGAGCAACAGCGCAATGGCCTCATCCCGGTGTCGTACGACGACGACGTGCATCCGTACACGGACCTCGTCGCTGGCCGAGTTGACGCGGTGCTGCTCGATCACATCATCGCCGAACGATCCTTGCGCCGGCTGCGAACACCCGCGGGCTCGGGGCTGGGCGGGGGAGCGCCATTCGTCATCCAGCCCTTGCCCGCGGCCGTGGGCCATTACGTGGTGGTGCTCGCCCGCTCCAATGTCGCGTTGCGCGACTCTGTGGATGATGTCCTTCGCGAGGCGATGCGCGACGGGTCACTCGAGCGCAGCTTCCGCAATTGGGGAGTGTGGGACGACTCCCAGCCGCGCTTGTTCGCCCGCGTTCTTCAAGGTGGGGCCGCCGACGCACCGGGACAGCGTGCCTCCACTTCGGTGATGACGTACGTGCCGGCGCTATTGCGTGCGGCGCTCGTGACGATCGCGCTGTCCATTCTCGCCATGGCGCTGGCGATCCTCGTGGGCGCGGCCATTGCCGCCGGACGGGTGTACGGGTCGCGAACGACCCGAGCGATCCTCACCGTGTACGTGGAAGTCGTGCGGGGCACGCCGGTGCTGCTCCAGCTCTTCGTGCTCTACTATGGATTGTCGGGGATGATCCGCCTGCCGGCGTTCATCGCGTCGGTCATCGGGCTCGGTCTCAACTACGCGGCCTACGAGTCCGAGATCTATCGGTCCGCCCTCCAGGCCGTGCCGCGCACGCAATTGGACGCGGCGCGCACATTGGGTCTCTCCGAGGTCCAGATCTTCAGTCTCATCCGAGGTCCGCAGGCGCTGCGGCTCGCGCTCGCGCCGATGACCAACGACTTCGTGGCACTGCTCAAGGATTCGTCGCTCGTGTCGGTCATCACCGTCGTGGAGCTCACCAAGCAGACCGCGATCTTCGCGACCAACATCGGCAGTTGGGTGATTCCCGGCGCCATGTGCGCGGCCCTGTACCTGATGATGTCGCTGCCGCTCGCCCGGCTTGCCCGGCGCATCGAGCGGCAGTGGCGCGAGGGGGTTGCGTGAGCCGCGCACTCGCCGCGCGCGGCCTCACCATCGAGCATGACACCCGCACGATCGTGCGCGGCCTCGATCTCGACGTCGCTCCCGGTGAAGTGCGCGCGCTCATGGGCACGTCGGGCGTGGGCAAGACGACGGTGCTGCGCGCGCTCGTCGCGTTGCAGCCGTTCAGCGCCGGCAGCATCACCATCGGCGACGACGTGGTGCTCGTGCCGGGACCTGTGCCGCCGGAGCGCAACCTGCGGACGCTGCGGCGCGCGATCGGCCTCGTGCCGCAGGCGGCGTCTCTCTTCGAACATCTCAGGGTGCTCGACAACGTGACACTCGCCCCCATCCACGCGCTCGGCGCCTCGCACGTGGACGCCGAGCGCATCGCGATGGAGCTGTTGACCGAGCTGGGCGTTGCCACGCGCGCGAACGCACTGCCGCGTCAGATCTCGGGCGGTGAGGCGCAGCGGGTGGCGATCGCGCGGGCCCTCGCCGTGGAACCCGGCATCCTGTTGATGGACGAACCGACCTCGGCGCTCGATCCGGCGCGACGCGGGTCACTGGGTCAGGCGCTGCGGCAGCTCTCCCGGGAGCATGGCGGTCGCGGAATCCTCATCGCGACGCACGACGTGGACTTTGCCGCTGCCTACGCCGACCGCGTGTCGGTGCTGGCGGAGGGGCGCATCGTGGAGGAGGGACCGGCGGCGACGGTGCTGGGCACGCCGCGGCACGCCGCGACTCGGACGCTGCTCAGCGACGTAACCAAGTAGCCGCGCGACGAACGCAACGAAGCCGAGCACGCCTGTTATCGCGAGGAAGAGCAGTCGTCCGCGCACAGGTGGTTGCCCACAATCACTTCCGGCCGTTTCCGCCTTGTCCGAAGAAAGTTCGTTCGATCCTTCCAGCGACGTCAGGCCTGCCTGCGCGTCGCCAGTACCAGCGACCCGAGTGTGGCGAAGCCCAGCAGCCACACTACCGGGCGCGAGAAGCGGGGCAGCATCGGCACTTCCATGTCATGCGCCTTGAAGGTGGCGGCGCTCTTCGCGCACTTCTCGGCGCTCATCGGCGGAGGTCCCAGCGGGACCATGCCCGGTCGCGGGGTCGGCGCATTGTACTTCCAGTTCAGCGCATTGCAGTCCACGCGCGGCTTGAGCTGGGCGTAGCCGGCGACACCGAACACGCCGGCCATCACGAGGAACAGCAGCTGTTTGGGTGTCATAGGCTGTGAGAGAGACTCCGGCATACTCTCCCAGGCAACAGCGTGTCCCGGGCCGCAGCCGCTCGTGATGCCGACCCGCAACGGCAATCGAACCACAGAGAGCACAGAGAGCACAGAGAACACAGAGAGGGGAACCACACAGAGCGCACAGAGAACAGGGAAACGTTCTGAAGGAGGTCTCTTGTCAGAGCATTTGGTGTTCTCTGTGCCCTCTGTGTTCTCCGTGGTTCAATTCTCTGTGGTTCGACTCTGTGGTTGCCCGGGGATCACCGCCGACACCCGATCGCCTGCCTCAAGAGCCGTGCGTCCAGCTCCAGTCACGAATCTCCGGCTTGTCCTCGAAGTGCTCCCGCGAATACTCGACCGCATCCACGATCCGCTGCTCGAGAAGTGCCTTGAGCGCCTTGATCCGATCCTCCGGCAGTCGCGAGAACTCGACGGCCAGCGCCGCGAGGTGAAAGCGACTCATGCCGTTCATCACCACCATGTCGAACGGCGTCGTCGTCGTGCCCTGCTCGTTGAACCCGCGCACGTGAAAGCGCGCCGGATGCGGCCGCCGGTGCACCAACTGATGTACGGCATTCTGGTAACCGTGAAACGCAAACACCACTGGACGGTCGTGCGTGAACAGGTTCGCGAATCGTTCGCCGTCCATGCCGTGCGGGTGGAGCGTGGGATGGAACAGCGACATGAGGTCGATCACGTTCACAACGCGGATGCGCACCTCGGGGGCGACCTCGCGCAGCACGCTGGCCGCCGCAACGGTCTCGAGCGTTGGCGTATCGCCCGCACAGGCCAGGACGACGTCCGGCTCTTCCTGCCCGGTGTTTCCCGCCCAATCCCACACGGACGCGCCGGCCGCCGTCTGCTCCTTCGCCTCCGCCATCGAGAGCCATTGCAGCTCCGGCTGCTTGTCGATGACGATGAGGTTGACGTAGTTCATCGAACGAAGACAGTGGTCCGCGATGCTCAGCAGAGAATTGGCATCGGGCGGGAGGTAGATCCGTGACACCGTCCCCTGCTTGGAAAGCATCACGTCGATGAGACCCGGACCCTGGTGGCTGAAGCCGTTGTGGTCGTTGCGCCAGCAGGTGGACGTGAGCAGCACGTTCAGCGACGCGACGGGCGCGCGCCACGGCAGGCTGATGGCCTCCTGTAGCCACTTGGTGTGCTGCACGATCATCGAGGCGCACACCATCGCGAACGATTCGTACGTCACGAACATGCCGTGGCGCCCGGTGAGGAGATACCCCTCCAGCCAGCCTTCGCACAGATGCTCGCTCAGCACCTCCATGACGCGACCGTCCGCGGCCACATGATCGTCGATGTCCAGCCGCCGCCCCACCAGGCATCGATTCTCCACCTCGAAGACGGCGGACAACCGGTTCGAGTTGATCTCGTCGGGACAGAACAGCCTGAAGTTCTGATCTGAAGCGTTCTTCACGAAGACGTCCTTGAGCAGCGCGCCGAGCTGCCGCGTGGACTCGTGCCTCACGACGGCGGGTGTGGTAACGAGAACCGAGTGACACGTGACGTCGGGCAGCTTCAGCTCCTTACTGAGGCGACCACCGTTGGCGTAGGGCGTCGCGCCCATCCGCCGGTCGCCACGCGGCGCCAGCGCCGCGAGCTCGTCCATCAGCGCGCCGTCCTCGTCGAACAGCGTCTCGGGCTCGTAGCTGCGCAGCCACCGCTCCAACATCGCCAGCTGCTCCGCCGACGTGCGCGCCAACGGCAAGGGCACCTGGTGCGAGCGGAACGTTCCCTCCACGGGCAGCCCGTCCAGCACCTCGGGGCCGGTCCAGCCCTTCGGCGTCCGCAGGATGATCGCGGGCCAGCGCGGCGGTTCCGGGATGTTTGCGGCTCCCATCGCCGTCGCGTCGCGCTGGATGGCGCGAATGAGATCCATGCAGGTGTCGAGCGCGGTCGCCAGCTCCTGATGCACGGTCGTCGGGTCGTCACCCGTGACGTCGAACACGTCGTAGCCGTGGCCAGCCAGGAACTCCTGCAAGTCGTCCGGCCGTTCGCGGGCCAGCACGGTGGGTCCGCTGATCTTGTAGCCGTTGAGATGCAGGATGGGCAGCACCGCGCCGTCACGCGCGGGGTTGAGAAACTTCACGCTCTGCCATGCGCCGGCCAGCGGCCCGGTCTCAGCCTCACCATCGCCGATCACGGCGGCGACCACGAGCGCCGGATTGTCGAACGCGGCGCCGAACGCGTGTGAGAGCACGTACCCCAGCTCTCCACCTTCGTGAATGGATCCCGGCGTGGGAACGCTGACGTGGCTCGGAATGCCACCCGGCGTGGAGAATTGGCGAAAGAGGCGCCGCAGTCCCGCGACGTCCCGGGTCACGTGCGGATAGACCTCGCTGTACGTGCCCTCGAGATAGACGTTGGCGACGATGGCCGGGCCGCCGTGCCCCGGGCCCGCCAGGTAGATGAAGTCGGCGTCGCGCTCGACGATCAGCCGGTTGAGATGCACGTAAATCAGGTTCTGCCCTGGCGACGTGCCCCAGTGTCCGAGCAACCGCGGCTTGATGTGCTCGGGACGCAGCGGGTCGCGGAGCAGGGGATTGTCCTGCAGGTAGATCTGACCGATGGTGAGGTAGTTTGCTGCCTGCCAGTAGCGCTGCATCCGCTCGAGTTGCTCGGGGTGCAGCGGGCCCGTTGCCGGCACGGACGGCGGTGCGGCGGGCTCGCCGGACTCCTCGACGCGCACGGCGCTGGACACTGTCGGATCGTAGACAAAGCGGAGATCGTTCACGGCTGCGCTGCCATATTTGGTCGGGGCAGAATCACATGCACGTTCTCGTCCTCAACGTCGGTTCGTCGTCGCTCAAGTTCCAGCTCGTCGAAACGGACGAGGCGGCCATCGCGCAGTCGCGCGACCGACGCCTGGCCCGCGGCCAGATCGAGCGCATTGGTGGCGAGGCCGTCATCACGCTCGAGCCCGCGGGCGGGAAACCGGCCACGAGCACTGCGTCCATTCGCGACCATTCCGCGGCCGTGGCGCACGTCGTCTCGTGGCTTACGGACAAGGCCGCCGGCGGTCCGCTCGACAGCGTGGCGCAGATCGAGGCCGTCGGTCACCGCGTCGTGCACGGTGGCGAACGCTTCCACCAGTCCACGCTCGTGACGGACGACGTGTGGCGAGAGCTCGAGCGGCTCATCGACCTCGCGCCGCTCCACAATCCACACAACCTGCGGGGCATCGCCGCCGCGCGCGCCGTGCTGGGACAGGGCATTCCGCAGGTGGCCGTATTCGACACGGCGTTCCACCACAGCCTGCCCGAGACGGCATATCTCTACGCCATTCCGTACCAGTTGTATCGCCGATACCACGTGCGTCGGTACGGATTCCACGGCACGTCGCACCGCTATGTCGCCTGGCGCTATCGCCAGCTCACCGGTCGCTCGCGCGCGGCGACGAAGATCATCACGCTGCACCTCGGCAATGGTGCGTCTGCGTGCGCCATCGTCGGCGGCGAGTCGATGGACACGTCCATGGGCTTCACGCCGCTCGAGGGGCTCGTGATGGGGACCCGCTCAGGCGATCTCGATGCTGCAATCCTCGACTTCGTCTCCGTGAAGGAAGGGTTGAGTCCCCGTGAGATGGACTCGCTGCTCAACAAGCAGTCGGGGTTGCTTGGCGTGTCCGGCCTCACCAGCGACATGCGCGAGCTGCTGGCGGAAGAAGCCGAGAACCGGGACCGGCGCGCGACGCTGGCGATCGACGTGTTCTGCTATCGCGTGAAGAAGTATCTCGGCGCGTATCTCGCGGCGATGAACGGCGCCGACGCGATCATCTTCGCGGGTGGCATTGGCGAGAATTCGCCGGCGGTACGGCGTCGCATCTGCAGCAATCTCGAGTGGCTGGGCATCGTGCCGGACGAGACACGGAACTCCGCGCTCGTCGGCAAGGAAGGGCAGTTCCAGGCACGCGCCGCGCGTCTGGAGCTCTGGGTCATCCCCACGGATGAGGAGCTGCTGATCGCGCGTGACACGTGGCGCGTCGTGACTGGCGCGGACATGAGGCAGTGAGCGGTTCGTTAACCCGTCAACCCGTTAACCCGTTAACCCGTTACCCGTTGACCATTGAGGCTTGGAGGCAGGCATATGCGCGTAGGCGTGGTGGGTTTGGGACACATGGGCAGCGGCATGGCGGCCAGTCTGCTCAAGGCCGGACACATGGTGACGGTCTACAATCGGACGCGCTCCAAGGCGGACGCACTGGTTGCAATGGGGGCTGCTGCGGCCGACAACCCCGCCGATGCGTGCAGGGGTGAGGCCGTCATCACGATGCTGGCCAGCGACGATGCGGTGCGTGGTGTCGTCGAGGGCAGAGAGGGCATCCTCGCCGGCCTGCCGCGCAACGGCATTCACATTTCCGCGGGCACCATCAGCACCGCGTTGTCGGCGGAGCTGACGGAGCGTCATGCCAAGGCGAGTCAGCGGTTCATCGCCGCGCCAGTGTTCGGGCGTCCCGAAGTGGCCGCGCACGGGCAGCTCTTCATCGTGGCGGCAGGTGCCAAGGACGCCGTCGCGGCCGCTCAACCACTGTTCGACGCCATGGGGCGGAAGACGATCGTGGTGTCGGAGACGCCGAAGGCCGCCAACCTCGTGAAGCTCAGCGGCAACTTCATGATCGCGACTGTGATCGAGTCGCTCGGCGAGGCGATGACACTGGTGGAGAAGGGCGGCGTCAGCCGGCAGCAGTATCTCGAGATCCTGACGTCGTCGCTGTTCGACGCGCCCGTCTACAAGACATACGGCAACCTGGTGGCGAACCGGAAGTTCCAGCCGGCTGGTTTCGCCGCTCCCCTGGGCCAGAAGGACATCCGGCTGACACTCGCGGCGTCGGAGGAGCTGGAGGTCCCGCTGCCGCTGGCGAACCTGCTCCGCGATCGTTTCCTCGCGCTCCGAGCACTCGGCGGCGACGACCTGGATTGGTCGGCGATCAGCGAGCTCTCCGCGATAGACGCGGGCCAGCCCTCGAGC
>DASTVV010000148.1:0-10437 GCA_035758925.1 Gemmatimonadaceae bacterium
ATATCGCGGCCGCGATACACCTCCCCCATCCCGCCCGCGCCGATGAGCTCGCGAACTTCATAGACGCCGAGACGACTACCGGGCGCAAGCGCCATCACAGGTGCCTTTGATTATACGAGCGTCGTTCCGGTCAATCGCTGACGCCGGCTGATTTCGCAGCGCTGCTGCAGTCCTGAGGTCGACGTCTATTCGATGGCGCAGGTGCGATTCTCTTAGCGTTTATCGAGTAGCGCGGCGAGCCAGTTCTGGACGATGGTCACCGAGCCGGTGCTCGGGCGCTCGGGAGCGGTCGCGAGGAATCGCTGGCACGGCCTGAAAGATCGGTTCATGGACGACATCGGCATCAGCTAGAGCCAACGCTCATGCGGCAAGCCGCAAGCTGTCGAGCCGCGTTCAGCCAAGAGTCGATCTGGTTCCAACTGGCGCTGTTCTGGTCCACCAAACCTTCATTTCCGGTTCTGATTTCCCGCAAGTAGCTGAAGGCCGGTGCGGTTACGCCGGTTCGAACAAAGCGATTTCCGTCGAACGCGATTCCATCGGTAAGAAGTCCGTGTCCATCGTCAGAAGATGCGCATCTGCGGCGTGCGCCGCCGCACCGACCCAGAGATCATTCTTGCCGTGAAATAGCGACCATCCGGACGACTGCGCCAAGGTTGACAGCTCAGCGTACGCCTGCCTGACGCCAGGGTCGGAAATGTGCACGACGACAACGTGACGCTCGAGTTCTGCCAGGCGCCGTAGCTTCTGCGTGCCCCAACTGCGGCTCAAGCTGAAGGCCAGCATCTCGCCAAGAGACACCTCGCAGACCAGCGGCCTCATCGCCGATGATGAAAGTTGAAAGGTTCGCGTCGATCGCTTGGGCCTGGGTGAATTGCGCGTCCAGTGCAGTAGAACGGTTGTATCGAGCAGGTAGGGCGCGGGCATCTCCTAGCGCAATGCAACCACCGCGGCGTTGAAGTCCTCGTCGGACTCATCGCTGGGCAACCAACCGCGCAGCTGTGCGTAAGCGGATTTCTCGACAGCCTTGAGCGCGCCAGCTTGTGGTAATCGCGTTTAGCGGCTGCTGAGGGAACGCGTCGGAAGAACTCGTCTTGAGACGAGGCGAGCACGATCGCGTCTGCATCGACGCGCAGGAGCGAACCCGAAGGACGGAAGACGCCAACGCCCTCCACAACGACGTCTCTGTTGAAGAATTCGCGGAGCGTTTCGACCGGCTCTTCACCGTCCCACAGCGCCGTTACGATCTCGCTGGGGCGAACGTCGAGCTTCAGGACTCCTTGGCCTGCACCCATGACATCCAGTCGACCAGTCACCCGAACTCGTCTCGGCGTCGGAGTAACGGCATACAGCTCAGAGGCGGCGGTCACGACACCTGCATCGATCTGTCCTCGGCGGTCGAGGACGGTGTCGGGCATGGTGATGCGATCGATTCCGCGACCGATCACGCGCTGGTATGTTCGGATTCGACGGAGCATCCCGGGATCGAAGCGATTTCGTCCTCACGGTCCTGATCGTGCTCGCGCTGCGCGCGACGCCCGGATCGGCGGACATCGGGATCGGCAGCATGGACGTGTATCGCCCGAACATCGACCCCGTGGCGCTTGTGGCCATCGCGGCCGTTACGGCAGTCGTCGGCGTCGCCGCCGCATTCGTGCCCGCGCGCCTGGCCGTCCGAATGGATCCACTTATGGCCCTGCGCCACGAGTGATGCTACGCTACCCCGCGTGGTCAACGACATCAGGCTTGCCCTGAGGCGGCTCGGGGCCACACCGCTCTTCACTGTCTTCGCGATCCTCTCGCTCGCGATCGGCGTCGCGATCACGACGGCGGTGTATTCCATCGTCGACTCGGTCCTTCTGCGCGGCCTCGGCGTCCGAGAGCCCGGTCGGGTCGCCATCGTCGCAACGCCCTACAGCGGACGGCTGCTCGCAGGCACGGTGTCGGCGCCGGACTTCCACGATCTGCGAGCGGCGCAGACATCGTTCTCCCACATGGCCGCGTCGGCGACGCTCATTCGGCGCGTGGCTCTGCCTTCCGCGACACAGATGCTGATGGGCGAGGCCGTCAGCGGCTCGTACTTCGCGACGCTCGGCGTGAGCGCCGCGCGCGGACGCGCGATTCAGCCGGCCGACGATGACGGCGCCGCGCGCGTGGTGATGCTGGGCGACGCGCTCTGGCGGCGAACCTTCGCGTCCGATCCCCGCGTCGTCGGCACTGTCGTGACGATCTCCAGCCAGCGATACGAGGTGATCGGCGTCGCGCCGCCCACGTTCACAGGTCCGCGCGGATGGCTTGCCAGCACGCAGTTCTGGATTCCGCTCGGCACCCAATCAGACGGGGGGCGCGAGAGCCGGCGGCTCACCATCTTCGGCCGCCTGGCTTCAACCGTGACGATCGCCGCGGCGTCGTCGGAGGTGCGGACGATCGCCGCGCGCCTCGACCAGTCGTTTCCACCGCGGTACCCGGGGAAGAGCCCCACCGCCACGGATCGGCCATGGCGGGCAAAGACGATGGCCGAGATCGCGGACGAGGACACGGCCGTACGCCGGTTCGGGATGACGCTCGTCGCGCTCGTCGGGCTGGTGCTGGTGGTCGCCTGCACGAACCTCGGCAACCTCGTGCTCGCTCGAGGGACGACACGGCTGCGCGAGATCGCGGTGCGCCGCGCGCTCGGCGCGTCGAGGTGGCGGCTGGTGCGGGAGCAGTGCCTCGAGAGCGTGATTCTCGCGGCGGGCGGGGCGATCGCGTCCTACGTCGTGTTCGAGCTGCTGCGCGCCGCGATAGACACCGAAATCAGCCTCGCGATGCCGTTCGGCGGACGGACGACGCTGTCGTTTCATCCGGTGCTGAACGTGACGGCGTTGGGCGTCGCCGTGTCGTCACTCCTCGTGGCGCTGGTCGTCTTCGGCCTCGAGCCGACGATCCAGCTGACGCGCACGATCGACGTGCGCGGCGCGCTCGCCGCCGGATCGACCTCCGGGCCGCCGCGCCGCCGGCGCCAGCGCGCCCTGCTGCGGTGGCAGGTCGCGATCGCGGCCGGGTTCTTCATCATCGCGACGATGTTCGTGAAGTACTCGATCGCGGAAGCGCGGCACGACTCCGGCGTCGATCTGGATCGGATCGGGGTCGCGGTCCTCAATCTCGACGGGCCTGAGTGGAGCGAGGCGCGCGCGCGGCGGACGCTCGATCGTCTGCTCGGCGAATTGCGCGGCCATCCGTCGATCGAATCGGCGTCGCTCACGGGCGGACTGCCCTTCGGCGTGTCGAGCGCGCTGCGTCTCTCAATGGCGCCGGCGGAACAGGCCGGCGCGGCGGACACGCCGCCGCGCATGGTCACCGCGGTCGCCGCGACGCCGTCGATCTTCCGGACGCTCGGAGTCGAGATCCTTCGCGGACGCAGCTTCGACGATCGCGATGGGCCGGGCGCGCCGCGCGTCCTCATCGTCAGCGAGTTCACCGCGCGGCAGATTTTTGGAACCGCCGACGCCGTCGGACGGCAGGTCGCGCTCGCCGGCCAGCCGGCCGCGCGCGCGACGGCCACCATCGTCGGCATCGCGGCCAACACGGACGTGGGCAGCCTCTTCGCGGATCCGCGGCCGCTCGCCTACGCGCCGTTCGAGCAGTACTATCAGCCGCTCGTCACGGTCGTCACGCGCGCATCCGGATCGGTGCCGACCGCCGTGGGCGCGATGCGCGAGGCGATCCGGCGCGCGGATCCGGACGTCGCGATCGACAGGATCGGGACGGGACGCACGGTGCTCGCCGGACCGTTCCAGGTCATGCGCGGGTTCGGCCTCATGGCGATCGGCCTCGGCGCGATCACGCTCCTTCTCGCGATGGCGGGCCTCTACGGCATCCAGTCGCACGTCATCGCCAATCGCACGCGCGAGATCGGCGTGCGGATGTCGTTCGGCGCCACCTCCAGCCAGATCAAGCGCATGGTGCTGCTGGACGGGTATCGTCCCGTGCTCGACGGGCTCCTGTTCGGTTTGTCGATCGGCCTCGTCGGCCGGGCGATCGCGCGCGCGTACCTCGAGCTCGACGTCGCCATCGTCGATCCCTGGATCCTGGTCGTGACGCCAATTCCGTTAGTCGGGGCCGCGTTTTTCGCCTGCTACCTGCCCGCCCGCCGCGCCGCGGCGGTCGATCCCAATGTGGCGCTCCGGTGCGAGTGAGGCGATTGGTAGGTTTCTGCCCCCGTCCTGCAAAACTTACAGCGAGGCTGTCGGCCGCAGACCGTGATCAAGCTTCCGAAGAAAAAGTACACGCCGAAGCAGGACGTGCAGCTCGGAAAGAAAGCCGCGTCGGAAGTCCGCAAGCAGTACCCCATCATCGAGGACCAGCACATCGCGAAGTACCTCACGCAGGTTCGCGCTGCCGGGCGGACCGATGTTCGTGCAACGCGGCATGTTCGACGCGGCGGCCGAAGAAGCGGAAGTCGCGGGCGTGATGGCGCACGAGCTGTCACGCGTGCTGCTGCGGCATGGAACGGCGAACGCGTCGAAGGCCCAGAGCCCGTGGCTGCAGCTCGGCCAGATCGCCGGCGCGGTCGGCGGCGCGGTCGTCGGCGGCGAGCTGGGCGGGTACATCGCGGGAGGCACCCAGTTCGGTCTCGGCGCGCTGCTACTCCGCTACAGCCGCGACTACGAGAAGCAGGCGGACCTCCTCGGCGCGCAGATCATGGCGCGGGCCGGCGACGACCCGCCCGCGCTCGTTCATGCGCCAAGTCGAAGCGCGTCAATTCGGCTCAACAAGACCGCAACCTGGTTCCAAATGGCGCTGTTCTGGTCCACCAACCTCCGCTCATAATCGCAGGCGGAGATCAGGGTCGGCTCATCCAACACACCGAGCAATCCAGCAGGCCAGGCGGAGGACCGCTTCACTGCCAACCCGTGCGAATGGCGCGGAAGCGATTCGTTCACGCCCGGCGTCTCGATCGCGCCCGCGCCGGCGGCGTCCACGCCTGAGCCCTTTTGGGAATCCCGCCTACAATTGCCAGCGGTGCTGTCGAAGGCCTGGCTCAATCGCGCGCGGGGTGCGCGTCCGTTGAAGTTGCGCGTGCCGTCCCGCAGGGGCGCTCGCGCGCTGCTCGTCGCCGCGCTCCTTCTGTTCGCTGCTCCCGCGGCCCGCGCGCAGCTCGCGCTGCACGACTGCGGACTCTCCGGCGTGCGCGCGCGCTGCGGAACGCTGCAGATCCCCGAGAATCCGCAGGCCCCGAACGGCCGGCGGCTCTCGTTGAATGTCATCGTCATCCCTCGGGCGGGCGCCGCGCCGGCGAGGGAGCCGCTGTTCATTCTCAAAGGAGGACCTGGACAGGCGGCGACCGCAGACACCGAGGACATCATCGAGATGTTCGGGGCTGTGCGTGGCGAGCACGACCTCGTGCTGCTCGACCAGCGCGGAACAGGAGGATCCAATCGACTCGACTGCGAGGTCGCGGACCGGAGCTTCCTGATCCCGAAGGACCCGAAGGCCTGTCTCACCCGTCTCTCCGCCCGTGCGGACCTGCGGATGTACTCGACGGCGCGCTTCGTCGAGGATCTGGAGACGGCCCGTTCCGCCATGGGCTACGAGCAGATCAGCCTGTATGGCGGTTCGTACGGCACGCGCGCGGCGGACTACTACGCCCGGCGCCACCCTGAGCGGGTTCGGACGCTGGTGCTCGTCGCCCCGGCCCCGCGATCGATGCCGCTGCTGGAGAGCTTCGAGGAGGACGGCGAGCGCGCGCTGAACGCGTTGGTGAAGGACTGCGCGTTGGATTCCGCGTGCTCGAAGGCGTTCTCGCATCTCGATCGCGACGTGCAGGAGGTCCGCAAGCAGCTGACCGACTCGTTCCACGTCATCGGCATCCAGCTCCTGCAGTACTCGTCGTCCACAGCGCGGTACCTTCCGCTGTTCGTGTCGGAAGCGGCGCGAGGGCGTCGTGAACCGCTCGACCAGGCGATTGCCGCCGCGCGAGAGCGCTACGTCAGCCAGTTGAGCATCGGTCTGCATCTGGCTGTCTCCTGCAGCGAAGAGTTGACGCACAGCGCGGCGCCGGCCGGCCGCCGCTCGGCACTGCGGGCCGAATACGAGATCGCCTGCAGGGACTGGCCGCGGGCGGAGCTTCCGCCCGAGACAGGATCGCCTGCGCCGCTCCCGATGCCGGCGCTGATTGTCGTCGGTGAACGGGACCCGGCCACGTCGCCGCGGTGGGCGCGAGTCATGGCGGATCAATTCCGTGAGCCCCGCGTTGTCGTCGTTCCCGGCGAAGGTCATGTGTTCGACGGCCCGATGCTGCGATGCATCGACCATCTCGCGGCTGATTTCCTGGCTCGCCGGAATCTGGCCGACGGCTGTGTGACGCTCCACAAGAGACCTGCGTACCCCGTGCGCACGCCGTGACCTTTGCTCGTGCAGTCGGGTCGCCACGCCATCACCTCAGGTTCGTCCGGCCACTGCCTCGGGAGATTGGGCATTGCGGTTCAGCGAACGATAGGCAACAGGCACAAACAGCCAGACCACGTAATACAAGATGGGTCCGACAATCAGCGTGATCCAGCGAAGATCCCGCAGGCCTCCGAGACGTAGCGGGAGATCGAGTACGGGCCCAGCCACGATTCCTGCGACGACCCCGAGCATTGCGCCCCATAGCGGCAATCGGCGCGGAACCCAGTGTGCTGGCGCCACCATCGCCCACAGGCCCCAAGCCAGCGGAACGAAGCACCACGCGGTCGTCAGCACACGGGCATCAGCCGGCGACCAGCGGGGTGGGAGCAGACTTACGATTCCTCCAACGGCGATCACCACAGAAGCAACTGACGACGCGGCCGCGAATCGCCGAAGCATGGCTCACCTCCGATAGGTCATGTTATCGGTTGAAGTTCAGCCCCTCCGGCAGCGGGCTGAGGCCGAAGAGCGCGACGACCTCGGGCTCGCGGCCGGCGAGTGGGGGATCGAGCAGGAGTGTGAAGACAATGGCGAGAGCAACGAAGATGTAACGGATCATGCGGGCCTCACTGGGCGCGGACGAGCGACGCCAAGGGACTGACGCGTTGGGGCGCCCTCCTTGACTATCCTCGTCGGGCCGAGGAAAGAAAATGGACGGCGCCTTGACGTGTTCTTGAATTCTGTCTACCGCGCATCCACTTGAGCGCGCCCGAGTTGACGGCGATTGACCGTTTCACGGCACGTCGTTTAGGCTCTTGTCCGACGCGCACCGTGGGTCCAGAGTCGTTCGATTCTGCCACTTCGAAGTCGACCTCGCAGCCGGGCGGCTCCACAAGCGAGGGGTGCGCATCGGCCTGCGCGAGCAGTCCTTCCAGGTCCTGGCGCTCTCCTCGAGCGGCCCATTGAGGTCGTCACGCGAGAGCAGCTGCAGCACCGGCTCTGGCCGGGCGGCGTCTTCGTCGGCTGACGGACGAGATCATCACCGAGCTCGCGGGACTGGCGCCCGCCGCTCTGAGCGTGATCGCCCGGATGACGGCGAGGCGTGCTCGACAGGCGTTCTGTATGCGATTCGCGCATTGGAAATCGACAACTCACTCGGCGAAACGCACGCGCTGCTCGGTCTGTACCACAAACAGCTCGCCTACGACTGGCGGGAGGTCGAGAGAGAGATGGCACGGGCGCTGGAGTTGAGCCCCGCCTCGCCCGTCGTCAGGGAGCGCTATGCGTTCAACGTTCTGATGCCGCACGCACGACTCGAAGAAGCGGCGGCGGAGCTTGGGCTCGCGCTCGTCTGGGATCCGCAGTCAGTCGGTCTGCGAAGTCATCTCGGGGCCGTGTTGCTGTTGTCCGTCGCTACGACCGCGTCATGGAGCAGGTGCGGCGGATCCTGGAGCTCGAACCCTCCGCGTATTGGGGTCATGCGTTGATGGCATCCTGTTATCGAGATCAGATGATTATCGACAAGGCGATCCCTGCCTACCGGAGGTCCGTTAGTCGAGCCGGTGAGTGCTGCTCGATCAACGTCAGCTCCTATCAGATAACGACGCGCCGGTCACGGGGCGGCCGGGATGATTCGCCGGCACGGGTCGCCAGACACTGCTGCGGTGCGCCGCGATTCGCGCCAGGAGCGCCTCGAACCGGGGCTGTCCCCGGAGCCGCGCAAACAGCGGCACGGCCGTCACAGCGAACAGGGTGGGATCCCGCTGGTCGTACGCGTCCTCGAGGGCGTCGAGCGCGCGGTCGATGTCGCCGAGGGCGGTGTAGAGCAGGATGAAGGGCCTTAGCGGGACGAAGCGCTCCGCCTTCCGGGCGAGCAGTTCGTCGAGGATGCCACGCGCATCTTCCTGTTGCCCGACGAGCGCGTACGCGCAGCCCAGATACCCCAGGCCGAACGGCTCTCGCGACAAGCTCGTCGCCTTCTCGAGGGCGGTGATCCCCTCATGCACTTGTCCGAGGGAGATGTGCGACAGGCCCACAACGTACCAAGTCTGCAGCGAGTCGGGGAAGCGCTCCAGCGTCTTTCGCGACTGCTCCAGCGCACGTGCGGGCTCTCCGCCGAAGTAGTAGCACCACGCGAGCTGGAAGTGTGTCGATTCTGACAGCGGATCCAACCTGAGCGCGAGCTCGACATGGGCAAAGGCCCGCTCGCGATCCTCCAAGACGCCAAGCAGCGCAGCCTGGAGGTGCGCATCCGGGTCGCTCGGGCCCAACTCGAGAGCGAGATGCAACTCGCGGCTGGCCGCCTCGAAGTCCCAGTCCAGCGCCCAGTACAACCACGCCATTACCGTGTGAGCACTGGCCAGGCCTTTGTCATGCGCCAGCGCCGCGGCGGCGGCCTCCTTCGCGCGGGTCAGCGTCGGCTTCAGAGGCAAGTGGCCCCAGTACGCGAGCAGGAACAACGTGCGTGCGAGGGCGACGTGTGTCGGCGCGTAGTTTGGTTCGCGCGCGATGGCCTCCTCGAAGAGGCGAAGGGCCGCAGCGCTGTGCTCCTCGCTCCACTTCGTAGCGTGATAGCAGCCCCTGACGTACGCCTCCTGCGCCAACGGGTCGACCCGAGGTACCCGGGTCAACCGATCGAGCTCGGCCGGCGTGAGTGCCGCATCCACGGTATCGGCGACAGCGCGCGCGACCTGTCGGTGGAACGCGATGACCTCTCCCCGCGCACACTCGTAAGCCCTCGCCCAGAGATGACGCTCCGGCGAAGCCGCCACCAGCTGCACGTTCAGGCGAACGCGTTCGGCGTCGCAGACGGCTGATCCCTCGATCAGCACGTCCGCACCGAGTTCCGAAGCGATGTCGGGCAAGGTCCGAGCAGTGCCCTTGAGGTGGAGCACCGATTGATACGAGATCACCCGCAACGCCGAAATCGACGCCAGCTCGGTGATGAGCGCGTCGGTCAAGCCAGCTACGAAGTATTCAAACGCTGGATCGCTCGTGAGGTTCGCGAACGGCAGGACGGCAACCGTGGGTTGCGGAAATGGGCGCCGCCGTTGAACCGGCGCTATGAAACGATAGCCGCGCCGGGGCCACGTCTCGATGTATCGCGGCGCGTCCGCACGGTCGCCGAGCATCTCCCTGAGATGCGCCAGGCAGGCGTTGAGCGACCGTTCGTACTCGACGACCACCTCGCCGCCCCACAGATGGCGCCGGATCTCCTGGCGCGTGACGAGTTGTCCGGGGCGAGTCGCGAGGAGGGTCAGCAGGCTGGCGGGCTGCGGAGCCAGCCGGATTCTCTTTCCGCGTTTTCGGAGTTCTCCTGTCCGCGCATCCAGCTCGAACGGTCCGAAACAGATGATCTCGGGCACGTGTCGCTCCCGGAGTCCGACGCGATTATAGCGCCTGCAAGCGACACAGCGAAGCGCGAGCGGATAACTCCTTTGGCCGCGCCTCTTGCACGCCAACAATCTGCCTGCACGACGGTGGGTGAAGTTTGACCCTCGTGCGGCGCCGGCACTCGTATCCTCGATACTGGAGGTGCCTCATGATCCACGTCAACATGCGAGGTTTCTCGAAAGTTCTCTCTGTCGTCGTGCTCGCGATGATGACTGGTTCGGCTCAGGCCCGTCAGGACGGCCAGGACTCGGAGCCGACATATCCGCCAGAGGGGAGCTGGCTCGCCTTCGCCACCACCGGCAGCGTCAAAAGACCCTTCATGGACACTTACGCATCGGCTCAGAACCAGCACGGGTCGCGCGGTACCGTGGTCTGCACGCTGGCATCGGGCCGGATCCTGCTGCCGCTCGGACCGCAAGGCGCGTTGATCAGCGTAACCACCACGCAGACAGGACAAGGCAACTGGATGCGAGTGGAGAAGAACGTCTACGCCTTCACGGCCTGGCGGATCCTGACCGACCCGGACGGGAAGGGCGTGGGCTGGGTGCAGTTCTGGGGGGAAATCAAGCCGGATGCGCCGGACCATTTTCTCGGGGAGATCAACGCGGCCTTCTACACATTGGACTTCGTCGCACTGCCGATACCGCCGATACCAACGCCGACGGAAGGGTGGCG
>DASTVV010000044.1:0-20758 GCA_035758925.1 Gemmatimonadaceae bacterium
GGAAGCCATGCTGAACGAGGGCGCCGACATCATCGACGTCGGGGGGGAGTCCACCCGGCCCGGAGCGACCGAAGTGTCTGTCGCTGACGAGCTGGCCCGGGTGCTGCCAGTGATCGAGCGTCTCGCCGCCACCCATCCGGATGCGACGCTCTCGATCGACACCGTGAAAAGCGAAGTTGCACGTGCCGCGCTCGAGGCCGGCGCGCATATCGTCAATGACGTGTCCGCGCTGCGCCTGGACCCCGCGGTAAGTGACGTATGTGCCGCTTTCGGCGCCGGCCTGGTGCTGATGCACTCGCGCGGGGATGTGAGTGACATGGCCAGCCATGTCCACGCCACCTACGGACATGTTGTCGACGAGGTGCTGTCGGAACTGGGCGAGCGGCTGGATGCGGCGACGAAGGCCGGCGTTGCCCGAGAAAGCATTGCGCTCGATCCGGGCGTCGGTTTCTCGAAGCGCACCATGCACTCGCTGGCGGTATTGGGAGGCCTGCCGCGGCTCGCGGCGCTGGATGGCGGACACCCTGTACTCGTAGGTGTCTCCAGGAAACGCTTCATCGGAGAGATCACTGGCGTGCGGGATGCCGCTGAACGCCTCAGCGGGACGCTGGGCGCGAACGTGGCGGCGCTGGCGCTTGGGGCGCGTATCTTCCGCGTACATGACGTTCGTCCGGCGCGCGAGGCGCTGGACGTGGCGTGGCAAATCCTGCGATGAACGGCTTCGAGCACCTGAGACTGCTGCATCCCACGTGGCGCGACGCGCTCGAGATCGCGCTCGTGAGCTTCGTGTTGTACCGCGTGCTGCTCCTGTTCCAGCGCACGCGGGCCGTCCGCATCCTCCTTGGGCTCGCGGTGCTGGTCGTGACGTATGCGGCGGCGTATGTGCTCAAGCTGGGCATGATCACGTACATCCTGGGACTGGTGTTTCAGTACGGCGCCATCGCGCTGCTGATCGTGTTCCAACCGGAACTGCGCGCCGCGCTCGCCCAGCTGGGACGTACGCGTCGCTTCTTCCTCCAGCTCGGCGATGAAGCCGTCGCCGAGGAAGTGACCAAGGCGGCGGAGCGTCTGAGCGCGCTCGGCATCGGCGCGATCATCGCGCTGGAGCGACAGGTGCGAACCGACGAGTATCTGTCGACAGGTGCGGAGATGCAGGCGCGCGTCAACGCAGACCTGCTCGTGACGATCTTCACGCCCTACTCGCCGCTCCACGATGGTGCCGTCATCATCCGCGGGGACACGATCATCGCGGCGGGCTGCATCCTGCCGCTCTCGCAAGCGTCGGTGCTCGACCGCTCCCTCGGCACGCGGCATCGCTCGGCGCTGGGGCTGGCCGAAGAGACGGATGCGATCGTCGTCATCGTTTCGGAGGAGACGTCGTCCATCTCCCTCGCGGCGCACGGACAATTGTGGCGCAACCTCACGCCGACCCAGCTGAAACAGAAAATCATCGGACCCATCGAGCGCACGGAGCCAGCGAAGGTCGGGGTCACGGCTTGAGGCCTGGTGAGGCCGGGTCCCCGCGTCTGTCCGCAGGCGTGGTCGGCGCGGTCGCGCTCCTTGTGGTCTATGTGCTCACGCTCGCTCCCGACGTCACGTTCTGGGACGCGGGTGAGTTCATCGCCGCCTCGCGCTCGCTTGGCATTCCACACCCGCCGGGCACCCCGCTATTCGTGTTGCTCACGAACGTGTGGGCGAAGCTGCTGTTTTTCCTGCCGTATGCGGTTGCGACCAATCTGCTGTCGGCGACGTGCACTGCGGTCGCGGCAGGCGTCACCGGCGGGCTGGTCGAGCGCGCGACGCGCAATACCGCGATGGCTGTCGCAGCGGCGCTCGCCGCGGGTGGAATGTCGTCCGTCTGGCTCAACGCCACCGAGACGGAGGTGTACGCGGCCTCGCTCGCCCTTGGCGTTCTCATGATCTGGGCGGGCGATCGCGCGGGCAGGTCGAACGAGCTGCGATGGACGTACCTGACGGCGTATCTCATCGCGCTCTCGGTCCCGCTGCATCTCAGCGCGCTCGTTGCCGCGCCGGTGGCGATCCTGCTCGCGGCGAACGACGGCGATGGGCTTCGTTGGCGAACCATCGCGATTCTTGGCGGCGTCTTCGTGCTCGTCGTGGGGGCCGGTCGAGTCTCCGTCGCGCTCTCGAGCGTCGGCGCGCTCCTGGTCGTGGTCGGCGCGTTCGTACCCTCTGACCGCCGTCTCACGATCTCTCTGCTTCGGGACGAGGCGTCCGAAGACCAGTCGCTCTCGACGATGCCGCTCGCATCGACGCATGCGAACCCCGCTGCGCATCGCGTTCGGATGCCGATCGCGATGCTGATGGTCGCGCTGCTGGGCGTCTCGGCCCTGGCGTTCCTATACCTCCGAGCGCGGTTCGACCCGGCCATCAACCAGGGCAATCCCGACACACTCCATGCCCTCGCGGATGTCGTGGCGCGCAGACAATACGCCGTGTCGCCCACATGGCCACGCGAAGCTCCCCTGTGGGTGCAACTGGGGAACTTCGGCCAATATGCCGACTGGCAAGTTGCGCTCTCGCTGGGGCCCACCGTGCTCCCGTCGATCCCCAGGACACTCGGCACGGTGCTCTTCGTGGGTCTCGGCGTCGAGGGCGGCACGAGGCTTTGGCATACGGACAGACGCCTGGCGCTCGCGCTGCTGACGCTCTTCCTGTGCGGATCACTCGGCGTGCTCGTGTACCTGAATCTCCACGCCGGCCCGTCCATCGGGTACGGCTTTCTTCCCGAGAACGTCGTCCGGGAGGCGCGCGAGCGCGACTACTTCTTCGTTTTCGCATTCTGGCCCTGGGGCGTTTGGGCGGGTGTCGGCGCTGTGTCGCTCATGCAACGCCTGTCGCGGCGCACGTGGCCCGGAGTGCTGCTCGCATGCCTTCCAATCGCGCTCAACTGGCAGGCCGTGAGTCGTCGACATCTGCCGGAGCGCGCGCTGCCTCGAGTGGCGGCCGAGGCATTTCTCGAGAGCGCGCCGCGCAACGCGGTGCTCTTCGTCGTGGGAGACAACGACACGTATCCGCTCTGGTTCGCGCAGCAGGTGCTGCGAGTCCGAACGGACGTCACGGTGGTGACGGTGCCGCTGCTGCCCACCGAGTGGTATCGCGCCGAGCTTTCGCGTCGGCATTTCCTTCTGACCGCGAAGGGTGTCGGGCGATTCGACAACAGGATGGAGACCGCCGCGGAGATCGCGGATGCCGCGCGGCGACTTGGCAGGCCCGTGGCGGCGGCCATCACCCTCACACCGGACGAGCGCGATCGGCTTGGCCGACAATGGACGGCAACCGGAGTTACCTACTTCGAGGGCAACGAGCGCGTGGACACCGCCGCAGCGCTCCGCTGGTCGCGCTGGGTGAGCGAGCGGCTGCCGCGCGATTCGGTGCGCGAAACGATCGATCCGGTGAACACCTACTTCCGCAGTCTGCTGGATTGTCCGAGACAGCTCGCGAACCATCGCGCGCAGGGTGATACTGCTCGGCTTGATTCAGCATGTAACTACCGGTAGGTTGCTGCCTTATGCCGTTTCTGGACCTGCCGGACCGGGTTCGGGAGGTGCGGGAGCGGATCGACGCGGCAGCACGGCGCGGCGGACGCGGTGGTGCGGAGGGCGGGGGGGGCCAATCGGTCACGATCGTCGCGGTGACCAAGACCCATGGACCGGAAGCGCTGCGCGCCGCCTGGGACGCGGGACTTCGGGACGTCGGGGAGAACCGCGTCCAGGAAGCGCTCGACAAGATGGACGTCCTCAACCTGTCGTTCCGCTGGCACCTCATCGGCCATTTGCAGCGGAACAAGGTGAAGCACCTCACTCGATTCCATTTGCTTCATGCGATGGACCGGCCTGCACTCGCGGACGCGGTTGATGCGCTTGCCGCATCCACCGGAGGGGGACGCGTGTTCGATGTTCTGATGCAGGTGAACATCCTGGGGGAGTCCACGAAGGGCGGCTACGCGCTGGACGCCGTTTCCGCCGAGGCGGAGCGGCTGCACGGACTCGCGGGCCTCCGTCTGCGCGGCGTCATGACCATGGCGCCGTTCGACGCGGACGAGAAGGATCTCCGGGCCGTGTTTGGCGGCGCGCGCAAGGCGCTCGACGCAGTTCGCGCGGCCGGGCACGAGGAAGCTCGAGAGCTTTCGATGGGAATGTCGAACGACTACGAGATCGCGGTGGAGGAGGGCGCCACCTGCGTTCGCCTGGGCACCGTGCTCTTCGGAGCGAGGACGGGGGGGCATGACTGACGAGATCTTTCATCTCACGCCGCTCGATGTTCGCCGCTACGAGTTCGCGCGCGTGATGCGGGGCTACGATCCCGGGCGCGTGGACCAATTTCGCGAACAGGTCGCCGACGAGCTGGAGCGGCTCACGCGCCTGAACCAGGAGCTGGAACTGAAAGCCCGCGGGTTTCACGACCAGCTCAAGTCGTTCCGCGAGCGCGACAAGGCGCTGAACGAGGCGCTGGTGCACGCGCAGCAGCTGCGCGCCGAGATGCGGGATCAGGCGGAACGCGAAGCCCAGCTGCTGCTGCGCGAAGCGCAGCAGCAGGCGGAGCGCATCGTCGGCGACACGCAGAACGACATCCGCAGGCTGGAAGACGAGCTCGCGGCGCTGGAGCGCTTTCGCCGCAGCTATCTGGCGCAGATGCGGGTGCTGCTCGAGCGACAACTGTCCGAGGTTGCCGCGGCCGAAGCCTCGGCGACCCTGCAACGCCCGCGCAGCGAATGAGCTCGACGGTTGCCGACGTTGGTCGCATGAGCGCGGCGGAGTTGTACGAGGCTGGCGCAGGACTGCACACCCTCGAGACGGTCGAACGCGCGGCAGCACGGGTGCGCGAGCGATGGCCCTACACTCCGGAAGTGGCTGTGATTCTCGGGACGGGCCTGGGACGCCTGGCTGCGGCAATCGAATCCCCGACGATCATCGATTACCCGGACATCCCCGACTTCCCACGGTCCACGGTGGAGTCGCATGCGGGACGGCTGATCTGCGGCACGCTTGGCGGCAAGCTCGTCGTCGCGATGCAGGGACGTCTGCACCGCTACGAGGGCTATACGCTGCAGCAGGTGACCTTCCCGGTTCGCGTGCTGCGCGCGCTCGGCGCCGAATGCCTGATCGTGTCCAATGCGTGCGGCACCGTCCGCCCTGAGTGGCGGCCCGGCGATCTCATGCTCATCGCGGACCATGTCAACCTGCTGGGCGACAATCCCCTGATCGGACCCAACGACGGCAGACTCGGTCCGAGGTTTCCGGACATGTCTCGGCCGTATGACGAAGCGCTTCGCGCGCTGGCGCGCGATGTCGCGCGTGCGGGAGATTTCACGTTGCGCGAGGGTGTATACGCCGCTGTGTCCGGGCCGAGCCTCGAGACGCGCGCGGAGTACGCCATGCTGCGCACGATGGGCGCCGACGTCGTCGGCATGTCCACGGTGCCCGAGGTCATCGTCGCCGTGCACGGCGGCCTGCGTGTCCTCGGCATCTCGATCGTCACGGACAAGGCCGTGCCCGAGACGCTCGAGGCCACGACGCTCGAGCAGATCGTCGCGGCCGCCAACGCCGCCGAACCGGCGCTCACCGCGCTGGTGCGCGGTGTGATCACTCGCTTGTGATATGACGATGGCGAAGGCGCCCAACCGATATGCCGAGCTCGCGCCCACGCGCCCGGCGGACGACCTCGAGCGCGAGCTGCAGGAGCGTTGGCGCGAGGAGCGTCTGTTCGAGCAGACGCTGCAGGCGCACGCCGGCGCGAAGAACTTCGTCTTCTTCGATGGACCGCCGACCGCGAATGGAAAGCCCGGCATCCACCACGTGTTCTCGCGCACGCTGAAGGATCTGTTCTGCCGCCATCGCGCCATGAAGGGCTTCCATGTGGCGCGCAAGGCGGGCTGGGATACGCACGGCCTGCCGGTCGAGATCGAGGTGGAGAAGCAGCTGGGCCTCAGCGGCAAGCAGGAAATCGAGGCGTTCGGCGTCGTGGAATTCAACCGGCGGTGTCGCGAGAGCGTCTGGACCTACAAGGACGACTGGGAGAAGCTGAGCGAGCGGATCGGCTACTGGCTGGACTACGACAACGCCTACGTCACGTACACCAGCGCATACATCGAGAGCGTCTGGTGGTCATTGGCGACGCTGTACGGGAAGGGCCTGCTCGTCCGCGGCCACAAGATCCTTCCGTATTGCCCGCGCTGCGGCACCGCGCTGTCCAGCCACGAAGTGGCGCAGGGCTATGAGGACGTCGAGGATCCGAGCGTCTACGTCGCGCTGGACATCGTCGCACAAGGCGGCGATCGGACATCGGCTCCAAACGGACATGGGACATCGGACGTGGGAAATGGGGAAGGCGACGCTCGAACCGCGCCCATATCCGATGTCCGATCTCCGATGTCCGCAGTTCGCATCCTCGTGTGGACCACGACGCCGTGGACGCTGGTCTCGAACGTGGCACTCGCCGTCCATCCAGACCTCGAGTACGTCGAGGTCAAGCGACGCAACAAGAACGAACCGTCGCTGATTCTGGCCGGCGGGCGACTGACCGGTGTGTTCGGCGCCGATTGGGACAAGCGCTGGGAGGTGCTGCGCCACCTGCGCGGCTCGGAGCTGCTGGGCTGGCGCTACCGACGCCCGTTCGACTGGCTGCCGTATCCCGAGGGCAAAGAGCACGAGACCATCGTCGCGGGCGACTTCGTGTCGGCGGACGATGGCAGCGGCGTCGTTCACATGGCGCCCGCGTTTGGCGCGGACGACTACGCCGCTGGACAGAAGTACAACCTCGCGTTCCTCCAGCCCGTGAACAGCCGCGGCGAATTCCCGAGCGACCTTCCCGTCGTCGGCGGGATGTTCGTGAAGAAAGCCGACGAGCTGCTCATCGAGGAGCTCAAGAAACTCGGCGTGCTGTGGAAAGCGCAGAAGATCACGCACTCGTATCCGCACTGCTGGCGCTGCCACACGCCGCTGCTGTATTACGCGCGTGGCTCGTGGTTCGTGAAGACCACGGCGTACAAGGAGGAGATGATCGCTCGCAACGAGCGCGTGGACTGGCATCCGCCCGAAACGGGAAGCAGACGCTTCGGTGCATGGCTTGAGGACAACGTGGACTGGGCCATCTCCCGCGACCGGTACTGGGGAACGCCACTGCCGCTCTGGGTGTGCGACGCCGACGAAAACCACGTGGAAGCCATCGGCAGTTTTGCCGATCTCGCGACGCGCACCGGGGCGGCGCTGCCAAAGGACTTCGATCCACACAAGCCCTTCGTGGACGAGTACCGATGGCCGTGCAAGGCACCCGGATGTCAGGGCGTCATGAAGCGCGTGCCGGAAGTGATCGACACGTGGTTCGATTCCGGGGCGATGTCCTTCGCGCAATGGCATTACCCGTTCGAGAACCGCGAGCTGCTTCAGGGCCAGTATCCCGCGGATTTCATCTGCGAGGGCGTGGACCAGACGCGCGGGTGGTTCTATTCGCTGCTGGCCATTGCATCCGGGCTGGGTGATGCGTTGCCGAACAACAGCATCGCACAGGGGGCGTCTGCCTCTCGACCTGATACAGCGCCATATCGCCACGTTCTTGTCAACGACGTCCTCCAGGACGACCAGGGCCTGAAGATGTCGAAGCACAAGGGGAACGTCGTCGACCCGTGGCGCGTGATGAAGGAATACGGCGCGGACGCGGCCCGGCTGTTCCTCGTGGCCACCGCGGACGTCTCCATTCCGCGCAAGTTCGACGAGCGGGCCCTCCGCGAACAGGCGGTGCGGTTCTTCATCCAGCTGAAGAACGTGTACACCGGGGTCTTCGCCCAGTACGCCAACTTCGGCTGGTCGCCGTCCGAGCTCGATCCGCCGCCCGAGCAACGCTCGCTGCTGGATCGCTGGATGCTGTCGCGTCTCACGGCCATCGAGTCCGAGGTGGACGACTTCCTCGAGCGATACGACGCGACGTCGGCGGCGCGCGCCATCATGACCTTCGTCGACGACGAAGTGGCGAACTGGTACGCCCGGCGCACCAAGGATCGTCTGTACGACGTGGATGGCGCCGACAACCGCGCGGCGTTCGCGACGCTGTACGAGGTGCTGGTCGTCACGTGCCGGCTGCTCGCGCCCATCGCGCCGTTCCTGCCCGATTGGCTGCACCGCGAGCTGACGGGCGGCGAATCGGTGCACCTGGCGCCATTCGCGCGCACCAACCCGTTCCCGCGCGACCCTGCGCTGGAGTCGGCGATGGAGGCCGTGCGCGAGCTGGCGAAGCTCGGCCGCGCCGCGCGCGAGGATGCCAAGATCAAGGTGCGTCAGCCGCTGCTGCGCGCCGTGTGCGTGGCGCCCGGCGCGGATCAGAAGCTGTTGCGCGAGCTGGTCCCCATCCTTGCCGCGGAGCTCAACGTCAAGAGCGTCGAGTTCGCCGCGACCGGGGATGCGCTCGTCACACTCAAGGCCAAAGCGAACCATCGCAGCCTGGGCAAGCGGTTCGGCAAGAACACGCCGCTCGCGGCCGCCGCCATCGAGGCGTTCACGTCCGCCGAGCTTGTCGCTTTCGAGGCTGGCGAGCCGCTGGCCATCACGTTGGAGGGCGAGCCGCACATGCTCACGCCGGACGACGTCAAGGTGCTCAAGAGCGCATCTGGCGATCTCAGGGTACAAGAGGCCGCCGGTTTCGTAGCCGCGATCGATCCCACGGTCACCGACGAGCTGCGGCTGGAGGGTTTGGCTCGTGAGATCGTCAGCCGGGTACAAAGGATGCGAAAGGAGGCTTCACTTGCGGTCAGCGATCGGATTCGTCTTTCCGTCGCGGGCGGCTCGGACGTTCAGGCGGCCGTGTCGACACACGGTGCCTGGATCGCGAATGAGGTGCTGGCTACCGACCTCCTGCACGAGCCGGGTATCTTTCGGGATTCATTAGCGGAGCAGGTCGTCGACCTCGATGGGGTCGAAGCCCGCATCGCTCTAACGCGGACGGAGTAGCAATGGCGACGACCAAGAGTGAGAAGAAGCCGAAGCCAATGCCGAAAAAGCAGGTCCAGTACTTCGAGAAGCGGCTGCTGGAAGAGCGGCGGCGCGTGCTCAAGGAACTGGGCCATCACGATGAATTGTTCAACACCAGCCAGCAAGCCTCCGACGGAGACCTGAGCGCCTATTCGTTCCACATGGCGGACCAGGGCACCGACGCGATGGAGCGCGAGAAGGCGTTCCTCTTCGCGAGCCAGGAGGGACGGTTCCTGTGGCACATCGACCAGGCCCTGCGCCGGCTGTACAAGACGCCGGAAACCTTCGGCAAGTGCCACAATTGCGGTCAGGATATCGCGTTCGAGCGGTTGGATGCGTTGCCCCACGCCCGGTACTGCATCGAGTGCAAGCAGCGCGAGGAAGATGCAAAACGGTAAAAACGGCCGGCTTTTCTGGCCTATTCTGGTCACCATCGTGGCCAGCGACGTGGTCACGAAGGCAATTGCGGTCAAGATGTTGGTGCCCGAGCGCTTTCCGCGCGAAGTGATTGGCGACTGGCTGCGCTTCACGCTGGTCTACAACCCGGGCGCCGCGTTCGGTCTTCACGTCGGCAACTATTCGCGATGGGTATTCATGGCGCTCACGGTCGGCGCGCTGCTGATCCTGGGACGCCTGTACATCGCGACGCGGCCCGGCGACCGGGCGCGAGTCCTGTCGCTCGCGCTCGTGTGCGGCGGGGCAGTCGGGAACCTCATCGATCGGATTCGATCCGGTCAGGGCGTCGTGGATTTTCTCGACCTCGGCGTCCGTGACACGCGCTGGCCCACCTTCAACGTGGCCGACATGGCGGTGAGTGTCGGCGCGTTCCTGCTCGCGATCGTGCTCTGGGCCGAGGATCGGCCGCCGAAGGAGGCCGATGACATCGGTCTCGTCTCCGGCGCCAAGCTCCGTCACGAGTCAGGCGAAGCGACGTAGCGCCGGACATGTCCGGCACGTCTCGCGGTCCCAACAGCCGCATCTTCTGGGGTGCGGCTGTGGTCGTCGTGATTCTCGACCTGGTCACGAAGTACCTCGCCGAGCGCTATCTCATCCCGCACGTCCCGCATCGCGTCATCGGCGACGTGGTGCGGCTCACGCTCGCGTACAATCCGGGCGCGGCCTTCAGCATGTCCCTCGGCGCGTCGTCGCGGTACATCTTCGGCCTCTTCGCGACCATCGCGCTCGTCGTGCTCTGGCGTCTCCATCGCGGAGCGTCCGAGAATGAGCGGCTCAAGGTCTTCGCGCTCGGCCTCGCGTGGGGCGGCGCCGCGGGCAATCTCATCGATCGCATCCGCTCGCCGCGTGGCGTCGTGGACTTCATCGACATCGGCGTTGGCTCCGTTCGCTTCTGGACCTTCAACGTCGCCGACAGCGCCGTCACGATCGGCGCCGTGATTCTCGGGTGGGTCCTGCTGCAGGAAGACCGGCGGCAACAGCAGGTGAAGCAAGCGAGTGACTGAACGCTTCGCGGCGCCCGAGGACGCTCCGCGCCTCGACGTGCTGCTCTCCCGGCAGCTCGACATCTCGCGCAACCAGGCCGCCACCCTGATCGCCACGGGCAACGTGAGCGTTGGCGGCCGGCGCGAAAAGGCGAGCTATCGCGCGGAGCCGGGCGAAGAGATCAGCGTGACCATCCCGCCGCCGACGACGCGCGAGGTCCTCGCGGAGCAGATCCCGCTCCAGACGATGTTCGAGGACGACGACGTCATCGTGATCGACAAGCCGGCCGGGATGGTGGTGCATCCCGCGCCGGGCAACTGGTCGGGGACCCTCGTGAACGCGCTCAAGGGCCGTGGCGCATCGCTGTCCGATACGGGCGACCCCGCGCGCGAGGGCATCGTGCACCGCCTGGACAAGGAGACGTCGGGCCTTCTCCTCGTTGCCAAGACGGACCGCGCGCACCGCTCGCTGGGCGCGGCGATGGCGCAGCGCACGATTTCCCGGCGCTACGCCGCGATGTGCTGGGGCCACCTGGCGGAGGACACGGTCACGGTCGACCGGCCGATCGCGCGCGATCCGCGCGACCGCAAGCGCATGGCCATCGTCCCTTCGGGCCGGCACGCCAAGACGGCGTTCGTCCGTGTCGCCCGTATGGATCCCGGGGATCTGTTGCGCGCCCACCTCTATACCGGCCGCACGCACCAGATCCGTGTGCACCTGGCTTCCATCGGACATCCGGTGATGGGCGATGACACCTACGGCGGAGGGGGCGGGCGCAAGCTGGTTTCGCTGCCTCCCAAGCGGCATTTTCTCCACGCGGCGTGGCTGATCTTCCGTCATCCGGTGACCGGGACGCAGATCGATATCCGATCACCGCTCCCCGAGGACCTGCGCACCGCGCTGGTGCGCGCGAGCGACGGCGCCCTTTCACCCGATATCGCGGATCCGCTGGAGGCCCTTGGCTTCTACCGAATCGAACCCTGAGGCGGGCGAGCAGCTGCCCCGGCTGCCCGAAACCCTGTTGTTTCGCGTCGGCAACGTCGTGTATGGCTGTGACGTGAAGCTGGTGCGACAGGTGGTTCGATTCCGTCCACCCACGCGAATTCCCGGTGCGCCGCCCTTTGTCCGTGGACTGCTCAACGTCCGTGGCAACGTCCTGACAGTGCTGGACGTCGGCATGCGGTTGGAGCCCGATCGGCCCCCCATCGAGACCGGTTCCGTCATCATCGCGCAGGTCGGCGACCGCCGGGCCGGACTCGCCGTGGACGAAGTGCTGCACGTAGGCTCTGTGCCCGAGGACCCCTCTGACGAGTCACCCCAAGGCGACCCCCAACCTCTGGTGAGAAAGCTGGGACATCTGGACGGCAGAATCGTCCTTCTCCTGGATGTAACGGCGTTCGTAACTCAGGCGCTGGTCTAACCTTACGGAGGGTAGACGGTGAGTCAGACCGTCCTCATTTGTGACGACGCGGTCTTCATGCGCACCATGGTCGGCGACATCCTCCAGCAAGCAGGATATGAGGTGGTCGGCGAAGCCGAAACCGGCGTCCAGGCCGTGGAGCGCTACAAGCAGTTGCGACCCGACCTCGTCACCATGGATATCGTGATGCCGGACATGGGCGGCATCGATGCCGTCCGGGAGATCTGCAAGTTCGATCCGGCCGCCCGGATCCTCATGTGCAGCGCCATGGGCCAGCAGGCCCTTGTCGTCGAGGCGCTTCAGGCCGGCGCAAAAGACTTCGTCGTGAAGCCTTTTCAGCCCAGTCGCGTGCTCGAAGCCGTGCAGCGCGTACTGGGGTGAGTACCGCGTTTCCGCAATACGCCCAGCTCTTTCTCTCCGAGAGCCGCGAGCACCTGTCGGCGATCAACCACTCGTTACTCGCCCTGGAGCATGCCGGCCGGGGTGAATCGGCGAGTGGAGTCGCCTCCGTCGAGGAGGCGATCGCCGTGGTGTTCCGGTCGGTCCATACCATCAAGGGAATGAGCGCGACGATGGGCTTTGCCGCCATCGCCGAGCTGTCGCACGAGCTCGAATCCCTGCTGGATCGCCTGCGGCGCGGCGAGCTGCGCATCACGCAGTCGGTCACCGACGTGCTGTTCGCCTGCGCCGACGCGCTGGAGCGCGGCGTCGAGGATTCGGTGGCCGGGCGCGCGGACGCCATCGACACGAGCGCGGTCCTGGCCCGCCTGCGTCATTTTGGCCAGGCGACGGTCGAGGCCGAGCATGCGCCGGTTGCGCAGGGCGGCGCGCAGGGTGGCGCGCAAGTCGGCGCGCAAGTTGACGATGATGTCGTTTCGCTGGCCGCGGATGCGGACGCGGGGACTGCGGTCGAAGGCGCGCCGCCATCCCACTCGTCGGATGTCCGGCAGCGCAGCGTGCGCGTCGAGGCGAGGCGACTGGATACGCTGATGGACCTCGTCGGCGAGCTGGTCATCGCGCGCGGCCGGCTGCAGGAGCTGTCGGCGCGGAGCGGCGATGAGACGCTCGCTGAAACCGTGACCCGCGCATCCCGGGTCATCGGCGCACTGCGCGACGAGATCATGACCAGCCGCCTGGTGCCGGTGTGGCAGGTGTTCGACCGCTTTCCGCGCTTCGTGCGCGACGCGGCCAGGTCGGCCGGCAAGACCATCGATCTCACCGTGACAGGCAAGGAGATCGAGCTCGATCGGTCGATGCTGGACGAGGTGGGCGATCCCATCGTGCACCTGCTGAGAAACGCGATCGACCATGGCATCGAGACGCCCGCGGAGCGTGCGGCCGCGGGGAAGCCTCCGGCGGGACGTCTCCTGCTCTCGGCCGAGCGAGATCGCGCGACGGTGGTGATTCGCGTCAGCGACGACGGTCGCGGCATCGACCGCGAGCGTGTGCTGCGCGCCGCGAAGGACGCCGGCCTCGTGGATGCGGCGCGCACCGAGCTCACGGACGAGGAGGTCGCGCGACTGGTCGCACGCGCAGGCTTCTCGACGGCGCAGGAGGTGACGGGAATGTCGGGACGGGGGGTCGGCGTGGACGCGGTTCACACGCGCGTGCGCGCCCTGGGTGGCAGCGTCGAGATTCGCAGTGTGGTTGGCCGCGGCACGACGGTCACCCTGCGCCTCCCGCTGACCCTCGCGATGCAGCGCGCCATCCTGGCGCGCGTGTCCGACGAGCGGTACGCGATTCCCACGACCCACGTGCGCGAAACGATCGAGGTCCAGCCGCAGGCGGTGACGATGCTGCGCGGGCGAGAGGTGCTGATGCATCGGGACGACGTGCTGCCGGTGATCCGGCTGCGCCGCGTGATGGGCCTGCCCGCGACGCTGCCGGGAGGAGAGCTCGAGCAGGCCGTGGTCATCGAGCTCGCGGAAAAGCGCGCCGTGCTCGTGGTGGACGATCTCCTCGGGCAGCAGGAGATCGTGGTGAAGCAGGTCGATCAGATTCGCGACGGTTTGCGGTGTTTCAGCGGAGCCACCATCCTCGGCGACGGGGCGCCTGCACTGATCCTCGACGTCGGCAGTCTTTCCTAAACGAGACGCACGCCATGGAAGACGTACAGACGCTCAAGGAGAATCAGCTCGACGCGCTGCGCGAAGTGGCCAACATCGGCGCGGGCCACGCGGCGACGGCGCTGTCGCAGATGATCGGGTCCACCATCATGATCACCGTCCCGCGGATCAACGTCGCGCGGCTCCAGGAAATGCCACCGGTGGTCGCCAAGCCGGACGAGCCGGTGGCCGCGGTGCTCCTCGAGATGACGGGAGATCTCTCCGGACGAACCCTGCTCGTGTTCCCGAAGCACGCGGCCGTGCGGCTCGCGGCGCACCTGCTGCATCGCCCGGCCGCCAGTGCCGATCTCGGGCCGCTGGAGGAATCGGCGATCAAGGAGGCGGGCAATATCCTCAGCAGCGCCTACATGAACGCGCTCAGCGACTTCATGGGCATGCGCCTGCTGCCGTCGCCGCCGAGCCTCGAGGTCGATCTGTCCACCGAGGTGCTCACCGCCAGGCGGCTGCACTTCGGCGACGACCGGGACGTCGTGTTCTGCGTCGAGAGCGAATTCTACGTCAAGGGCGCGGCAAAGCCGCTGCGCGGATACTTCCTGCTGCTTCCCGACCGGCCGTCGCTGGGCGCGATCCTGCGCGCCGTGCACGTCGCCTGAGCATTCGATTTGGAACTCGCGAACGATCGGCCACACCGTCAGACGGACCAGCGACGCCGTGAGTACTCGTCGGCTGGCGGCGCTGCGGCGAGCGGCGCCTCCGGAGGCTTCGCGGGCTCCGCCGCGCAGGCGATCGCCACCAGCGCGATCCCGAATCGGAGCCTGGCCTCGGAGCGCGACAAGCAGGTACTGCGCACGTTCGCGCGGCGCATCGATGCGACGGACGCCGGCGCCCACAACAACCTCGGCGTCCTCTACTACAACAAGGGGATGTACGAGGAAGCGGTGGCGGCGTTCATGCGCGCGCTGGAACTCGACCCGCGCATGCAGGTGGCGCAACGCAACCTCGAGATCGCGTACCTCAACAGCGGTGCGGCGGACAGTCGCATCGTCCAGCTGCAGGAGCACCTCCGGCACAGTCCCAGCGATCGCGAGGCGCGCTGGGAGCTGGGGCGGACGTTCGTGCTCCTGGGCCGCCACAGCGACGCGATCGCCGAGTTCACCGAGCTGCTCAAGTACCACCCGCGTGACCTCGGCGCGCTGATTCAGCTGGGACAGGCCGTGAAGGCGGTGGGCGACATCGAGGTCGCGCAGCGCTGGCTGGAACAGGCGCTGGCCGTCGATCCCGAGAGCTCGCTCGTGCACTTCTATCTCGGAGAGATCGCCTACAATCGCGGCCTCAGCGAGGCAGCGCTCGAGCGCCTGGAGCGGGCCATCGAGCTCAACCCGCAGAACCACGAAGCGCTGTACCTCCTGGGCTTCGTGCTGGGCGACGCCGGGCGTCACGAGGAGGCGCGCGAGGTCACCAGACGCGCGGTCAGCCTGAACCCGTCGCTGTCGCGCGCGCACGCGAATCTCGCCATCTCGCAGCCCGCGGCGGACCAGTACGTCGAAAAGGCACGCCGCGAGTCGCAGCGCCTCGTGCAGATGGAGGTCACCGAGGAAACACAGCTCACGCACTACAACCTCGGTCTGGCCTTCCGGAAGAAGGGCTACCACGTCGAAGCCCTGGGCGAGTATCGGTTGGCGCTGCAGCGCGGCGAGGATCGCGACCTCACCGAGCAGGCGATGGCCGAGGTGCACCTGCTGCGGCGCGACACGGAGGCGGCGCTGGCGCTGTACGACGCGCTGCTCCAGCGTCAGCCGCAGAGTCCCAAACTGTGGAACGAACGTGGCGTGGCGCTGCACCAGGCGGGCCACTATGTCGAGGCGACGGAGAGCTACCGTCGCGCGATCGAGTGCGAGTCCGGCTACTCGCTCGCGCTCAACAACCTCGGCGTCGCGCTGTACCACGCCGGCCAGCCGGAGCCGGCCATCGACGCCTTCCGTCGCGCGCTCGAGGCGCAGCCGGCGTTCGCGAAGGCGCGCCTGAACCAGGCGCTGCTGCTGTTCAAGGGAAAGCGCATGCAGCTGGCGCTCGAGGCGTATCGCAAGGTGCTCGCGGTGGACGCCGAGCAGCCGGTGGCGTGGAACGGCGTGGGACTGGTGCTGGCCGAGCTGCGCAAGTTCGCGGACGCCCGGAATGCGTTCGCGCGCGCCATCCAGACGCGCCCCGACTTCGCCGAAGCGCACTACAACCTGAGCTTCACGCTCTCGAACCTTGGCGACTTCGAGGGGGCGCTGCGCGAGACGAGGCGCGCGCTCGAGCTCGATCCGTACTACGTCGCGCAGAAGTTCGAGCTCGCCATCGATCTGCAGCACGAGGACCCCAACCTCACCATCCAGCCCGACCTCGGGTCGGAAAAGCGCGCGGACGAAGCGATCGAGGACTTCTCGTTCGATCCGCGCGTGCTGGACTCGCTGTTCCGCGACCTGGCGACGCCACGGCAGACGCGGCGGTCATCCGTGACGGCGGCGCTGGCGGCCGAAGCGGACCCGTTCGCGATGGCCGCGGACTTCCTGTCCAAGGGTTTCTTCGACCGCGCGCAGGTCGAGGCGACGCGCGCGCTGGGCCGCGGCGGCGACCCCGCGCGCGGTGCGGCGCTGCTGGGCGATATCTTCGCGAAGCAGGGCCTGTGGGGCGAGGCGCTCGAGCGTTACCGCGAAGCGCGACAGGTGTCACCCGATTATGCGGCCGCCATGAACGGCGAGGCCACGGCGCTGCTGCGGCTGGGCCGCGCCCTCGAGGCGCGGCTCATCACCGAGTCCGTGCTGCAGCGCACGCCGGGCGACATCGAGACGCTGATGCTCGCGGCGGCGGTGCGC
This sequence comes from Gemmatimonadaceae bacterium, assembly GCA_035758925.1. Lineage (GTDB taxonomy): Bacteria > Gemmatimonadota > Gemmatimonadetes > Gemmatimonadales > Gemmatimonadaceae > DASPMP01. The sequence goes on from DASTVV010000044.1 coordinate 16,769, forward strand.
GGCGAGGCGGGCGATCCCGGGGCGGCGCTGGCGGCGCTCGAGACGGCGCGGCGAGTGGCACCCATGCGTGCCGACGTCCACAAACACATCGGCGACGTCGCGCGCAGGCTCGGCGACAATGAAGGGGCGATCGCCGCATATCGCAACGCGCTGGCGCTCGACCCGCTGTACGCGGTCGTGCGGTTTCAGCTCGCGCTCGTGCTGATGGACCGTCAGGCGTGGCGGGACGCGGAAGACGAGCTGACCGCGGCCCTGGACGCGGTCCCGACCTACGGCGAGGCGACACTGACACTGGCTGGCCTGCGGCTGCGACTCGCGCGGCCGGGGCAGGCCATGCCCCTGCTGATCGAGCTGCTGCAGCGGGATCCCTACCACTTCGATGCACTCATCAAGCTCGGAGAGACGCTGCTCGCGCTTGGCCGCAAGGAAGATGCGGTGGCTGCCTTCAGGCGCGTCCTGCGCTTCGATCCGCGCCACGTCGGCGCGCTGTATCACGAGGGCGCGTTGATGGCCGAGCAGCACCGCTACCGCGACGCCATCGATCGGTGGCGTCAGGTGATCGAGATCGCGCCGTCCGACGACTTCGCGCGCCGCGCTCGCCGCGAGATTCGCACGGCGGCAGACCTGGAACGCATTTTCGCGCGCAACGGCGCGGTTGCGACGGAGGGGCGCTGATCCATGCCGATTGAAGGACCCCTTCGCGAGCTCGGAATCCACGACGTCTTCCAGCTGCTCGATCTCAGCAGGAAGACCGGTATGCTTCGCGTGACGTCGCAGCTGCGCGACGACGAGGGCGTCGTGTATTTCGACGTCGGTCGCGTCGTGCACGCCAGCATCCGGAGCAAACCCTGGCCGGAGGACAGCGCGCCGGTCAGCCCGCGCGAGCGGCAGCGCAAGCTGCGGCGCCAGATCGAAGCCACCGTCTTCGAGCTGATGTCGTGGCGCGAGGGGTTCTTCTCGTTCGAGGAGCGCGCGCTCACCGACATTCCGCGCGATCCCGACGTGAAGGTCTCCACGGAGTCGCTGCTCATGGAGGGCGCGCGCCGCATCGACGAGTGGTCGCGGATCGCCGACAAGGTGCCGAGCCTCGCGGTCGTTCCGGTCCTTGCGCCGCTCGCCGAAGACCACGAGACACAGCTCGAGCTCCTGCCGCACGAGTGGGAGGTGCTCACCATGATCGACGGTGAACGCGACCTGCGCGCGATCTCCGCGGCACTGGGACGCCCGGACTTCGAGGTCGCGAAAGTCGCGTACGGCCTGGTCACGACCGGCGTCGTCGAGATGCGTCGCCCCGTGCACAAGACACCCGCGCACATCGTGGCCATCACTGGCGAGGCCGTGCACAAGCAGGCGATGTCCGAGATGGTGCTTGGGTTCACGGCGGTGCGTTCGGGCAACCTGACGGCCGCGCGCGCGGCATTCGACCGCTTTCTCCAGCTCGCGCCACTCGATCCCGCGGCCGCGCGAGTTCGCTCGGCGCTCGAAGGCGTGAACCGCCTCCTCGCCGCCATGGAGGCGCCGGTCAATGGCTGACCAGGTCCACCTCTGGAGCGACGAGCTGGCTCGCGATCCGTCGAGCCTGGTCTTCCTGCCACTCGCGGAGACGCTGCGCAGGAACGGCCAGCTGGATCTCGCGCGCAAGGTCGCGATCCGTGGCCTCGAACGACACCCGCACAACGCCGATGCCCATGACCAGCTGGCGCGCATCCAGGCGGACCTCGGCCAGCTGGAGTCGGCATTCGACGAGTGGGACATGGTGCTGCGTCTCGTGCCCGGCCACCTCGGGGCCATCAAGGGGATGGCGTTCGTGCGCTTCCAGCAGGGCAAGCTGGATGACGCCGAGCGTCTTCTGATGCAGGTGCAGGAGGACGGCGAGCATGACGAGGAGGACGACATCTCCGCCGCCATCGCGACCGTCCGGCGCAGCAGCGGCGCGAGCGTCGCCCAGGTGCCCGCCGAGCTACCGTCCGATCCCCACCTGCTGTTCGGCGACATCCTCGCCGCGGACCAGGCGGCGATCATGCTCGACAAGGACGGACTGGTCCTCGCGGGCGCGTACTACACGCGGGACGGACGGAACGTCGCGCAGGACATCGGCGCCGGGCTGTCGGGCGTGTCCGACGAAGCGCTCCGCGCCACGAAGCACATCGGCATCGGAGCGTGGCGCTCGGTGTTGTTCGAGACCGAAGCCGCCACCGTGACGCTCGCGCCGGCGCCGTCCGACGGACCCGCCGCGGGCGGCCTGATGGTCGTTGCCGTCGCGCCCGCCACTCCACTCGGACAACTCCGCCGCCTCATGGACCGCTGCGTCAGCCGCGCCTTGGCCTGGCTGGGAGGCGCGACGCACGCATGAGCTCTCCCTTCGCGGCGGTGCTCGATGCGCTGATTCGCCAGCGCGGCGTGCGTGGCAGTCTGGTCGTCAGCGCCAACGACGGCATCGTCATCGACTCGAACCTGCAGTTCGGGCAGGCCGGCGATCGCATCGCCGCGCTGGCCGCGTCGCTGTATCGCAAGGCGCGCAAGTCGGCGGCGGCCGCGGGGCTCGGCGCGACGGGCTTCATGCAGCTGGAGGCGGAGGAAGGGCGGATCTGCGCACTCGGCGGCGATGAAATTCTCCTCGTCGTCGTCGCCGAACCAACCGCCAACATCGGGCTCATTCGCGTGGAGCTGCTGCACTCGGCGGAGACGCTGTCATGATCAAGGTCACCGTCGAGCCGTGGATCGAGCCGCCGTTGCGGCGCTTCGTGGAGGACTCGGGCGTCTCCCTCGCGCTGCTGCTGCATCCCAGTGGCCAGGTCTTCGCGCAATACGGGTTCTCGCGCGCGATGGACATCATGTCCGCGTGCGCGCTCGCCGCGGCCATTCAGGTGTCGTCGGCCGAGCTGGGACGGATGTTGGACGGCCGCCCGTTCTCGGAGTTGCACCATGCGGGAAAGGAGCGCCAGGTCTTTCTGTCCGAGGCACAAACGCGTCGCGGCCCCTACATTTTTCTGGCGGTATTCGACGAAGGAAGCTCGCTCGGCCTGGTCCGTGTGTACTTCGACGAATTCAGAACCAACCTCGCGAACGCCGCTCCCGCCCTCGTGCCCGTCGATTCATCCCGGCCGATGCTCAACGAAAACTTCGAACGGGAATTGAATCGCAACCTCGCCGCACTGTTCGGACGGGCCTGATGTCGCTAGTCAACTACCAGACCCGCGAGATCACGTGCAAGATCGTCTACTACGGACCTGGGCGTTCGGGGAAGACGACGAACCTGCACTACATCTATGGGCAGGTGCCCGAGGATCGAAAGGGAAGGATGGTCTCGCTGGCCACGCAGACCGATCGCACCCTGTTCTTCGATTTTCTTCCGCTCGATCTCGGCAGCATCTCGGGTTTCACGACGCGATTCCAGCTGTACACGGTACCCGGGCAGGTCTACTACCAGGCCACCCGGAAGCTGGTGCTCCAGGGCGCGGACGGCGTGGTGTTCGTGGCCGACAGCCAGGCGCGGCAGCTTCAGGAGAACATCGAGAGTTTCCAGGACCTGCATCAGAATCTCGCCGAACAGGCTGTCGATCCGCGCGCCATCCCGCTGGTCATTCAATACAACAAGCAGGACCTCCCCAAGGATCTGATTCTCACCACCGCCGAGCTGCAGGACGCGATCAATTTTCGCGGCGTGCCCGACTTCTCGGGCGACGCATTGCATGGCCCGGGCGTGTTCGAGACGCTGCGCGGGATCTCGGAGCTCGTCCTGAAGCGCCTCAGTTCGGGCTCGGCGCGTTGAGCATGCCGCGATGCAAGTAGACGCCCGACACCGCTTCGAGAACTTCGTCACCGGCTCGGCGAACCGCCTGGCCGTTGCCGCCGCGCACGCGGTTGCCGAGCAGCCGGGTCTGACGTACAACCCGCTGTTCATCTACAGCGGCTCCGGCCTCGGCAAGACGCACCTGATCAGCGCGATCGGCAACCTCGTCCAGCAGAAGCAGCCCAACGCGACCGTCG
>DASTVV010000122.1:0-12247 GCA_035758925.1 Gemmatimonadaceae bacterium
CGTCGTGGACATCCAGTTTCACGACGTGGCCGACCGGCTGAGCGCGCTGGAGAACGCGGCACGATGAGCGAAGCCGTCGCGGCTGCCCGGGGCGACAGCACGGGCAGCGTCACGCTGGCCGGCATTCAGGCCCCGATTCGGCACCGCCTGGACCTCGTCGTGCCTGAGCTGCATCGCGTTGTGGTGAGCGACCTGCCGATGATCGAGCAGGTGAGCAAGCACCTCCTGCAGATGCGGGGCAAGCTCTTTCGCCCGACGCTCGCACTGCTCGCGAGCGACCTGGAGGGCGCGGGCGAGCATGGCGCCGTCACCGTCTCCGCCGCAATAGAGCTGATGCACCTCGCCACGCTCGTGCACGACGATTCGGTGGATCACTCGGTCCTGCGCCGTGGTCTGCCGACGGTGAACGCCCTGTTCAGCCACCAGGTCTCGGTGATCATGGGCGACTTTCTCTATTCACGCGCGCTCAAGGCCCTCGTGGCGCTCGAGAACCTGCCCGTGCTGAAGATCCTCACCGAAGTCTCGAACCAGTTGACCATCGGTGAGATGCGCCAGCTGGGCGCGATCGACGCGCTCGAGTTCGACGAGGACCACTACGTCGAGCTGATTCGATGCAAGACGGCTTCGCTCCTCTCGGCGGCCTGCGAAACGGGCGCCATGTATGGCGCGCCGCGCCACAGCAAGGCTCTCGCCCGCTACGGCGAACGTCTCGGCCTCGCGTTCCAGATCGCGGACGACCTGTTGGACTACACTGAAGACGCGAGCGTGACGGGGAAGCCGTCGGGAGCCGACCTGAAGGAGCACAAGGTGACGCTCCCACTGATCGGCGCGCTTCCCCGATTGACGTCGGCAGCCCGCGGCCGTGTGGACGCCCTGTTCGCGGATCCGTCTCCCAGCGACGAGGCCGTCGCCGAAGTCATCGGCCTGGTGGCGGACGCGGGCGGTCTGGACTACGCCCGGACCCGCGGTGCCCAGTTTGCCGAGGAAGCGAACGCGGCCCTCGACGGAGTGCCCGAGAGTGCCGTACGTTCCGCACTGTCCGATGCCATCGTCTATGTCATGGAGCGCCGATCCTGATGCCACCGAGAAGTTCCTCTTCGAAACATCGCCCCGTCTTTCATGCGGTCGTGCTGTCCATCGGCTTCGTGGTCGGTGGCGTCATGACACAGGTATTCCGTAGATTCCTTCCACCGGGTGCCGTCAAGGAGTTCCTGACCACGGGCCTCACGCCTTCGGTTGGACCGTTGACCATCGACCTGTTGATCCTGAAGTTTTCGCTCGGCCCGGTATTGATCGATGTCTCGCTACTTAGTCTGGTTGGCGTGCTCGTCGCCTACCTTATCGCTCGTTCGCTCTTCTAGGAGTTTCCATGCTAGGTAATCTCGGCCCGATGGAGCTGTTCATCATCCTCGTGATCGTGCTGGTCATCTTCGGCGCGCGACGGGTCCCGGAAATCGGTGCGTCCATCGGAAAAGGCATTCGCGAGTTCAAGAAGAACATCAGCGACATGGATCGGCAGATAAAGGAGCCGGAGCGTGAGGCGCGCTCCGAGCGCCTCAACGCAGGCGAGCCGGTCCGTCGTGAGGAAGATGCGAACTCGGAACCCAAGCGGTTGATCAGCTAGCAAAAGAGAAAGGCCCTCGCGAATGCGAGGGCCTTCTTGCTTGTCGCGCCTGACTCGTAGCTCAGGTTTCCTGGCGTCGGGCTGCGGCGTTGATGTCCTTGCGGCGATCCTCGATCTTCGCCGACTTCTTCAGGTCTTCCATGTAGAGCTGAAGTCGCTGCTGACGGAGCTGCTGCAACCGCTGCCTGCGAAGCGCGACTTTCTCCTTCTCGAACGCGGTACGGTCGGAGCTCTGCCGGCGATCGACGACCATGACGAAGATGCCGGTTGCGTCACGAATCGGCTCACTCACGGCACCGACCGGCAGTCCGAACGCCGCGCCGATGGGCTTGGTGTATTGACCGAGCCCCGGAACGAACGAAAGACGGGTGAAGGGCGGTGTCTTCACGACCGTGAGGTTCGAGGCCTTCGCTGCGGCATCGAGGCCGAGTGTGGCGGCACGTTGCGCGAACTGCTCGGCGACGGGCGCCAGCTTCTCCAGCGACCGTTCGCGCGCGATGGTAGTCCGAATCTCACGTTCCACGCGATCGAAGCGCGGCGCGCCACCGGGCACGATCGAGTCGAGCCGCGCGAGCCAATATCCGTTCTCGTCGTCGAACAACTCGCTCGTCTCGCCAGGCCGGGCGCCACCGAATGCCCAGGCACTGACGCTCGGGATCGCCTTGAAGTCGACGACCGCCGGCCGATTCTCGATTGCCTCGACGTGGCGGAGCGGGAGCTTGAGCTGCTTTGATGCGGAATCGAGCCTGGTCTTGTCCTCGGCGCTCGCCGCAATACGCGCCAGGTCATCAGCCTCGCGGTCGACGGCCGTCGCCGCGGAGTCGCTCTGCTGGATGCGGATGAGGATGTGTCGCAGAGCCAGCGTGTCGCCCTTTTTCGAGTCGACCTTTATCAGGTGGAAGCCGAACGGGCTTTGCACCACGCCGGACACTTCGCCAGGCTTGAGCTTGTACGCTGCGGTCTCGAATTCCGGCACGAATCGGCCGCGCGTGCCCGAGCCCAGGTCGCCGCCATTCTGGCCGGACACCGTGTCCTGCGACTCGCGCCGGGCAACGTCCTCGAACTTCGCGCCGCCGACGATCTCCGCGCGCACCTTCAACAGCTTCTCGCGCGCCGCATTGGTATCGGCCGCGCTCACCACGCGTGGAATGTGGAGCACCGAGAGCCAGGCACGGCCAGGGCGCTCGAAGTCTGCCTTGTGAGCGTCGAAGTACGCCCGCGCGTCACTTTCCGACACCGCCTTGATCGCGGCCGAGTCCGCCTCCGGACGCCAGGCGACGTAGCTCACCTGCGCGGTATCGTGTTGGTCCTGCCACTCACGCCACAGGTCGGCGTCCGTGACGGTGATGCCGTCGGTGATCTGCTCGAAGAGCTTCTCCCGGGGGACTTCCGAGCGGTAGTAATTCACGAGCGCCACCAGCAACCCACCTTGTCTGGCCTGTGGGCTGGCGAGCAGGCGCTGGTACTTCTCGGGATCGAAGCGGCCTTCGGTCTGAAGGTCAGGAGCGTTGTACAGGAATGGCGGCGGAGCGTAGCGCGCGAATTCGCGAATCTCCTCGTCCGAGACCGTGATGCCACGCCGACGATACTCCTGTTCGAGCAGCGTCTGCATGATCATCTCGTCGAGCGTCTCGTTCTCGATCTGGCGAATCTCGTCCTGCGTGAGCGAGCGGCCAGCACGCTGCTGATTCTGCGTCGCCTGCTGCACCCGCTGTTGCCAGTCGGTATACAGGATCTCCCGGCCATTCACTTTCGCGACCGGAGTCGTGGGCGTGAGAGGCGTACGTCCCAGGAGGCCAGAGGTCTCCATGAGCAGGAAGCCGCCGACGAACGCGACGACGATAACGATCCAGATGTATTTGGCGGCGCCCCGCATCTGTTGCAACACGGCGCGTTACTCCTCGGAGGGTCGGTACAAAAGGGTCTACATGCGAGCTTGAAAAGCTACCTTTCGACATGGGCTAAAATCAAGTCGCCGTGTGACTTCTGATTGACTGGCTTCGTCTGCGAGATGTATCTTGCCGCACCTTGGCGCACGCGCGCCCATACTGACGGATTGCCCATGGCGAGCTCCCCCCGAATAGAAGAGTTGCGAAAGAAGTTCGAGGAGAATCCTCGCAGATACTTCGCGCCCCTTGCCAACGAGTATCGCAAGGCCGGCGATATCGACCAGGCCGTTGCGATCTGTCGCGAATACCTGCCGCAGCAGCCCGGTCACATGAGTGGCCACATCGTTTACGGGCAGGCGCTGTACGAGGCGCGACAGTTCGAGGAATCAAAGACCGTCTTCGAAACGGCCCTCTCGCTCGATCCGGAGAACCTCATCGCGCTTCGCCATCTGGGCGACATCGCGTTGATCGTGGGGGATACTGAGGGCGCCCGCGGCTGGTACCGGCGAGTTCTCGAGGCAGATCCGCGGAACGAGGAGATCCAGTCTCAGCTTGCGACGCTCGAGCAGTCGGCCTCGACAAGCCCGACGCCGGTGACGACACCGGTCGAACCCGAGTCGGCGGCGTCGGCTGCGACGACTCTGGTCGTCGAACTGAGTAGTGATCTTACGCCGCTGTCGATGCCCGCGGTGCCGGTCACTCCTGATGCGTCGGCCGATGCCTCGCGCGCGCCCACGACCGAAGTCGTGGTCGAGAACCTGTCCAATACTCCGACGGCGGAAGTGCACCTCGATCCGATTCAGCCTGCCGCGTCGCATGCGCCGGCATCCAAGGCGGTTTCGGGACTGGAGCTCGAATCCCCGGTTGCGGGTGCGTCCGCGCAGGAAGAAGGCCTGATCTCGGGCTTCTCGCTCGAAGGACTCGAATCGTTCGAGCGGCCAGCAGAGGAAGCTGATGCCCCGCCATCGTCCTCAGAGCCGCTTCCGTTCGTCGACCTCGGTCCCACCGCTTCGACGCCGGAATCCAACCCCGTTGGCACCTCGGCGCCATTTCCTGACTTCGATTTCAGCGGGCCTGCGGCAGCACAACAGCCGGATGCATCGACCGCCGAAGTGCCAGGGTCGGCGGAACCCGCAGCGCCGGCGGCTGCGCCAAAGGCGGACTCCGGCCCATTCGTCACCGAGACGATGGCGGATCTCTACCTCAAGCAGGGCCATCGAGAGGAAGCGCTGCGCGTATATCGCGCGCTGCTCGAGCAGCGCCCCGGTGACGCCGCATTACGCGCGAAAGTGGCAGGGCTCGAGCCAGCGGCGGGCCCGACGATCCGCGAAATCCTCACCATACTCGCGATGCGTCGGCCGGGGCATCGCCCCCATGGCGCGGGACACGAAGAAAACGGAAAGTCGACGCCGTCGCAGCAGCAGAAGGAAGCCGTAGCTCCCGAGTCACCAACTGCACCGATGGCGCCGGCGGAAATTCCGACCGTGCCTCTGTCACCGGCGGAGTCGAGTGCACCCGCGACGGCAACGCTCTCGGAGTTGTTTGGCGGCGCCGCCGTTTCGGAGAGTGACGAGAGTGCTGCGCACGCACTGGCACTCAGCTTCGCCGGATCCACGCTTGCCGGGGCCGACTCGGCGCTCGATTCCCTCGATACGACGGGTGCACCCGCCCATCTCGCGACCAACGAGCTGTCGCTCGACACCGTCTTTGGCACCGGCAAGTCGGTTGCGGCGCCATCGAGTTTCTCCTTCGACCAGTTCTTCTCGCGGCGGGCGACGACGCCGCCAGCGTCGAGTGTCCAGGCGCCCGCGGACGCCGACGCCAATGCGACCGATGATATCGCGGACTTCACGCAATGGCTCGAGGGCCTCAAGCAGAAGTGAGAATTGCCGTCCTCAACGGGCCAAACCTGAACCTTCTGGGTACTCGCGAACCGGAGATCTACGGTCACGAGTCTCTGGAGGACGTCGAACGGCGTCTGCGGAAGGTGGGAGCCGAGTTGCGCGTGGAGCTCGAGTTCTCACAGCACAACGGCGAAGGGGACCTGATTGATCAGGTGCATGCGATGCGCGGCCGGGTGGACGGCGCCCTGATCAACGCGGGTGCGTACACCCACAGCAGTCTGGCGCTGCGGGACGCGCTGACTGGCGTCGCGGTTCCGTTCGTCGAAGTGCACATCTCGAACATCTATGCGCGTGAGCCCGAGCGTCGGCATTCGATGCTCGCCAGCGCGGCCGTCGGCATGGTTTGCGGTCTCGGCGTGCTTGGGTACGAGCTGGCGCTTCGAGGGCTCGTCGCGCATCTCGCGGCGCATGACTGACCAGCGGCTCCGGCGGCTGGAGGCACTCACCGACGCGATCACCGCCGCACACCTGGACGGGCTGCTCGTGAGCAGCCCTGCGAACGTGCGCTATCTCAGCGGATTCTCCGGCTCCAGCGCGCTGATGTTCGTGACAGCGCGGGAAACGCTTTTGATCACCGACTTCAGGTACCAGACGCAGGCGGCCGAGGAAGTCGGTGATCTCGCCCGCGTCGTCATCGAAGGGCAGAGTCTCTGGAACGGGCTGTGGCAGAACGTGACGCAGCTCAGCCACGTCGAAGTTGCAGGCTTCGAATCGGCGCATCTCGTGCACCGTGATTTCCAGCGGTTGCTCGAATCGGGCTCGCGGTGGCAGTGGCGTCCCACGCTCGACCTCGTGGAGACACTGCGCGAACGCAAGGACGGTGGCGAAGTCGCGTGTATCCGCGCGGCCGTGGCTGCGGCCGAGCAGGCGCTCGATCGGACGATCGAAAGCATCCGACCGGGGATGACCGAGCTTCAGGTTGCCGGCGTCCTGGAGTCCGCGCTTCGTCAGGCGGGGAGTGACGGCTTTGCGTTTCCCTCGATCGTGGCGTCGGGCCCCAATGCGGCGCTGCCGCATGCGCGTCCCACCGAGCGTCCGCTGGCCAGCGGTGATTTTCTGTTGCTCGACTTCGGCGCACGCGTGAACGGCTACTGCTCGGATATCACGCGGACCTTCGTCGTGGGACGCGCCGACGCGGAGCAGCGCGAAGTGCATGACGTCGTGCGAGTTGCCAACGAGCGTGCGGCCAAGGCGGTGCGCCCGGGCATGACGGGACGGGATGCCGACGGCGTGGCGCGGGGCTACATTCAGGACCGCGGTTTCGGAGACCTGTTCGGACACAGCCTCGGGCACGGCATCGGGCTCGAGGTGCACGAGGCGCCGCGGCTGGCAAAGACGGCGGAAGGTCCCCTCGTCGAGGGCGCGGTCGTGACGGTGGAGCCTGGCATTTATCGGCCAGGGTGGGGCGGAGTACGGATCGAAGATGATGTCCACCTGGGAGCCGGCGGCACAGAGGTGCTCACGCGCTTCACGCGAGAGCTGATCGAGATCGGTTGACGCGAGTCGCGCGATGGAAACACGCAACGGACCTATGATCGACCTACGCTACGTCAAAAAACTCATCGAGATGATCGACAGCTCGTCGGTGGACTCGATCGAGATTTCGTCTGAGAAGGGCGTCAAGATCCGAATCGCGAAGAGTCCGACGCAGCGCGGCGGGGTCCAGGTGGCGGCGCCGATGACCGTGCCGGCGATGCTGCAGCCGGGGCTCGTCGACACCCGCATCACGCCCGTCGCGGGGGTGCCAGCGGTTGCCCCGGAGGCTCCTGCGGCCGTCGCGGAGCGGGCGGCGCCGGCCTCGGTTGGGCTCGAGGTCAAGTCGCCGATGGTCGGCACGTTCTATTCGGCGCCCGAGCCCGGAGCCAGTCCTTACGTCGCCGTCGGTGATCGCGTCCAGAAGGGGAAGACGCTGTGCATCATCGAAGCGATGAAGATCATGAACGAGATCGAGTCTGAGTACGCCGGCGTGGTGAAGGAAATCCTCGCCCAGGACGCGCAACCCGTCGAATACGGGCAAGTCCTCTTCCGGATCGATCCCAATGCCTAGCCAAACGAGCCACGCGAGCGCCCATGCCGCCGAGTCGTCCGGCGGAGCGTTCAACTTCAAGGCAGTGCTGCAGATGCTGGTGCAGCTGAACGCGTCGGACCTCCACCTGAAGGTCGGACGGCCGCCCACGGTTCGACTCAACGGCGATCTCCAGCCGCTGAACTTTCCGGCGCTCAAGCCGGAAGACCTGAAGACGCTGGCCGAACAGCTGATGAATCCGAAGCAGGTGAAGCAATTCACCGACGACAAGGAGTGCGACTTCGCCATCGGCGTGCCTGGCATCGGCCGGTTCCGCGTGAATCTCTACCAGCAGCGCGGGTCCCTGTGCTACGCGATGCGCGCCATTCCGTATCAGGCGCGGACGCTCGATGATCTGCTCCTGCCGAAGGTCCTCGAGGAGATCGCGCTCAAGCCACGCGGGCTGGTGTTGGTCACGGGGGTCACGGGGTCCGGCAAGTCGACCACGCTCGCCGCGATGATCCAGCACATCAACGAGAATCACAAGTCGAACGTCATCACGATCGAGGACCCGATCGAGTTCCTCCACCGCGACATCAACTGCCACATCAACCAGCGCGAGGTCGGCACCGACACCGCGACGTTCGCGCAGGCGCTGCGGCGGGTGCTGCGTCAGGACCCCGACGTGGTCCTGATCGGTGAGATCCGCGACATGGACACGCTGGACGCCGCGCTCAAGGCGGCCGATACCGGCCACCTGGTGTTTTCCACGCTGCACACGACGGACGCAACCCAGACCATTCAGCGCGTGCTGTCCTTCTATCCGCCTCACCAGCAGGCGGAGGTGCGGTTCTCACTGGCCAATGCGCTCCAGGCGGTCGTCTCACAGCGCCTCGTCCCGCGCGCGGACAAGCCGGGTCGCGTCCCGGCGATCGAGGTGCTGATCAACACGGCCGCTGTCCGCGACCAGATCCGCGACATGGAGAAGGCACTCAACATTCCCGACCTGATCAAGGAAGGAACGGTGCAGTACGGCATGCAGTCGTTCGATCAGTCGCTGATGCAGTGGTACTCCAAGGGCGTGATCTCGTACGAGAGCGCGCTGTTCTACGCGACGAGCCCCGCGGAATTCGCGCTACGCGTGCAGGGCGTGGCTGGCACCAGCGATCAAAGCTGGAGCGCGTTCGAGAAGAAGTAAGGCGCACCCGCGTCGACATGTTCAAGAAAGTATTGATCGCTAATCGCGGTGAAATCGCGCTGCGTGTCATCCGCGCGTGCCGTGAGCTGGGCATTCAAACGGTCGCCGTCTACTCCGAAGCCGACCGCGAGTCGTTGCATGTGCGCTTCGCGGACGACGACGTCTGCATCGGGCCGGCGCCGTCGCGCGATTCGTACCTCCGGATCCCGCGCATCATTGCCGCGGCCGAGATCACCGGCGCCGATGCGATTCATCCGGGGTATGGATTCCTCGCGGAGAACGCGGAATTCGCGGAGACCTGCGCCGCGTCCAACGTGACGTTCATCGGCCCCTCGGCGGAGCAGATCCGCGTGATGGGCGACAAGGCGGCCGCGCGGCGCGCCATGAGCGAAGTGGGAGTGCCGATCGTCCCCGGTACGCCGGGGCCGGTCGAGGACTCCGAGGCGGCGCTCGAATTCGGCCGGAGCATCGGGTTCCCGGTGATCATCAAGGCCGCGGCCGGCGGAGGCGGCAAGGGCATGCGCGTCGCCCGCGACGCGGACGACTTTGCTCGCTCCTTCCAGCTGGCCCGATCGGAGGCGCTGTCCGCCTTCGGCAACGGTGATGTCTACGTCGAGAAGTACCTCGAGCGGCCGCGCCACATCGAGTTCCAGATCCTGGGCGACCGGTTCGGGAACGTCATCCATCTCGGCGAGCGCGATTGCTCGGTCCAGCGTCGCCACCAGAAGCTGATCGAGGAAGCGCCCAGTCCGGCGATGACGCCCCAGCTGCGCGAGAGTATGGGCGACGCGGCGGTCGCGGGCGCCAAGGCGATCAGCTACGTCGGTGCCGGGACCATCGAGATGCTGCTGGACTCGGACGGCAAGTACTACTTCATGGAGATGAACACCCGCATCCAGGTGGAGCATCCCGTCACGGAAATGCTCACCGGTGTGGACCTCGTGAAGGAACAGATTCGCGTGGCGGCAGGGGAGAAGCTCGGCGTTTCGCAGCTGCCGCCGCTCCGCGGTCATGTCATCGAGTGCCGCGTCAATGCGGAGGACCCCGCCCGCAACTTCCAGCCGTCCCCGGGGCGTATCGCAACGTGGCACCCTCCCGGCGGCCCCGGAGTCCGGCTGGACTCGCACGTCTATGCGGGCTACAGCGTTCCGCCGTATTACGATTCGCTGCTCGCCAAGCTGATTTGTCAGGGCCATGACCGCGCCGAGGCGATCGCGCGCATGCGAGTCGCCCTGGAGTCCTTCGTCGTTGAAGGCGTCACGACTACTATTCCGTTCCTCGCACGGGTCATGCAAAACGACCGCTTCGTGCGGGGCGATGTCGACACGAAGTTCCTCGAACGTGAACCGGAGCTGTTCCGTGATCTTCGGGAGACCTGATGCGCGTTGACGTGTTCTTCGGACCGCAGGAAGTCGCCGCCGCGGACGTGGCCAATCGTGCCGTCGCGGTCGTGGACGTCCTGCGCGCGTCGACGACCATCGCAGTCGCGCTCGCGAACGGCGCGCGTGCCGTCATTCCGCTGGCCAGCGGCGAGGAAGTGGTCAGCCGCGCCAAGTCGCTCGCCAAGAGCGAGGTGAAGCTGGCCGGCGAGCGGAAGATGCAGGCGATTCCCGGCTTCGACATGGGCAACTCGCCGCTCGAGTTCACAAAAGAGGTGGTGGAGGGGAAGACGATCCTGATGAGCACGACCAACGGGACGTCGGCCATCCTCTCCGTGCAGGGCGCGCGTGACGTGATGATCGCGTCATACGTCAACTTCTCGGCGGTGCTCAGCATGCTGAGGGCCGCGCTGCGGGGCGGCACAGACGTCGCCATCGTGTGTGCGGGGCATGAAAAGCACTACGCGATCGAGGATTCCGCGTGTGCGGGCCTGTTCGTCCGGCACATCACCGAAAAGCATTCGAAGGCTGAGATCAACGATGGCGCCTTCGCGGCGATGCTCATCGACAAGAAGTTCGGGTCGAATCTCAAGCGGCTGTTCGCGACGTCGTCCCATGGCATCGCCCTCCGCGACGCGGGATTCGGCAACGATCTGGTCGCGTGCGGGAAACCGGACACGGTCCCCGTCATACCCATCTATCAGGACCGGCAGATCACCAAGCTCGGGCCGGATCGCGCGCGCTGAGACGGCGGCCGGATTGAGGAGGGTGTCGTGAGCAATCCGCACCTCAAACGCGAGATCGCCGGCATCGCGCTCCTGGTATTTGCCGTATTCCTGGGCGGAGCGCTCGGTGTGCTGGCGCTGGCCCAGCTTCGCGGCGGTGTGGATGTCCGCGCCAACGTCGGACCCGTTGGTTTGTATCTGGCGTATCCCCTTGTCGCGATCGTGGGATGGCCAGCGGCCGTGATGGCGCCATTTGCGCCGGCCGTGCACGCGCTGCGGGTGTTCGGCCGGCTCGAGTCCGCTACGGACCGAAAGTGGATGGTCTTCTTCGCCGGCGTGGTCGTGCTGCTGCCGATCGGCGTCGGGTTGGCGGTACATCCGCGCCTGGGCGATCAGAGTCTCTCGGCCGGCTTGTGGGGAGCGTTCGTCTCGTTCTACTGGCGGGAGTGGTTTGGTGGCATCGGCGCCTGGCTCGTCTGGGTGCTGGCCTCGTCGGCGCTCACAGCCGCGACCCTGGCGTGGAATCCGATTCGCGCCGTCGTCGGTCGCGGACCAATCGGTCCCAGTGTACCACAGCCGCAACCAGGATCGGCGCGCGCGCTCGCCTCGGTGCTGGTCGACGGGCCGGACGACGCGCTCGCACTCGCGCCGGTGTCGGCCGTCGTTGCCGAAGACCTGGACGTCGAGCCCGCGCCGGCCACCAGGAAATCGCGCAAGCGCAAGACAAGGGGGGGCGACGCAGACGTGCCGGCACTCGCGCTCGTACCGGCTGATGCCGCGGACGTCGTGGCTGATGATGAGCTGCCGTCGCCAGAGCTGCTCACCGAGGTACCCGCTCGCTACGGGGATACCGGCAAAGCCGCCCTCGACGCCATGGGGGTCAAGCTCCTGGAGGCGCTGCGCACGTTCCGGATCGAGGGCCAGCTCGTCGGGCGCACCACCGGTCCTGTGGTGACCCAGTTCGAAATCGAGCCCGCGCCGGGCGTGAAGGTGCGGCAGATCGCGAACCTCTCGAACGATCTCGCCCTCGCGATGCGCGCGGCGAGCATCCGCATCGTCGCGCCGATTCCGGGCCGCGGCGCGGTCGGCGTCGAGGTTCCCAACCCCAACGCGGAGATAGTGTCGTTCCGCGAGCTGATCGAGACGAAGGAGTTTCAGAACGCGCGCGCCGGGCTCCCGATTGCGATCGGGAAGGATCTCGAGGGCAAGCCGGTGATCGCCGATCTGGCGAAGATGCCGCACTTGCTCATCGCCGGTGCGACCGGGTCCGGAAAATCGGTCTGCGTGAACACGATCATCACGAGCCTGGTCTACCGCCATACGCCGCACACGCTGCGGCTGTTGATGGTGGATCCCAAGATGGTGGAGCTGTCGGTGTACAACACCCTCCCGCATCTGCGGCACAAGGTGGTAACCGACAATCGCGACGCCGCCGCGGTCCTGAAGTGGGCCGTGCTCGAGATGCAGGATCGCTACGAGCTGCTCGCGGCCAACGGCTGTCGCAACATGCACGATTTCAATCG